>JAAESJ010000029.1 GCA_024229495.1 Verrucomicrobiaceae bacterium | reverse complement strand
GGCTCTGGCCAAGGAGCGCAAGACCTTTGCCCGCTTCAAGTTGCGTATCCGCACCTACGGCAAAGGCGGCAGTGCTCCCGTCTTCCTTGAACTCAAGCGCAAGGTCGGCGGAGTCATCATTAAGAGCCGTTGCAAGATGACCATGCAGCAATATCAGGGGAACGGTAACGGACGGCCAATCGTCCTCTATCCCGAGGACTTCCCGCTACTTGACAACCCTGTCGACAATCACTATTTCCTTGAATATGCCCGCCTTGCACGGGCAATCGGGGCACGACCGAAAATGCTCATCCGTTATATCAGGGAAAGCTATTTCGGTGCCAATGATGATTATGCCCGCCTGACCTTTGACCGCCGGATTTGCTACAGGCCGACCCGCGACTGGGCCCTTCCGGGGATCGAGGATTCAGAAGGATGGCGCCCCATGGATAGCCAGACAGCGCTCAATCGACCTTTTGCCGGGTATATCTTTGAACTAAAGGCGATGCGCAATGCCCCTAAATGGATGATGGAACTCGTTGAAAGGTTCAACTTAACCACAACCGGATTCTGCAAATACGCCACAGCCTGGCGACTTGAGACACTATTCCGGGGATTTGATTACGATTGCGCCTCACAAAACACCACGGCAACCAACAACAGTATTTAATTTCATATTTTTAGCTTGGCAGTTCCCACTTAAGCTTCTTCCTTCCACCTTATCAGCTAATGGAATCCTTTTTGACAGCCCTAGGCCCGACGCAGCCGCTAACCAGCATCGACATTATCTTCTCGCTGAGCATCAGCTTCGTGCTCGGCCTTGTTCTGGCCACCGTTTACCGCTGGACCCACCAAAGCTTCTCCTACGCACGCTCCTTCCTGCATACCATGGTGCTGGCCACTATTGTTATAACGATAATGATCATGGCGATCGGCAACAACATGGCACGCGGTCTCGGCATCATGGGGGCAATGGCATTTGTCCGCTTTCGAACTCCTATCCGGGACCCGCGTGACATCATCTTTCTTTTTGCGGCACTGGCAGTCGGCATTGCTTCCGGAGCCCAGGTGTTTGATGTTGCCATCATCGGCACGCTCTATTTCGGCTTCACTGCCATTTTCCTGAGTTGGTCACCGTTTGCCTCGCGGCGTGAATTCGAGGGACTCCTCCGCTTCATGCTGCCGCCGAACTCCCCTTCTCATGCTCATTTACATGACATCTTCTCCAATTACGCATCACAAACCGAGATGGTGGCAATGCGGGAAGCTATTCAGGGCGAAGTCCAGGAATACTCCTACCAGATCCGCCTTATAGACCCTTCCTACAAGACAGATCTGGTCGACACCCTTTCAAAACTTGAAGACATCTCCGAGGTTAGCCTGGTCATGCAGCGCACAACCGTTGAGATATAAAAAATCTGCCATGAGTAACGAAATTCCAAGCAGAGCCCAGATCACAAAAGGGTCATCATTTAAGCAGCGGAGGATCCTCCATAAATGGCCGTTGCTTATTTGGCTGGCCATGCTCGGCCTCGTGGTCGTCCTCTATATGCAGCGAGGTAGCTATTCACGCATCAACGGCATGGTAGCAGCAAGTTCCGCGGATATCGCTCCTCCCGAGGACGGCGTCATCCTCACTGTCCATGTCAAGGAAGGCGACAGCGTAAAGGCGGGGCAAGATTTGGTCTCTCTGGATTCTTCACTGGTGCAGAAGGAAATCGATGACTACAAGGCCAACCTGCCTTTCCTCAGGGCAGACATGCAAAGGAAGTTCAAGGCCACCAGATTCGGCATCAATGCCGACATTCAAAAAGCCAAGACGGAAAAAGCCAATGCACAATCCAGGCTTGAGACAGCTCAAAGCAAGGAAGAAGTGATCGCCGAACAGGTTGACCAGCAATTAAGCCTGCAACGTGACCTTGATAATGCAATAGCAGCAGTGGAAGCCATAGAGATTGAACTGGAAAACCATGAGCAATCCATTGCTGAGTTGGCCAAGGATCTTGCGGAAGCCGACAAGCTGATCGCAAGACTGGATGAACTGAAAATCCCTGATGAGTTGCTGGTTCTCAACCAGCGCCTTTCCGACAAGACACTGAAGGCTCCTGCCGACGGCAATGTGCACAAGATTCACAAACTGCGCGGCGTAACCAAGCTCGGTGAATCCATACTGACCATCGTCCTGACTTCCCCTGAAGACGGACAGCCTGAAAAAACAGTCAAGGGCCTTGTCCTGCAAAACGAGGATCCCGAGGGCCTACAGGCAGGTAACACCGTATGGATCAGCGAGAGGATCAAGAACCCGGAAGCCATGCAGACGGAAATCCTTTCCGTTTCCCCCGGGATCGAGGCACTGCCCAACCTCGGCACCCCGGTGCCATCCCAGTTCCTGCGCGGGCGCTCCTTCACCTGCAGGTTACCCGACAAACTCAACCACCTATTGCCAGGCACCGAGGTTCATATCCACCGCAAGGAGCCCGGGAAATTTGATTTCTGGGGTTTTGGAAAGACTCCCGTTCAATCTGCCAGCAAATAGACCTACGCAATCTCCAGTGGCAACTCCCTTGCCTAATATCTCTTGATATTTTATCAGGTTCCCTCTCTCACACACCTCAATCATCACCTCTAATTTTTCAGAGCTAGGCTTGTCATCCCGGTAACCGCAATGCTAAAAAGGGCGGAACCTGCGATTTCACTCCTGCACAGAAAAGACCAAGTCCCCAAAATGCCCCGAAGCTTCCATACCAAGGGTTACTCATGCCTGCTGAGTATCTCGATCACGCTTTCCTCAATGCTCAGCGGATCGGCAAACGATGATGAGTCGCAGGTCGCGGCCGGGCAAAAGGAAATCGGACTAAGCGAGCTCATTGCCCTCGGCCTCAAGAATGACCCGCAGCTGATCGCCCTGCGTGGCGAAATCACCATCGCCACTGCGCGCAAAAAAGCCGCACGCGACTGGCCCGATCCGCAAATCCGTTTCCGCAAGTCATGGGGATACAACGAGATTCCTGCCCCATACACCCAGCATCGTACAGAAAAATACAACCAGCAGGTTACCCGCAGCGAAACCGATGAACTGGGCATCATCACCAACTCCACCATTAATGAAAGTATTGCTCGCAATTCCCAGCGCACCATCACGGAAGGGAAAGATAAAACAATCATTGATGAGACAATCGATGAAAGCAGCTCGGAGATCACGGCAACCGCACCCACCCCGCTAACCGGCGACCCGGGCGGCATCACCTCGGAAACACGCAACCTGCAGCGCAGCGGAAGAGAAACCCGCTACCATGAGACTGATCCTTTTGCCAGCGAAGAGGACCTCGTGGCCCAGTTCCGCCTTTATGTCCCCCATCCCGGCATCAGGAGGGCCCGACTGAAGCGTGCCCAGCATGAAATCCAGCTCGTCCGTGCAGAATTAGTCTCCGAGGAGCGTAGTGTCGTGCAAAGAATCCGTGAGGAATACCAGGGCCTCCAGTATCTTAAGGCGCGCATCGGGTTGCAGGAGAAAAATGATGAAGCGGCAAAGATTTACTCAGATGTGCAGGATAAACTGCTCACAAGCGGCCTGACCACAATCGACAAGATTGAATACGTTGAGATAGACAACCTTGCCT
Source organism: Verrucomicrobiaceae bacterium (assembly GCA_024229495.1). GTDB lineage: Bacteria > Verrucomicrobiota > Verrucomicrobiia > Verrucomicrobiales > DEV007 > CACIUL01. The sequence continues at coordinate 24,061 of JAAESJ010000029.1, read as the reverse complement.
CGGATGGAATTGCCATCGATTACGAGGCCGCAAGGGATCGGCTCGCTGCCAGGGTCGGGCTCCAGAATTTCTCAACAATCCGTATCACCGACAAGTTAATCAGCCCTGCGGTCGATCTCGACCACAGTCACCTGGAATACCTCATCAGGATGGCACTTACCAACCGCGGTGAGTTGACTACCCATTCGGAAAAGGGAGAAATAGCGCAGGCCCAACTCAATGAGGCCAAGGCCAGGAACCGCCCCTGGTTTAACTACTTCCAGGCGGAATTTGGCCGCGATGAACAGGGGGGAACCAAGTCCGGGACTAACTGGGGCATCCAGTTCGCCATGTCCCTGCCGGTCTTTTCCTGGCTCGGCAACGAAAGAAAAGTCCACGAAGCCGCGGTTAAAAGCCACTACAGCCAGATGGGAGCAATCCAGAAAATTGTCACTGCTGAAATTGCTGCTGCCTACCAGAACGTGAAGCGTTGCGCTGACTACCGCTCAAAAGCACGGGAGCATGCCCTTGAACGCAAAGAGCGCAACGCCGAATTCTTTGAGAAGATAGGGGGCATGGACCGACGCAAGCTTGAGGAAACCCGTTACGACGTCACTCGCGGCACCCTTAATGCAGACCGACACCGCCTGGATGCCGAACATGCCTACAATCTCTCCCTGTTGCAGCTTGAACAGGCCCTTGGAACATCCCTTTCCCGTGTCTTCTCCGAGCAAGACACAAGCCATGCGGAGCCCACCTCCGCTTCAGCCGCCAAGGCTGAACCGGCTGCAAAGGCTTCCGCAACTGCCCCTGCCAGCAATGCCGGCAAACGCACAGCGGTAGACAAGGAAGCGCCTAAGCCAACAAGATCCACGGTCAGGAGTAAAGTGCGTGCACTGCTCGACAGGATCAGCCTGCCCGGCAATGCAGGCCAAGCCAAGCAGCCCTAGAAAGGGCAGACCATCCCTTCCCAATGCGCCACATTAATCAGCTCACACTCCTTCTGATTGGCTCACTTCTCCTTGAAAAAGGCGCTGCGTTGGAAGTGCTGGAAAACGATGTGCAAATCCGGATCATGGATAAGGAAAATACTGTCCTGGTCTATCACAAGATTGAGGTGCCTCCCCCGGAAGGCGCAGACCCGATCTATCGGCGCAGCGGATTCATTCATCCTCTTTGCACTCCTTCAGGAAGTGTGGTTACAGCCATTCACCCCGCCGACCACATCCACCACATGGGACTGTGGCACGCCTGGGTAAAGACTGTCCATGGCAAGCGTAAGCCGGACTTCTGGAACCTCAGGGCAAAAAGCGGCAAGGTGCGCTACGCAAAGACCCTGCGCAGGAAGCAATCGACCGGGGATACCGCCTCCTTCACCGTGCTTCAGGAATTCATCTCCATGGACAACGACACAAAACCCGTGGTGGTGCTTACCGAGGAATTCACGCTCACGGTTAAGGGGCAGAAAAATGCATACCTTATCGACCACACCACGGTGCAGAAAAACATTACCGAAACCTCCCTCAAGTTACCGGCCTATCGCTACGGAGGTCCTATTGCCTACCGCGGACCCGCCAACTGGAACAACGCCAACAGCAATGTATTTACCTCAGAGGGGAAAACCCGCGCCAATGGACATGCCACCCGCGGACGGTGGTGCGCCTTCAGTGGATCCGCCGAAAAGGGCGATGCGCTGGTTGCTATCCTCTGCCACCCTAAAAACCACGATGCCCCCCAGAGAATGCGCATCTGGCCCCCAAATTCCCATAACGGCGCAGTTTTCTTTAATTACGTACCGGTTCAGGAAACCGCATGGGAACTCAAGCCAGGGCAACCTTCAATCATGCGTTACCGGTTGATTGTCAGCGATGGAAAGATAAACAGCGGGCAAATTAATGCCATGTGGGAGCACTTCGCCAAGCAATAACACCGCACCTCCAACGGTGGCATCCAAACATCCTGTGCAGAATCGCTTGAGGAATAGAATTAAGGGTATATCCCTACCCTTGAATCCAATCTTTTTTTTCTCACCACTGTTCGCTAATCCGTCATTTTGAAGAACCCATTCTAATCCTCCGAAATACTTGCCAAAAAAAGGCGAATAAAGTAATTTTTTCCACTCGAATGAGCTCAACGCCAACCGCCGAACAGAAACCATCCTCCAGTGACCAAGCAACCACCGAGCGGACGGAGGACATTAATAATGCCGTGATCCGACTGGCGGGGAATTCCCAGAAAGGAATCCAGACCATCGGGGGCTTGCTTGCAAAACTCGCTGGACGCAGTGCCCAGGAAGTCATGACATACATGACGATCCCCTCAACAATCAGCGGCGGCGCCTCGATCTTCCAGGTGCGTATTGGTTCCGGTGAGGTCCTCACTCCCGGGGACGAGGCTGACTTCCTGGTCGCCTTCTACCAGGACAGCTACGAAAACCATATCAATAACCTTCGTGAAGGCGGGGTGTGCCTCTATGACAACGACCACGTTGAGCCTGACCTGACCGACAAGCGCTTTATCTTTGTCGGTGTGCCGATGACCAGCACCACGATAGAAGCCATCGGCGGCTCTGCCAGGGATCGCGGCAAGAACATATTTGTCCTCGGTCTGATCACCAACCTCTTCGACCTCCAGCGAGATAAGCTCGTCCATATTATCGAGACCCAATTCAAGAACAAGCATGAGAGTGTCCTGCGCAATGCGATGCTCGCCTTTGATGCCGGCTATGCCTACCAACTCGGTGACATTTTCAACAGGAGCTATGAATTCGAGCCCGGTAAAGCACAATCAGACGGTCGTATTACCACGGACGGCAATACCGCTCTGACTTACGGACTGCTTGCCGCCGGTGTTCGTTACGGGGCCGGTTACCCGATTACACCATGGTCATCCATCATGGAGCAGTTGCGCTCTGAGTTGCCGAAGTATGGTGGCATCTTTGTGCAGTCCGAGGACGAACTGGCCGCCGTCTCTACAGCCATCGGCTTTGCCTACTCAGGTCACCTTGCAATCACCGGCAGTTCCGGCCCCGGATTGTCCCTTAAGATGGAGGCCATGGGTTACGCATCAATGGCCGAGTTGCCGTTAATTGTCATTAACGTGCAACGCGGAGGGCCATCCACGGGCTTGCCTACCAGTGTCGAGCAGAGTGACCTCATGCAGGCCATCTACGGCAGCCACGGGGACACCCCGCGTGTGGTCATTGCCCCAAAGGATGTTGAAGACTGCTACTATATCGCCATTGAGGCCGGCCGGATTGCACGGGAATTCAGCACCCCGGTCGTGGTCCTCACCGATCAGGCCCTCTCCAGCCGAATTGAAGCCTTCCCTGAGCCTGATGTATCCGGTGTCATCTCTCCCGAACTTGACCTTGAGCCGCGGGGCGAGGACTTCAAGCCCTATCCCTTTGATGCTGAAACCAAGCATGCTCCGCCAGGCACCAGAATGACCGGAAACAAGTATCCCGTCGTTACCGGGCTCGAGCACGACGAATGGGGGCACCCGACTTCAAGCCCGGAAATTCACCAAAAAATGACGGATCGCAGGCGCGAAAAGCACAAGCGCATGGCTGCTTCCCTGCCCTTGCCCGAGATCCATGGCGAAAAGGAAGGCGAGATCCTGCTCATTGGCTGGGGATCAACCTGGGGACCGATCCGCGAGGCAGTGAATGTCGCCAGAGAAAGCGGACATGCAGTATCAGCCATTCACCTGCGCCATATTCATCCGATGCCTGATGGCATTGACGGGATCATGGATGCCTTCAAGAGAGTGCTCGTCATCGAGATGAACGATGAGGGGATGTATGGATATGGTCAATTGGCCACCCTCCTGCGTGCCCGCTATGCCGACGACAAGATAAAAAGCCTGACCAAGTGTGACGGACTCAACTTCCAGATTCGCCAGATCATAGCCGGAATCGAGAATTCCTCTGACTGAACATTGCCATAACAAGCCACCCAACCACTCCCACTACCAAACCCAGTTTCCTGATGTCCACAGCAGCACCCGCCGAGCCCGAGAAACTCACCAAGAAATCACTGCTTTCCGACCACCCCACCTGGTGCCCGGCCTGCGGAGACTTCGCCGTCCTGGCAGCCTTCTTCAAGGTCCTGGAAAAGCTCCAGATCCCCCATGAGAAAATCTGCACACTTGCAGGTATCGGGTGTGCCTCCCGCTTCCCATACTTTGTAAACAGCCACGGACTGCACTTCATCCATGGACGGGTATTGCCCCTTGCCATGGGTGTCAGCCTCTCCCGCCCCGACGTACACGTTTTTGCCTTTGGCGGCGATGGTGACGGTTTCTCTATCGGTGGCAACCACCTGGAGCACTGTGCCCGGAAAAACCCGAACCTGACCTACGTCATCATGGACAACTTTGTCTATGGCCTGACAAAGAAACAGACCTCGCCAACATCACCAATCGGGTTCCAGTCGAAGACAGACCCCGGCGGAGCCATTGACCGGCCGGTAAACCCGATGAAGAAACTGGTGTCATCCGGTGCCAGTTTCATCGCACGTACCCACGCGGCACAGGTCAAGCACATGATGGAAATGTTCGAGAGAGCCATCAAGCACCCGGGGTTTTCCGTGGTCGAGGTTCTCTCAGAGTGCGTGATCTTCTACAAGGGCGCCTTTGATAATGCTAATCCCCGCAAGGGCGGGGAGTTCGAGTTGATTGAGGAAAAATCGTGGGACAATAGCCCGGAGGATGATGAACGCCACGACGTCACCAACGAGGCGGATGCCTACGCCATTGCTGACATCCAGTATCCCGGGAAATTCGGCGTCTTCTACCAGAACGAGCGACCATCCAAAAATACCCTTGAACAGCAATTGATTGATGCCAGCCAGGAGAAAACCGCTGGTGCTGATGCCCGCGAGTTGTTAAAAAATCGCTTCGCCCTGATGAAGTAGGATAAATTGCGGGCGAATTGAATTGCCCACCGTGCTAACCCCAAAATCCCCACCCAAACCGCCACCATCCGCTGCCTGCGGGTTCTCGGTTCTTGCGGCACTGATCCTGGTCTCTGCCGTTGATGCCGCGCCACCGGCAGCACCGGGGGATTTCTCCGGAATATCGCTCAAGCCACGGGAGGTTCTCTTCACCTGGCAGGACAACTCCGAGGATGAGGACGGCTTTGAGTTCTTTATTTCCCAGAACAACAATGGCTCATGGAACCTTCTCGGACAAACCGCCGCTGACAGCACCTCCATCAGCATTACCGGATTCCCGATTGGAATCACCGTCGGGGTAAGGATCAGAGCAGTAAACGCCGACGGAGCCTCGGAATTCTCTGAAGTATACCTTGCCCGCCTCTTTGACGCTTCCCTCACTGTCGAAAAGCCATGCCTGAAAGCCGGCATTGGTGACACGGTGAATATCCCGGTTACCTTTTCCGGTTTTCAACAACCGGAAATCAATACCCGACAACTGCCCGAGGGACTCAGCTACGATCCCCTGCCCCGCTCAATTACCGGCACCATTGCAGAAAGCGGCTATTTCCAGGCTACCATCACCGCAACCGAGAACGGCAATCAACGGAAAGCCAGTATTGGCATTGCCGTCATTGATGCCCCGGAAATTATCAACCCGATTTCCATTGCCGGGTTCAAGGGCGGACAAGCCGAGAAAATCGACCTGCAAAATGTCTTTAATGATCCGGACACCGAGTCAACCGTGCTCATCGAGACCTCTCTCGGGAACATTCCCGTGACCCTGTTCGACACCGGCGCCCCGGCAACAACGGCAAACTTCAAGGCTTACATGAATGATGGAGACTGGAACAACTCCATCGTGCACCGCGCGATCCCCGGGTTCATCGTCCAGGCCGGCGGTTACACCCCCGGGGATAACAGTGACTTTGTCAGCGTGCCTGATGACCCGCCGGTCATCAACGAATACAGCGACTTGCGCCCAAACGCCTGCGGCACCCTATCCATGGCCAAGATTGGCGGACAACCAGACAGTGCCACCAACGAATGGTTCGTTAATCTGGCTGACAATGCCCAGAACCTTGATTTCCAAAACGGCGGATTCACCTCCTTTGCCAGGGTGCTCGGCAACGGCATGGAGGTCCTTGAGGCGATCACCGACCTGCCCCAGGGAACCTTTTCGGTAAGCGTCGATGGCATCGACAGAATTTTCAGCAACTGGCCACTGCTGCAGACAAGTGCCAACAGTCCCCTTCACTCCGAACTGGCCCTGGTGGAAAAAATTACCCCGGTGTCGCCCATGACCTTCGAGTTGATTTCAAACTCCCACCCCGCAGTTGCCGGAGTGGAAATCAGCGAAAGCTCTCTGCAGATCAGCCACGGCGAGGTAAGCGGGGAATCCACCGTAACCGTGGCAGCTACGGACCTCGACGGTGCGCGCACCGAACACCGCTTCACGGTAATCACCAATGAGAATTATTCCTCCTGGGCGGAAAACCTTGGTGCCGGCCTCCCTGACGGGGATGATGACGGCGGAGGCCTGCTCAATGCTCAGGAATTTGCCTTTGGCGGCAATCCCTCCAGTGGCGCTGATGACCGCACCCGCCTGCCGGAATATGTGATGATCAACGACGGAGAAAACAGCAGTGTTACCATGGAATTCTACCACCGCCGGTTTGCCCCTGATCTTGAGGTGCACATCGAGGCAACCAGCGACCTCAAGACATGGCTGCCCCTCTGGAGAAGTGCGGACGGCACGGAAGCACCTGCCGTAATCAACGTCAGTGAAGAGGGGGACTTCTACAAGATCACGGTAAGCATCCCGGAAGCAATAGCCGATAGTCGCGTCCTCCTGCTGCGATCCTCGATAACCTTGAACCTACCCTGAAACGCAACAGTAGAAATAAGGACTCATCAGAAGGCTTAGACGAAATGGCAAGTCACCGCCTTTAATGTCTCCAAGCTTGGTGAAATATTCTCCATTACTCTCCGGAGAAGCCGCTTACAACCCGCCGGCAACATCAATCAGCGGGCCACCTGAATCACCACCGGTAACATTATCCAGTTGCTCTCCACCGGTGTTGATGCGTTAACTCTCGACCTGGAGATGACCACCAACATCGGCAAAGGCTTATGATATCATCAAAGCAGCTGCCCTCGTTGACTTAATGAAGACTTGTAAGGACTTGCGGTTTTTCATGGATAAGTGGTGTATTTCTTGCACCCATGACGAGCGCGGGAATGCCGCATGCAGTGGAAAACCCCGTTTCCCCGCACTCCCCTTGATCTCCATGCTCCCTAACATAAAAAACACCCCCGATCGGGACAAACCGGACGGGGGTGCTCGTGAAAGGTTACTCTTTGGGTTTCCTTACTGCCCGCCAACAAGGGAAAGGATACGATCAAGGTTCATGTCCGGCAGGTCACTCAACTCGCGCAGCACCAGCTGGCCGTCACCGCCGATGATGACCACCGCGTGGGTAGGCTCACCGTCAGCGTCCTTAACTCCATAGGAATTAAAGACGGAAAGATCCGCATCGGAAAGAATGGCAAATGGGAATTCCTGCATCTGAGCAAGGTCCTCCACCGAGTCCGGGCTCACGGCAACAACGTTCACCCCGGCACTCTCAAAGGTGGAATGAGCCACCTTCATCGCCTCGAGTTGCTCAAGGCAACTCAGGCAGTCATGGCCGAGGAAGAAGAGCATTACCAGTGGCTCACCGCGGAAGTCATCCAGGCTCTGCGGGTTGCCACTCCGGTCGGGAAGCTGCCACTTGTCGGCAGCAACCGCGGCACCAACGATGGGGCCATTGCCACCAAGCTGACCACCGCCCGGATCGACAATCACTCCGCCATCACCCGGGTCGACAATCACTCCGCCACCACCGTTGTTCACGGGCCCAACATCCAGATTAACAACAATTGGCCCAACGTTCAGGTTCAACTCGCCGTTGGGGTCATTCTCATTAACCGGACCGACAACAAAGCCGATCGGGGCAATGGCCTCATTCAAGTCATAGGATAGGCGATAGTAGTTGGCACCATCTTCTCGGGTAGACACCTGGACAGGAACCGTGGCATTGCTGACATCCGTCCAGTTCAGGAGATCGGTGGACGACTGCAGCGTGGCAGACTGCAACACGCTTTGATCCCAGTTGATGCTCATCGCGCCATTCGGCGGACTGGCCTCCACGGCAAGCTCCGGCAAGCGTGCGCCCAGGAGCGTAAAGCTCTCCTCAACGGTTGCCCCGTCATTGTCCTCGACCTGCACGGTGAAGATCTGCGCCCCCGCATGCAGGTTCTTGGCAGTCGCCACGTAGGGCGGCTCAGCAATCTCTCCGAAAAGAGCAGCCGGCACTCCAAGCGGGCTCGCGCAGGACTTGTAGTAGAATCGCACCTTGGCCACCTCACCGTCAAGGTCTCTGGCATCAACCTGAATCCTGATTGATTCCCCTGCCCTGACAATGGGACGCCTACCGATACTCTCGATCTCAACGAGAGGAGGCAGGTTATCCACGACCCGGATGACACGCTCCACCGAGCCGACATTCCCGGCATCATCCACTGCCTCGGCACGCACGGTAATAGCACCATTATTATGCAATCCTCGGGTGAAGAAATTGGTTTCGATCCTGCCACCTTGGGTTTGCTTATAGAGCTGGCCGTTGAGGTAAACACGGGTCGCGACAATTTCCCGGTCATCCACCGCGTCGACCAGCAGCGGAATCGCCTCATCCTGGGAACGCACACTGCACATGGTGCCACCAACCAGACAATGTACTGAGTCATGTAAGCCGGGACCGCGCTCAAGGTAAGGACGGAAATCAACGGCCACCGTGGGCTTCATGTCCAGTTGTTCCGGTCCGTCTGCAAAAAGCTCGAGGTCAAAAACCGCATCATAACTGTCCTTTGCCTGGTGCAACTCGGCAGCAATGACGTTGTTGCCCGGATTGAGGAGATGAAGGAAATTCGAAATGTCATAAGTGCGATAAAAATTCTCCTGTGCCCCCTCAACGGATTCCTCGGCATAAGTATCATGCTGCACGTTCCCCTGCAGGCAATATCGACTTACTTCAACCCCGTTAATATACACAATGAGGCCGTCATCCGCCTTAGTGCGCAGGGTCAGGCTGCGGTAGGCATCTCCCCCGGCACTCTGAAACTCATGACGGAAGTATGTCGTCACGATTGGCTCATAGGGAAGTTCATCCTGCCAAATTGGCCTGGCCTGACCTGCACGAGGATTGCGAAGGTCCCGGTAGGTATCAAGGCGGGTAGAGTATTTCACCTGAGCATCATCAACCTGATACCCAAAATCGGCATTGCCCACCTTCCAGCCCTCATCCTTGAAGTCGGCTGTGTGCCAGCCCTGCGCGGCCGCAACGCCCCCGTCCTGATAAGTCCACCTTGAACCTACCTTGATTAGCCGAATCTTTTCGAAATCCACATTGTAAGTATTGCCTCCAACGACCTGGTCATCCTGGATTTGCAGGACATTAAGACGAAAGCGCCGCTTGTTTACATTATGCCTGTTCTCGCCGAGTTGAAACTGAGGCGTAGCGCCAAAGAACTCACCGGGCCCCAACTGGATATTGAACATCCTCGCCCCCGGTTGAAGGATCTCTATGGTTCCGGTATCATTAATGACTCTGAGGCCTTCACCCTTGGCTCCCGCCCGCTGCCAACCCTGGAATATCGCCTGCGGGATATCCACAGTCATCGTGCCGGCCTGGTTAAACTGATAGGTTTCACCGTTCTCATCGACAGTGTTGAACTGCAAGGTGGCGGTCGCTGCCCTGAGCGCATCAATGTTCCTGACCACAATTCCTCCAACCACTCCAGCAAGGCCCAGACCGCTGAAGTCATCCACCACGGTCAGATTTTTCCAGGCAATATTGTTGTTGTTACGAACATTGGCCCCTATCCCGGCCCCCTCTAGAAAAGTCATCCCGTAAGGCGATGAGGTATCCGTCTCAATACGGGCGAGCAAGCAGAAGTGCCCCTTCTGGTTGGCATTGGGCCCGAAGCAGTCGAAGTCATCGGGGTTAGGAGGATACCAGGGAATCTGCACGATCGTGCTCTCACCCGGCTGCAAAACCGGCACGTAAAGCGGGGCAGTATCATAGACCGGTGGACTGTAAACTGAGGCATGATTGTAGGGTTTGGCGTTAATATATCCGCCGGCTGCAGTCCATGGAGCAATTGCTGTATCCAAGTCCGCAACGCCGTCCCAAGGACCAATGGTTCCGCCCATTTCACTACCCGATGCCGTATTCGCACCATTATACGCCTGAGCCTGGGTCAAGCGATCCAGGGAATAACCGGTAAGCGACTGGTCACGCTGCCATTGCGCCCAGAGTCGGTCCACGTTGCCGTGTAGCATGAAGAAAAAGGGATCCTCGGCCGCGTCATTGAAGGCACCCCCAAGGTTTGCCAGGCCATTAATATTAGGCCAACTCACTGAAGTTGTTGTGCCATTATATAAATTGCCGTGGGTGACATGTGCCGGATTGTGGGGGTTGGACTGGACGTCCCCGACCGGAGTTTGCAACATGGGGTCACCGGGAATAGCGAAAGCCGGAGGATCATAGGCAAAATTGCCATAGTCGGTGGCCTGCAACACCGTAGTGTCCGGCTTGAGCAAGCTCTGCAGGCCGGCATTGAACGGACCACGCCACAATTCCCAAGCTGAACCAGCCACGGTTACACGAATGGTCGGAGCACCACCAAGCGGTGAGGTAGACGGGGCAAAATTGGCAAAGGGCTGAACCGGGGCTCCACGGTCAGATAGGGTATCATATGTTCCGGGAGTAAGTGTGGTTCCTGCCACTGAATTGGTTCCGCCAAAGGAACCCATGAAATTGTAACCAGCAATGTTCGGATTTTCATGCCAGTCCCAGTAAAGCAGGGTTACTCGCGGATCCTGCTTCAGGAGCGCCTGCTCATAGCGGTTCACAAACTCGCGATGCCATGCAACAAAGGCATCGTTGAAGTGCTGTGCATGCCCCATGGAGTGCACCATATCCTGGAGGTCAAAATAGGTCTCGGTAGACCCGGGATGCACGGCGCTGTCCAGTGCCACTACCGCATCGGCATAAATCTGTTTTTCATCAGCAGTAGCTGTGCTGGCCTTCTTGCGCGGCTTGGTAATCTCCTTACCAAACACTCTCCAGACTCCACAATCATTGGCATAATAAGTATCTGCATCACTATTGCCGACAGCTCCGATCCAGTGATCCGGCCAATTTAAGCCGGTGGAAGCCTTAGCCCAGTAGACACGCAGACGCTCGGTCCCGTCAGTGGCTGATGTCCCGCGGTTGGTTACACGAACATAAACGTAGTTTGGCTGGGCGAAATCACGCTCCCGGTATTCAGGATTCTGGTGAGGCTGAGGCGTCCAGGTGGGACTGGCGGTCGGGTGCGGATAGGGCACCCAGTTCGGGTCGGGATTCCTGCGCACCCAGATATCAGGACTTGTCCACATCGGGCCGGCAGACGGGTTGGGCTCAATGCCCGCATCACTGGGATTATCCCTCATATAAGCGTCCTGTGCAGCCAGAAACGGAAGGAGCAGGGTCAGGGCCAAGCTCAAGAGAATGGAGAATTTTAAGGTTTGCAGTATTTTCATGATTGTTTTTGGGGAGAATTAGCCGCTTAAGCATAACACCCAAGTTCAAATAACGACTCGAGCAACGACAACATGACGAATCCGGACAGTTCATTATGCGTAAAATATCCCGTTAAACAAGGAACTAATGCCTTCGATATAAACGCTTGCCGCCTTGGCAGGGGATATTTCCTATGATTTTCCTAGAAGCGCGAATCGACCCTCAATCTCACAAATATCCGGGCCGCAACGGGTGATGCACGCCAAACAACCACGCTGCTACCATCGCCGACAGGCGTATCGGATGCGATGATAAAATCCTCCCCTGCCGGTTCCCAAGATACCAAGTCACTGGAAACCTCAATGGAAAAGAGAGCATCGTCAGCTGCAAGGTTGCGTGGATGAATGATGATCAGGTCCCCGGAACCTTCATTAACGACGGAGAACCCGGAAACCCCGGCAATCGTGTCCCTGCCCCCAAGGGCATGCTCAAGGAAAGCGCTCATGCCGTCACCATCATTGTCTGCTTCCGCTTCACCTTCAAAGATAACCGCATCCCCTTCACCCGGACTGCCCCCCGGCAACACGCTGCTTCGCCAATTGTGCGCCAAGCCATGATCTGGGCCCAATTCCGGGGCAATCAAAACCAGACTGTGCCCCTGTCCATCAGCACTTACAGGCCATGGAACACGATCATTGTAAGTGAAGTCACGGATAACAGCACCAGCTGCATCGACCATCCTCAAGCGTTCTCCGCCGTTAGAAAGCCCGGTGTCATTCTGAAATTCGCCTGCCGCCAGTGCGCCGGAAGCCGCCGGGTATCGTTGAAGGAACACGCCACGGTCACGGGCAATGACCAATCGAGCCTCAGGTGCCAGTATTGTTCCCAGAGCGAAATCATACTCAACCCCCTCAACAAAGCGCACTCCATCAAGGATAACGCTTTGCCCGCTAATATTCATCACCTCGATGAATTCAAACTGGTCGGGATCAGCGATGCCCGCACCAACCTCCTGGGCGGTCAATGCCTCCGGGTGATACATGAGCTCGGAAATCACCAGATTGGCAACAGAGCCGGGCGAGACGAGCGTGGTGTTATTGATCGTGATCGACTTGGTTCCCACAACATTCCCGGAAAAGTCCAGTGCCTCGAGAGTCACCGCACTCGATCCCGACGGAGCGGGAAGATTAACCCGCCAACTGTTACCATCTAGCCAGGTGACCGGCAGGGCATCCGGGTTCCCTTGGACCCGGATCGAGCGCACATTGACCCAACCCTCACCGGAAACCGTTGCGCTTCCTGAAGAGACAACCAGCGGTGATGGAGTAGTGATTGAGAAATTCACAGGGGCAATCGAGCTGTTGATCTGCGAGAGCACGTTGCTGGAGCGGCTATTCATGTAACTGAGATCCCCTGACCAGTTCTGAGCCGGGTCAAGGCCGGCAAAGTGCGAGGTCCATATGGACATGTAGCTGTTGTTGTAGGTGGTGGTGATAATGTCCTGCAGGTGACCGAGGTAGATTCTCCGGCGTGAGGCATTTGCAGTCAGCCTGCTGCACTCGGAATTGGCAAAGATGCTGCGTGAGGTACTGAAGGAGAAGTCCATGTCATGGGGCAGGAACATGACCTGCCCGCGCGGGTTTGCGTAGTAGGCGCCATTATGCTGACTGCCCGCCGCGGCGTTGTCCCCCGACCCGGTCAACACGGCATAAGCCATGCCTCGCAGCCAGCTGTCAACATCGACCACGTCCTCAAGCCCTTCCTCAAAAGCATTGCCCGTCTTGCTGAAATGCTTGGCATAATTGATAATCGGAGTGAAATCATCCGCCTCCCGATTGATCTTGTTGAGAAAAAACCAACGGTAAGCCTCAGGGTCATCACCGAGGTTGGAAATCCCGACGCCAACCACGCGGTCGGGTTGCGGGCGCTTCAACCCTCCGCTTTCCGAGGTCGGGTAGTAAATCAGCTCATATTCGTAAACCCGGCCGTCGGCACCATCCTCGAACTGTGAATCAAGGAATGGCTCATCATATCGGGCCAGCTGCAGGGTCGCACTACCGGTCAGGGCATTGTTCGGGGCAAGGATCCTGATGAGATCATAATAACGACTGAGAACCCCACCCGAATGGGACATCATGATATCAAAGAGTAGCTCACGCTGGCCCGGCGACTGACCCTGGGAGCGGTCAATGGCCACCTTCTCGTGCACACCACGGTAAAGATTGTCGGCAGGAAACTTCACGTTGTAACCAACACGGTTGAGGTTATCCCTACCGCGTTCACTGCTCTTCAGGCGCACCCCGCAGCCATAATAAACCCTGCTCTCAGAGTCAATGACCGTGGCATTGAGCCGGTCATTACTCATGACTTCAGTGCTCACGTGCATGAAGGACACATCAGCCGCGCTCATGACAATACGGAAATTGTGCAACCCGTTCCCTGCCGCCTTGCCATCATCAACCTCATACAGAGCAGGCCTCTGGGACCCGAGTGATGGATATTGCGAAACTCCCCCCTCTGTGTCATTGCCACGGACATAAAAGGCAACCACTGCTCCCGCGGACTGGCCCGGGATGCCCCCCTCAAAGCGCCCTCCCGCGACCGTTCCCATCGTGACCTGCTGGTAGTTGCCACCATTTACAGAGTAAAACAGGCTCATGCCACCAATATCATCAGGATCCGATGCCTGTACCGAAACCCTTGCGCTCTCCCCCACTGACGGGACTACCGGGGAATGCTTAAGGTTTGAGTAGCTTGGGCCAATGTTAGACTCCTCCCGTGAATTCACCTCTGAAGGGCTTCCCGGGTTGTCTGGTCGATCAATAACGCTCACCCCGGCACAACGGTTGAAGTAAAGTCGAGTATGCAGCTGGTTACTCCCGGAAATCCACCGGGCACGGAATGAAATCTCGTAAGTGCGTCCGTTACTGACTGCACCGGCCAGAGTGGTTTCAATCTGGTTGTGCATATGCTCAGTCGGGCCCGCAGTCACGATTCGCAACACCTTGTTTCCGGGATTTCCAGGTTCATTAATGATAGCACCGTGACGGTGATTGCCGCGCAAGCGCCAGGAGGACGCGTTATTGAAAGTGGTATCATTAAGCTTCTGGGTTGCCGCTCCCCCGGGATCCTCAATCACGCTGACATCATCAATAAGAATTTCCCCGCTGCCCAAGAGCCCCATGTTGAATTCCCGCCACTGGTTGTCGGGACCGCGACTTGATCCGGCAACCTTTCGGTAGCTGTAGGTTCTCCATTCAGTCCTTCCCGACTCGTCACTTGCCGCCCAGCTGCCACCCACTGAATTATCTGCATTCAGGTCACGCAGCTCAAGGCTTGAGCCGCCACCATCAGCACCGCCCGGCCAGCTGCCACCATCCTTATAATGCAAAATGTCCACCGGATTGCGCCCGGCATCACGCAACTCGAGCCGTTCACCGCTCCGCGACAACGTTCCGGAAAATTCCCCCAGCAATAATGAATCCGGAAAAGCAGAGGCAAAGAGCCCGGCGTCTCGGGCAACACTGGCATGTTCACCGGGAGCTAGGACACTGCCCCCGGGAAAAGTGAAATCCACCCCGTCTGCAAACTGCCAGCCGGAAATATCCACCGGCACATCACCGCGGTTTGCCACCTCTATCCACTGGTTGTCGGAATTTCGGAAAGGCCGGCCTTCTGCAGCCGGGGAGGTCTCGACCCTGGCATCAAGAGCAAGGCCGAAAACCGTGTCACTGCTGGTCCTTGAACTCTGGTGCACCTCGACAGAGATCCGGTTCTCCCCCGGAAGCAGGGCAGAGTGGTCAATCTCCAGTGAGTTAAGCACGGCATTGCTCACGCTCGGAGTCGCCAGCGTCTCCGAATCAACTTGATCCACAGGCATGTTGAAGCGACCAACCTCCGTACCATTCAGGTAAAACACCGCTCCATCATCAACCTGGTGGGTAATCTCAAGTGAATCGGCATTAGCAAACACCTCAGCAGGCACCGTGAAGTCCGCCTCATAGTAATAAGTGACGGTTGCACTACTGTATTCCGCACTACTCCATGCGGTAGCCAGCGGCTCGGGCAACGATCCGGTTTCCCTCCCAATCGGCCCCCGGGCCTGTTTCCAGTTACCGCCAGCAGGATGACTTACCGAAGCCCAGCCGGCGTCCAGGCTCTCATCAGCATTATTGCAGCGCCAGTTACCACTCATCGCTACCAGGGGAAAGTTGTCGAAAGTTGCCGGCACCGCAGACAATGCGGAAAGGCCGGGAGGGTTGTAGGCAATCTCACTGATCACGATGTCCGCATTGAAGTCAAAAGCGTTGGTGGCCCCCGGTGTCGGGGTTATCGGGTAAAGCCAATCCCCATGGTGTTGCACTGAGCTTCCCCGCAGGCGCCCGGTCACCTTTCGCCCATCAAGGACATGCAACCCGGCAGCATCGTGCAGGAAAATTTTCTCATCCTCAGCTGGCCGAAACCCAAGCGCTTGTTCATCAAGCAATAAAAAGGACCCGGCGGCCAACTCGCCTTCCGGCAGCTGGTATTCACGCAATGGGTTGCCTCCAGTGGAAACGGTTATCCCCGAGGTCTGCAACGGCTCTGCACCGGCGTTGAGCAGCTCGATCCAGAAATCTGAAGCATCTGCCGGGGTGATTTCATTGAACTTCAATCGAGGTGGCGCCCCGGCCAGAGAGCCGGCAATTTCCGCGTCCAGTTCCAAGCCAAAGACAATGTCACTGCTGCCAATCCTCTCCTGGTGAACCTCAACGGAGACCCTGTTTGTCCCGGCAACCAGTGCCCCGGAAGGCACCGGCAGGGTGGCTGAGAGCTCGTCAACGTCAAGGCCCGATGCGGCAAGTGTCGAGGCATCGGGAACGCCCGCGGGCATGTTCACCCTGAAAATCTCACTGCCGTTGATGTAGATCACCGCCCCGTCATCCACGGCATGCCTCAGGTTGAGTGACTGCAGGCCCGCAAGCTGTGCCTCTCCAAGATTAAACTCCCTCTCAAAATAATAGGTCACCACGAAGGGATTGTTGAGTCCCGGAAATGTCAGGGTCGTGCCAATGGGAATCGTGGTACCGCTCTCCCTGCCGAGGCCACCCGGCCCAGAACGCCAGTCCCCACCTGGCGGATGGGAAACCGCTGCCCAGTTGCTGCCAAGGTCGGCACCCGACTCGTTGTATCGCCAGTCATCATCGAGGACAATCAGGCGGGAGGTCACCGTTGGCGGCGGCGTATCGGCATCAGGAAAGTTCGTATTACCCGGCGTGCCCCCTGACTGGGATGAAAAGGTCCAGTTTCCCGGGGCTCCGCTCGCGGTGTAGGGTAGATTTTTTGCGAGGCTTGCACCGGATCCGTCAGCAACCGCAGGCCACAACCCTCCATCGGAAAAATTAATCTCATCCATCAGGCGACCACTCTGGTTAAAGAGTATCAGGTGCTCGCCACCGTTATCGATGCTGCCGCTGAAGGGACCGAATTGGCCCGGGGAAGGTGACTTGGCAACCACAAGATAAGAACCAGGGTCAAGGATTGTGCCACTGGGAAAAGTATACCCTATTCCATCAATCTTCCATCCTGAGAGATCAACCTTGATCCCCATCTGGTTGAAGAATTCCAGCCACTCCCCCTCCTCCACTTGACCGGGCGGGTTATATTGCACCTCGTTGAAGACCACTACCGAGTCCGCAGCCCCGTCCGCATACGGGATAAATAGAACTAAACAAATAGCAGTAGTAAGCGAGAGGAATAACTTCATTACAACGGGGGCTTAACCTACCCTCACTCTACATCCCCACGCATGACAATCACAGCGTAATATCACGCTTATGCTCTCCAACCACCCGCCGGGAAACCTAACGCACCTGCAGCTCACTGAGAGCAACCGTTACGCTTCCAACATTCTCATCATCAATGGAATATGCTGTATACACTGCAACCGGATCACGCTTTGTGAAATCAAAAGTCACCTCGCCAAAGCTCGGCTTGGCATTATACCCGAAAAGGCATCCGTCAATGATCTTGTGGGTATGGACATTGGTCATCTTTGAGCTCATGAATTCATAAATCGGGTAAGCCTTGCCGGGTCGCTCATTTCTCCATGCGTCCGATCTGTGGCGATCAGCTGCCAGGACAAAGACCCCGCCAATTTTTTTCTCGGCTAGAAATCTGAGGAGATTCTCCCGCTCTGCATCATATCCATCCCAGGTGTCAAGGCTTCCGGGTTTGACTTTCGGCGTCATCGGCACGGATGAACAGATGACCTTGAAGGCAGCCGTTGACCCGAGCAATTGTTGCTTCAGCCAGGACAGTTGCACAGGTCCAAGCATTTCATGAGCAGCCGGTTCACGATAGTAACGGGTATCAAGAAAAAAGAACTCCGCCCTCTCCCCAAACCGATGAGTAAAATAACAGCCGGGCTGTTCCCCGGCCCCGCCATATCGAGGATTCGGCCACTGACGGGTGAATTCCCCCCAGACACGTGGTTTCCAGGCAGGAATGTCCACCGCCGCGCCACCATGACAGTCATTGGTTCCAAAATCATGATCATCCCAGATGGCATACACCGGCACACCGGCAATGAGCCTGCGCCATTCAGGACGCGACTGGCGACGATAATAACAATACTGCCCGACCTCACGGATCTCGGGACGGTCAATGTAAACATTATCACCAAGCATGAAGAGCGCATCCGGCTTGTGAGAACGAATCGTGTTCCACATGCGCTCATACTTCGGTGTAAAGCCTGCACCGCCACCAAAGACAACCTTGAATCTCTTGCCTCCGTCATCAGGCAAGGTTCGGAAACTTGTCTCATACCCAAGATCAACGGGTTCCTCATCCTGAAAAATCTGGTAATGATAAAATGTGTCCGGCTCAAGCCTGGTCAGTTCCACAACTGCCGTATAATCATTGGCCGCTGTGACCTCCGCAACATCGGCCACCACCCCCTCAATCACCACCTTGACTTCGCACTCCCTGCCTGCCCGGATCCAAATCTTCACCGAACTCGGACCAAGGTCGCCAAGCATTGGACCGTGCACTAGCCTAGCACTGGTGGCTCCGGCAATCTCACTGAAGCCTCTTTCCCGGAGCAGGGCCTTGTTCAGGCTGCGGGGCCCGGCCACCAGACGTTCAACAGGCAATCCCAAAGCAACCGCTTTGCGCGCATGCTCGATAGCGGTCTCGCCCTCACCCTTGCCACTGTAGGCAAGAGCCATGCAATACTGCGTCTCTGCATCATTCGGGAACTGACGGTTGAGCTTGCCAAGAACCTTTATGGCCTCATCAAATTCACCACGTCCGAGTTGAGCCATCACCGGGCGGTGGTGTTTCTTGTATTGATTTTTGATCTCTTTGGCGTTCGTGATGCTGACAACACAAAACACGCAAAGAATTACCGCCCATGAATGATATCCTGCCATGCCCCTGCATATATCTCCGGTCACATCACAAGTCACGCCTCTTCCTCACAGATCAGCAAGAATAACACAGTTACCGGTAACCGGGGGGAAGTCCCCGGGCACTTGCAAGAGTTTTAGCTTGAGTCAATCTTGGTTAAATCAAAGGATCATATATCACTTCGCCAGAAACCCATTCAATGTGCTCCGCCAAGCTACTCCACAACCCGTCAGAGGAAGACGGAGCTGGACAGACCTTTAATACGGTCCTTGACCTGATACGCTCTGCCCGCGAAAAAATTGCCATTCACATGTATGTGTGGCGCTCGGATGCAATCGGCAACCGAATCGGGGAAGCCCTGCTAAAGGCAGCCGAACGCGGTGTTAAGATCTCAATTATCAAGGACTTGTCGGGAATGATGTACGAACGCATCGAGATGAACCGAAAAAGTTACCTGCCCCGAGAACCGGGCAAGAAAACCAAACTCTGGTGGCGTTTGATCCGCCCGACCTTCCCGGACACGTTCGAGGAGGACGAATTTCAAAACGGAGCCGGACACAATCTCATTGTGCACCCCGAGGTCAATCTTACCT
Source organism: Verrucomicrobiaceae bacterium (assembly GCA_024229495.1). Classification (GTDB taxonomy): domain Bacteria; phylum Verrucomicrobiota; class Verrucomicrobiia; order Verrucomicrobiales; family DEV007; genus CACIUL01. The sequence continues at coordinate 4,558 of JAAESJ010000029.1, read as the reverse complement.
GGACAGAAAATGCCCATACGCATACCAAGTACTATCTTTTCGACGATCATGACCTGGTTACAGGAAGCATTAATATAGAGGAACGCCACCGTGGCTACTTCGACTACATGGTTCACCTGACTGCCGACAATCTTGGAAAACACTTCCAGGCACGCGAATCAGGGGAAAGCGACCCCGATCCGGAACGCAAAATAGAATTCTTTTTTAACCAGACGATGCATGGTCAAAAACGCTTCGAGATCAAGCCCATGCTGCTCAATATGCTCAACGAGGCAAAAGAAGAAATCTATATTGAAGTAGCCTATATTGGCGATCCGGCAGTCAATAGCGCAATCATCACTGCCGCTAATCGCGGAGTGGACGTTACCCTGCTACTCTCCGAAAAAGCCAATATCGGTAATGATAACAACTACCGCTCAGCTCAATCCCTCCTGAAGTCTGCTCCCGTGAAAATTTTCCTGACACCCAGGATGATCCACTCCAAAATGATCGCATCTGACCGAAAAACAGTTTTCTCCGGATCGGCGAACACCTCTATTTTTTCCATGTGCAAATCCGCGGAACTAAACCTCCTTATAAAGGACCCTGGCCTTGTCGCCGATTTTCTCGCCGTTGCCGATTCAAGAAAAGCCATCAGTAATCAGGTTCAGTCCCCTGAAGCACTTAAAAACTTCAATAAGCCCCTGGCTCTGCTGCAGGAACTGCACCAGAAACTCGATCTCTAATAAGAAACTCGCAGAATGCTCGAATACAGCGACCTACCCTATCAGTTCCTGCCTCCCAGACCCAACAGGTTGGTCATAGCACTAGCTCAGATGATCACTCCATCGATCGTGTTGCCAGGAAAGAACCACCGGTTGAGCGCCGTCGAGCTCAGCGGCAAGGAACTCTTCCTTGAGTCCCGTTCCCACAAGCAGGCAAGGTTTGTCTTCATGCCCAATCACCCAACCCACAGTGACCCGCAGGTGATGATGGAGGTTTGCAGGCAACTGCAGGTTAAACCCGCCTTCATGGCTGCCCATGATGTATTTGTAAGGGGAAAGATTTCCAGCTGGTTCATGCAGCGCATCGGAGCATTCAGTGTCGACCGCGAGGGTAGTGACCGCAAGGCAATGAAATGCGCCACAGGAATACTTACCACCGGGAAATACCCGCTTGTGATGTTTCCGGAAGGCAACGTCTATCTCTGCAATGACCTGGTCACACCCTTTGTCGAGGGGGCTGCTTTCATTGCCCTGCGCGCACAAAAAGAACTGGGTAGTGATATCCCTGTTTTCGCAGTACCGGTTTCACTCAAGTATTCATTTGTCGAGGATGTCCGGGAAAAGTTTATCACCAACCTGAACGGAATTGCCGAGGAATTCGGCGATGAATTAAATCGTGAGAAATCTGTAATTGATGAGTTAAAGAGAATCAGCATCAAGGTGCTTATCCACTACCTCGAGTTGCACGGTCAGACTCCTCCACAAGGCGGCCTCAAAACCGACGAATCAATCAGTAAAGCTGCCGAACGGCTTATTATTTCCCTGGAAACTAAAATGAAAGTCACTGCCCGTGAAGGAGACGACCTGACAACTCGAGTGCGTAAGATCAGGGCCACTATCCACGGCATCCGATCCGATCCAACGCGCAAGGATGAGCACGATACTGTTTCCGGTTATGCTGATGAGGCAATGTTTGCGCTGAGAATTCTTGGCTACCTTGGCGGTTATTCCAATTCCAACCCGACATTGGATCGCATCGCCGAGACCATCACTCGCCTGCGCGAGGATATCACTTCAGAAACCGCAAAGCCTGCCGGCAGGCGCAAGGCATACGTGAAAATCTGCAAGCCGGTTGACCTTCGTGAATACCTCGGGAAATTCCAGAAGGGAGCTCGCGCAGCAATTGCTGAGCTAACCAGTGCCTGTGAGGATTCCGTTCAGGCAGGGATTAACGAGTTGAATGCAGGAAACAGCCTTCCAGGATCAAAACCATTCTGATCAAGACAAGAGACACCAATCCCTCAGGAAAAGCGTTACAGGATGAATATTCTCCACATCTATATCTCAGACGACCACAATTTCTATGGCAGGCACAACCAGCCTGCCGGGGAACATCCCATGATAGAAGTGACTGAAGCCGAATGCGTGGCGGGTAAAGGCATCACCGGCGACAGGTTCTTTGACTACAAGCCGGACTACAAGGGGCAAATCACCTTCTTCTCCCAGGAAGTCTACGAGGACCTCTGCCGTTCACTTAACCTGGTGGAGGTTCTCCCTTCGGTTTTTCGGCGTAACGTGATTGTTGAGGGTGTCGACCTCAATGAACTTATCGGTAAGGAATTTGAGATTCAGGGCATTCGCTTCCTTGGAACCGTTGAGGCCACTCCCTGTTACTGGATGAACGGTGCCGTGGCTGAAGGTGCTGAAAAAGCCATGAAAGGGCGGGGCGGGCTGCGCGCCAAAATTCTCACCAGTGGCACACTGCGTGCCTGAAGGGACAATCTTTTAGGTGAACGCACCATTTGCAGCAGCCATTCTGGCCGGAGGACGTTCGAGGCGCTTCGGCTCCGACAAGGCCTTCCACCCTGTTGACGGCGTCCCCTTATGGAAGCACCAGCTTGCCAAGGTTGAGCCCCTGATGCCGTCGGAAATCCTCATCTCTGCCAACGCTCAGCAACTTTTTGAGAGTGAATACCGGGTGATCGTCGATGAAGCGGATGACCGCGGTCCTCTGGGGGCACTGGTCAGTTGCCTGCGCTCCACGAAACTTGGCCGACTGCTGGTCGTTGCTGTCGACATGCCCGAAATTCCCATGCAGTTACTCGGAGAGCTTGCCTATGCCGGGGGAGGTGCCGTGGCAGTTCATGAGGATGGCATGCCCGAGCCCCTGGCCGCCGTCTATCCTGCAGAGATCCTGGCCCTGGCCGAGGCGCAGCTTTCCTCAGGCCAACTGGCAATGCGTGAGCTGGTTAGCCTTGGAGTCATGGAGGGCCTGCTGCAGGAACGCCGGATCCGGAAATCAGAGGTCGTTTTCTTTGCCAACCTGAACGAGAATCCCGTGGATAAACAGAAATGAGTGATTACTCTAAAGAGTTTGGCATCCAAAGGCTCAGTCCCAATGGAAACTGCACCGCACAGGATCACATCGCATGTGAGGAACCCCTGGAGATCCGCGTCGAGGGCAAAAGTATCGCCGTTGTCATGCGCACACCCGGCAATGATCGTGAACTTGCAGCCGGATTTCTCCTCAGCGAGGGCGTCATCAGCTCCCCGGGAGAAATCTTTGAAATCTCAGAGTGCCCGGGAAACGCGGGAAATCCGCAAGAAGCCGGCAACCTGGTCGATGTAATGTTGATGAAGGCCAACAACTTTGATGCCCAGTCACTCACTCGTCACGTCTTCAGTTCCTCGAGTTGCGGAATCTGTGGCAAGGCAACTATTGAATCGGTGTTCGGCAACTTCCCGGAAATAAAAAAAAAACCGGAAATATCCCCGGAAAAAATCGCCACCTATCCCGACAAGCTGCTTGCCGCGCAGGAGACATTTGAGAAAACCGGAGGACTGCACGCCAGTGCCATCTTTGACAGTGATGGGGAAATTCTGGTGCTGCGCGAGGATGTCGGCCGGCACAACGCACTAGACAAGGTCATCGGTTGGTCACTGCTTGAGGACAGGTTGCCACTCAGCGAACACACACTGCTGCTCAGCGGTCGCGTTTCCTTTGAGCTTATGCAGAAAGCCCTTGCTGCCGGTATTCCGACTGTTGCCGGAATTTCCGCCCCGAGTTCACTCGCGGTTGAATTTGCCCGCGAGTCCGGGCAGGTTCTTATCGGTTTCCTGCGCGGGGAAACGATGAACATCTACGCAGGCCCACCTGAGCATTCAACTGGCACAACCCCATGATCGACCTGGAAGATTTCAGCGAAGACATCATTGGCAAGGCCATGCGCGGTTTCGGGATTTCCATGGCACAGCTCTCGGCGGCATCGGGAGTTAATCAGGAACACATTCAGGACCTGCTGCGAGGCAACTTCGAGGAAAATGCAGCACGCTCAATCTCTCCGCACCTGAAACTCAGTGCCGACGCGCTGGTTACCTCGGGAAAATCGATGTGGCGGCCGCAAGCCGTTAATCTTGAGGGTTTGGAGATTTTCAATACTCCCTGGCGCGATATGCGGGTCAATGCCTTCATCCTCTGGGATCCCGCCAACGCTCAGGCAGCAGCCTTTGATACCGGGGCCGACGCAAGGGCCATGATCGATTTCGTCGAAGAAAGACAACTCGAGGTAGGCGCAGTCTACCTGACCCACACCCACGGGGACCACATTGCTGACCTTCCCCGGGTTCTGAAGGCGTTTGCGCAGCCCCCGGTCTATGTCAGCGAACACGAGCCGCTGCAGGGTGCCATACCCGTTGTCGCGGGCCACCGTGCAAGGATTGGCGGGCTATCTCTGGAAACACGCCTCACCCGGGGTCACTCAAAGGGGGGGCATACCTATGTGGTCACCGGTCTGGCCCGCCCGGTGGCAATTGTCGGTGACGCTCTTTTTGCTGGATCGATGGGCGGAGGCATG
>JAAESJ010000028.1 GCA_024229495.1 Verrucomicrobiaceae bacterium | reverse complement strand
TTTTCAGGACGGTGCCATTCCCAGCCTCCCCAGCTCCAACCGCGGGCAGATGATAAGCTCACGGTTGCAACGAGTGCTAAGAGGATCAGAAAGTAATTCTTAAGTTTCATTTGTTTTGGTTTGGGTTTTTTCTTTGGGATTCTATTGGGGATTAAGGAGTGATTGATGGGCTCAATGCATAAAGTTGACTCCTACACAAAGTCAAGACGTCAGGAGTTCACACCAAGTTACATTTTAGCTAATTTCCTCGTAAAAGGCTAGAGAAATCATCTATTTCATTCACTGTGGCGGCAGCTTCCCTAGCTGATTGATTGTCAGCAGGTTGGACTTCTTCCTTCGGCTTGGTTTTGCCGGGTTCCGTATTTGCCACGGCGACTGTGGGCTGATCCAGATCCTCCTCCAGCAGGGCGACGATATCCTCCCACCAGGCCTCACGGTCTATCGCTTTCTCCTCCAAGCTGGCTTTTTGATCCGCGTCAAGCACCGGGTAGATCTCGTTTTCCACATCCGCCACACTCGCTCCCGGCTCGATGCCGTTGCCTTCTCCAAACACAGAATCCTTTAAGTAATTGAGACTTCCTTCGGGTTGCAGGATGGGGTGAAAAGCCGGCGAAGAGAGGGCAAGGATTGGGAATATCCGGTCTTGTTGCTCCTCACTGAGTCCCAGTTGCGATGTCAGGACCTGCAATTTGCTGTTGGCTTGGTCTTCAACGATGACTGCCCGCGCAATGAGTTCATCACGTGGCGGCATGGCAGCGGTTCGGTTCTCACGGGATTCCTGTCTGGTGGCAGACAGCGGACTCGCCTGATTTGCTGAGGGAACATCTCCGGCTATTAGCCCCTGTGCAGAATGCTCATTGACTACCGCGGGGTGCGAGCTTGGTAACGGTGACGGTGTTTTTCCGATGGCAGAGATTGGGTTGTGCAGAGATTGGGCTGGAACTTGTTGCCTTGCTCCTGAGGTTTCACTACCGGCAGGGGAGAATAGCAACCATGCCAGAGAGGCAACTGCTGCCCCTCCCATGGCGCCATAGATATGGGAAGGAATTTTCATTGGGTTGATGAGTGGGGGATTTTTCCTGAAACAGGATTTTCCGCCTTGAAGTTAACGTGTTTTGAGATTTTTAACAGCGGATAAAGCAAGGTTCCTTATATTTTTAGCATGGGGATTGATATGCTGTAGACACAAAAGCTGCCGTTTTCTCCTGTTGGGAGGCTGCTTCCAGGCGGGCAAGGGCCACCTTGAGTTTCCGGCGCGCACGCATTGCAGTCACCTTGACCTTGGATGCGCCCCAGCCTGTCAGCTTACAGGCCTCCATGATGGAGTGTTCTTCAAGATCCAGGAGCCGGATGACGGTCTGCTCCCTGACATTGAGGGTAGCGAGCAATTTTTCGAGCAATTCCCCGGCAATTTCACCGCCGAGTTCGGTGACCCTTTGGGCTTCTGTGGTGGCTCTAGTGCCCAGGTAACGGCCTTCGTCCGATTCAAGGTCCCCAAAGTTGATGATGGGTCGCCTTTGCTGGCGGCGAAGTTTATCGTAGCAGGTGTTAACGGCAATTCGGGAGGCCCAGTGGGCAATGGGCACCTTGCCGGAATACTGTTTAATTTTCGTGAATACCTTCATGAAAATTTCCTGAAGGAGATCCTCCTCTTCGTCGAGGAGGGGCAGGTTTTTCCTTACGATCGGGACAATCACCGGGTAGAGGTGGTCAAGAAGGCTACAGTATGCGGTTTCATCGCCTCTGAGGACATCGGCGATGACCCTTTCGGGGGGTGGGGGAGTCATCAAATCAAGTAGTGGGGGTATATCAGAATATATACGGCGACGAACATTACTGCATGGTTACGGAATTATTAAGCCGGGATGAACAGGATATTCATGGCGGGTAAAATGAAGGCTGTGTTGTGGTATTGACCCATCCGGCTGGGGGAGTATTATTGTCGGGCTATGAAATTTTTGTTCCTTTCTGCTTTTTGTGCCTTGGCGCTGTTCCCCGGTATTACTCATGGGAAGATTGGTTGGACGCGGGAGAAGTGTATTGAGAAATTCAAAGGAGAACCGGTGAAGCAGGTTGCAGCTAAATTGGTCAAGAGCGAGGGGCAGGCTGATGTTTTCAAGACCAAAATCGATGATTTGCCGGTCAGCGTGCGTGTTGAATATCGTGCAGGGAAGGTATGGATGATTACCTATCAGGGGAAAGGGATGAGAAAGAACAGGGCGGCATCACTGGCGGCTGCAAACGCAGGCGACCGCAAGAAGATGAAGGAGAGATCGTTCCAGAGGGTGCAGCACTGGATTGATAAGGAGAATAAAATTCATGCAGTGTATTTTGTTTCGCCCGTGCAGCACCTCATAGTGATGAATGCAAATAGCCTTAAGGCTGAGAAAAAACCCGGTGTATCGCTCATCCTTGACCCGGATGTGACCACCGAGGATCCCGGGAATCCCGAGGATCCGGACGGGGAGAAGAAACCGGAGCCTGTTGCAGATCCTCTGGAACAATTTAAATGTTCCATGTTAAAATACAATACCTGCCGGATTGGCTAGATGGTCATCGACGAATAACCACCGTCTACCACGATCTCGCTCCCGGTAATGAATCCTCCGGCATCCGCGGAGGCAAGGAGCAGGGTGGCTCCGATCAGTTCCTTGGCTTCGCCGAAGCGCTGCATTGGCGTGTGTGTCATGATTGACGCGACGCGCTCCTCGTTGAGAACCTTGCGATTTTGTTCAGCCGGGAAGAAGCCGGGTACCAAGGTGTTTACACGGATGCCGGATGGAGCCCATTCGCGGGCAAGGTTCTTGCTGATATTGTGCACCGCGGCCTTGCTCATTGAATAGGTAAATACCCGGGAGAGGGGGATCATGCCGGACATGGAGCCGACATTAATAATTGAAGCGCTCAGATGGTTCTCAAGGAAGTAGCTTCCGAAAACCTGACAGGAGACAAATACAGCCTTGGCGTTGGTGGCAAAGATGCGTTCAAATTCCTCTTCGGAGACTTCCAGGAAAGGAGTGGGTGAATTCACTCCCGCGCCATTGACCAGGATTTCGCATTTACCGCTTTTTGCAATGACAGAGGAAAGCAGGTTCTCGAGAGATCCCCGATCATCAACATCCGTAGCCACGAAATAGCCTTTTCCACCTGATGCCTGAATGGTCGCCAGCCGGGCTTCAGCCTTTTCCAGGCTGCGGCCTGCCAGCACGATTTCTGCCCCGGCACCTGCGAGGCCCTCGGCCATTGCCCCGCAAAGTTCTCCGGTGCCACCGATGATGACCGCCGTTTTTCCTTTGAGCGAGAAGAGGGATTGTAGGTCGGACATTGGTCTTATCGTTGCACCCGGGCACCGCCTCCTTCCACCAGTTTTTCAACTTCGGCCAGAGTGGCCATTGTCGTGTCTCCGGGGGTGGTCATTGCCAGGGCGCCGTGCGCGGCACCGTAGTCGACGGCGAGTTGCGCATTGTTATGGGTGAGGAAGCCGTAGATGAGTCCGCTGGCAAAGGAATCCCCCCCGCCGACCCGGTCGTATATTTCTAGTTCCTTTCGTGCGGTGGCCTCGTAGAATGCTCCCTCGTGCCAGCAGATGGCTCCCCAGTCATTGATTGTTGCGCTGTGCACGTCACGCAGAGTGGTGGCGGTGGCCTTGAAGTTGGGAAACTCAGCCACAACCTCGGCGATCATGTTCTTGAAGTTCTCTACTTCCAGACCGGTAATATTTTCATCCACTCCCTCGACATTAAATCCCAGGCATGCAGTGAAGTCCTCCTCATTGCCGATCATGACATCGACATGCCTGGCAATTTCCCGGTTAATTTCCTGAGCCCTGGCTTGTCCGCCAACCGATTGCCACAGGGAAGGCCGGTAGTTCAGATCGTAGCTGACGACCGTGCCGTGTTCCCTGGCCTTCTGGCAGGCCTCTATTACCAATTCGGCGGTGGTTTCTGAAAGTGCCGCAAAGATACCCCCGGTGTGGAACCACTGGCTGCCAAGTTTTCCGAACAGGTGATCCCAGTCGACATCTCCGGCTTTCATCTGTGAGGCGGCAGTGTGACCTCGATCAGAAGTTCCCTTTGCCCCGCGAATGCC
>JAAESJ010000027.1 GCA_024229495.1 Verrucomicrobiaceae bacterium | reverse complement strand
GCGGACATGATCGTTAAGGTGAGCACGAAAGGCGTCGATATCCTTTTCGCGAATGGAAATGCCGGCAGCCATGTCATGCCCGCCCCCGGCAAGCAGGAGGGAGCGCCCCGAGTTGATGGCATCAACCAGGGAAACGCTACTGATACTTCTGCCGCTTCCTTTGCCGACCCCGTTTTCATCAATCGCTATGACGAAGGCGGGGCGATGAAATTTTCGTGAAATTCTGGAAGCAACGATACCAACAACACCAGGGTGCCAGTCGCGATCCGCGACAACGATAGCGTGGAGACATTCCCCGGCGACTCCGTTATCTATTGCCGCAATGGCGCTGGCCGATGCCCCGCGCTCGAGTTCCTGACGATTTTGATTTTGTCTATCCAGCTCTCCGGCCAGCTCCCGCGCCTGCGCGGGATTATCACAAAGCATAAGATCTAGCGCAGCAGCAGCAGTATCAAGTCTGCCTGCCGCATTCAGCCGCGGGCTGATACGAAAACTGATATCCTGTGCCCCGTAAGGCGGGTTAATGCCGGCAATTTCGGCAAGAGCGGCCAATCCCGCGTTATGGGTAGCGGCCAATTCGAGCAACCCGCGCTTCACAAGGGTCCGGTTCTCATCCCTTAAGGGGACAATGTCAGCAATGGTGCCAACTGCCACGATATCCAGGTAGTTGCGCAGGTTAAATCCGGCAACCGGGCGCTGCTTGAGCATTGCGTGTGCAAGTTTAAAGACCACCCCGGCGCTGCAAAGGTAGTCAAAACGGCACGACATTCCCGGTCCTGGTGCCTTCGGGTTAACGAGGGCGCTGCAATCCGGCAGCCCATTAGGTGAAGGTTCGTGATGATCGAGAATGACGGTCTCGACTCCGCGTTTCTTCAACCATTCAACCTCTTCAATAGACGTAGTGCCACAATCAACGGCGACCAGCAGGGCTGGCGAGTGTTCTTCCAAGCATCGTTCAAGCCCCTCGACCGAAAGCCCATATCCCTCTTCAATACGATGTGGCAGGAACGTCCCGGAAACCATGTTATAGGCATCGAGAACGGTTTTGAGGAGGGTTAGTGACGTCACGCCATCAACATCGTAGTCGCCGTAAAGTGCAACTTTTTCCCCTTGATCCAGTGCGGCAAAAATCCGCGTGACGGCATCGCCCATGCCGGGCATTTCAAAGGGGTCTGACAAATCCGCGAGCCTGGGCTCAAGGAAGGCTTCACGGTCATCTGAGGAAAGGACACCCCGGTTGGCAAGTATTGCGTTAATAACGTCAGAAAAATCAGCATTCCCGCAAGCCGCCCCAGCACTTGCCGGGGTTTTAATGATCCAGCGCGCCCGGGAGGTTTCGTTGCCGATTTGCGCACTCACTTGGGCTGCAATTCTTTATCCGGGGCTTTTGTCTTACCGGGATCGGGTGTCATCAATTCCGGGACGCCTATCAGCCTGGCAAATTCCATGAGCGGTGTCTCAACGCCTATGTAGTTTTTCCTTTGTTTGTAGCTGTGGGCAAGGATGAGTCCGCGGGAATCAAGCGCAGCAAGACAGGGGATGCCCCGGCCCGCAGCCTGTTTGACAAAGTCCAGCCCATTGAGCGCATCAAAGCGCAGTGCCGGCCAGGGCATTTTTTGATCTCCGATATATTGAAGCATTTCCTCTTCACTGTCATCGCGGCTCACAAAGACAATCTCGAAATTTGCCCCGGCGGCCTTGGCATCACGATAAAATTTAATCAGAGCAGGCGTGAACTTTTTGCAGCCGGGGCTCCAACCCGCAGAGAAATAAAGCAGGAAATGATCAATGGCTTTCTCGGGGTCAAGTGCGTGTGGGACAAGCTCCCCATCCTTAATCTTAACGAGTTTGCCCGCCAGGGATTTGGCGACAATGACGGGGCGGGTCAATTGTGGCAGCCCGATTTCATTCTGGGCGGCTGTCATGCCGGCAAAGAGGGCGAGTGTTACAAGAGATAAAAACCCGGTTTTCATTACAACTGAAGCGTCCATAACATAAAGGCTGGCAGATTGGATGCCAGAACGGAATTACCGCAAAGAGATGTTTCTCTCATGCCGCATGAGATGCATTATGTGAGAGTCTGGCTTCTCTTGCGTCTCACCCAGAGGTAAATTACAGCACCAGCTCCAATGGTGATTGAACCACAAAGTGACTCCATTGGATGCTTTAGCAGCAGGCGCACCTCCAGGTAGCCTGCCATCGCCAGAAACAGCAAAGGTGGCAGTGGGTAGAGCGGGCAGCGAAAAGGGCGGGGCAGATCCGGTTGACGGCGGCGCAAAATAACCACGCCAAAAACAGCTGCAGCAAGGGAAAGGTTAAGCACAAACTCAAGGTATAGAATGATCTGCTTGGGCTCCGCCCAAAGCAGGCCGAGCGCGAGCACCGTTTGCAGAGCGATGGCAACCACCGGGACGCGATGACGGTTAGTATGGGCCAGGATGCGCAACGGGTAATAATCCTGGCCGAGCATTTGGCCAACTCTCGGCCCGGCCCAGGTCATTGCGCTAATCGCCGAGATCAGGCCGAAGGCGATCAGAATACCAATCAGAGCGCCCCCGCGTTGCCCGAAGAGATGTTGTGCGACAATGAGGCCGACTTCCTCTTTGCCGGCCATCTTGTCAGCAGGCGTGCTGGCAAGGAATCCTGCGTTTACCAGCAGGTAGAGGAGCAATACCGCCAAGGTGCCAAGCAAAAGGGCGCGTGGCACATTGCGCCCAGGGTTACGCACTTCACCCGCCACGTAGGCGGCAGCATTCCATCCGGCGAAAGAATAATTGACGTAGAAAAGCGATATCGCGAATGGAGCGCCGGTAATGACCGCCCAGTCTTCGGTTGTTGGCGTGAAGGAGACCGAACCCCCTCCCGTGTGCCACAGTCCCGCGATGGCAAGGATCAGCACCAGCAGGAACTTGATCGCGGTGAAGAGGAGTTGGAATCCACCGCCAACAGGCAATTTCCACAGGTGGCAGGCGGTAACACCAAGCAGGACAAGGATCGAAAACATCATCGCGCTTTCGGAAATTCCCAATGCCCCCGCCAGATACTGTCCAAAAAGCAATGCGCTAAAGGCTACCGGGGCGGCGAAGCCCACCGTCAGGGATATCCATCCGGACAGGAAGCCGGCAACCGGGTGGTAGACTTTGGAAAGAAGGTGATATTCCCCTCCGCAACGTGGCAGTGCCGCCACCAGTTCCCCGTAACACAGCGCACCGCACAAGGCGTAGATGCCACCAATAACCCATAAAAGGAGAATGGAGAACCCGCTGTCTATATCAAGAAGTTGCCAACCGAGGCTGGTGAAAACCCCAACGCCGACCATGTTGCCGATCACCAGAGCGGCGGCTACAGGCCACCCGATTGAAGAAACTGCCTGATTGCCCGCAGGATTCGAGTTTTTCATTGCTGGGGGTTAGGGGCAGCTATCCATGTATAAGGGGGAGAGCACTTTAACCCAGCTGAGTTGACGTTCTCCATATATCATCAAATCACTTCAGGCATTGGCCTGTGGCCGTCGACCAGATAATGCGGCCTTCCGTTCAGGTCCGGCAGAGTGGTTGTATTGGGGTTGAGTCCCATGTTGTGATAAAGGGTGGCCATGATTTCGCCCATATGAACCGGGCGCTCGGTGGCCTCGGCAGCGGTGCTGTCGGTGGCGCCGATGACTTGCCCGGTTTGCATGCCTCCCCCCGCAAGCAAGGCACAGGACACCTTTGGCCAGTGGTCGCGCCCCCCCTTGTCGTTGATTTTGGGCGTGCGGCCGAATTCCCCCCAGGCGCAAACGGTTACATCGTCTGCCATGCCGCGCTCGTGAAGATCCTCAATCAAGGCACTGAGCCCTTGATCAAACATTGGCGCATGGGAGCGCATGCCACCGGCGTTGTCGGAATGAAAATCCCAACGGCCGTAATTCAGGGTAACGCATCGTGCTCCTGCCTCCACCAGTCTCCGTGCCAGCAGGAAGTGCTCGTTGTTGCGCGGCGCACCGTCACCCACGTTTTTGGCGTCACCCTTGCCATAACGCTCACGAACCCGTGGATGCTCGTTGTCCAGCTTGAAAGCATCGGCGAGTTTGCTTGAGGTAAGCAGATCAAATGCCTGTCGGGTAAACCCGTCCAGCCCTTCCATTTTCCCGTTGGAATCCATATCCCGCCGCATTCGGTCAAAGGAATGAAGCAAACCTTCACGCTCATTCAGTCGCGCCGGGGTGATGCCGTGAAGCACCATGTCTTTCATGCCTTGGCCGGAAGGCTTGAATGGGTTGTGTTCAATCCCGAGGAACCCTGATTTTCCCGATGCTCCATAGGGAGGATGCCCCGCCTTGGGAGCGAGGCCCACGAAAGCGGGGATTTGGCCATTAGCCGGCCCCATCAACCGCGAGAGCGTTGACCCGATCGATGGCCACCCCCCCGGGGGCTGCCCCTTGTTGTTAAACGTGGATCCTGTGCGACCCGTATAACACATGAAGGAATCATGGGCGCCACTGGGCGCACCGATTACTGAACGCACCGCAATGCACTTATCCATAATGCTTGCCATTCGGGGTAACAGTTCACCGATGCGGACACCATTGATATTCGTGTTAATGGCGCCTAAATCACCACGATACTCCGAAGGCGCTTCCGGCTTGGGATCCCACAGGTCCTGATGCGGTGGAGCCCCGGCCATGTAGATCATGATGACTGCCTTGTGAGAGCCCCTTATACCGGATTGTGATTCTGCGTGCAAAAGCCCCGGCAAGTTCAGCCCGCCCATGCCCAGTGCGCCGACACGCAACAAATCCCGTCTCGAGATTCCGTCACAAAGCCTTCCCGCAGTTTTCCCCCCAATACTCAGCATCTATGAAATATAGGTCTGGACTGCCTTTACTTGCAAGCCGGGTGATTATCGATGTCTGCGAGATACCCAACTAAGACATTTACAGGCACGTCAGGCCATCACGCGGCTTGAATATGGCAAACGGGACTGACGATCATTCGATTTTTCAATGTTATTGAATAAAATATCATATTGATGCCACGATAAACCCAAGGGAAGATGGGGCATGGAGGACATTGAGGAAATACCCGCTAATCCAAGCGCCGGAGAGAAACAAAATGTCGGCGACACGCTAGAGCCCGCTTCAACAAAGGGCTTTTGGGCGCTCTTCATTGTTCAGCTTCAGGGAGCCTTCAGTGACAACCTTTTCAAGTTTCTGGTGGTCTTTACCAGCATCAAGAGTGCCGCCGAGGACGTTCAGGCATTTCGCGTGTTTTTGGTGGCTGCTGTTGCCGCCCTTCCATTTATCCTTTTTTCGATGTTGGCGGGCTGTTTAGCGAGCCGCTTTTCCAAAGGGCGCGTGATCACCTGGACCAAGATTCTGGAAATAGGCATCATGATCCTTGGGGTTTTTGCCCTTAAGGAGTTGAATTTCAACTTCATGCTGGTGGTGATCTTCCTGATGAGCGTCCAGAGTGCGATTTTCAGTCCCGCCAAGTACGCATCTATACCGGAGCTTTTGCCAAGCAAGAAGCTAAGCTGGGGAAACGGGGTAATCGGGTTGGGCACTTTTGGTGGCATTATCGCGGGCGTAACAGCAGCGGGCATTCTTTATGAAAAAGTCTTTGGCGCAGAAAAGGTGTGGATGGGAGGAATCTTTTTAATCTTCCTTGCTGCTGCGGGGGCTTGGAAGTCACGCTCAATAACCCGCCACCCGGCGGCAAGCCCGGGCAAACGAATTCAGGTTAATTTCATTGGCGAACTGATTGGCAACCTGAAGATGGTCGGCAAGAACAGGGTGCTTGGGCTCGCAATAACCGGCAGCGTTTACTTTTGGCTGATGGGGGCACTGTATCAGTCCACGCTGATTATCTACGGTAATAACTTTAATCCGGCGCTCAGCGAATCCCAAATGGGCTTTATGCAGGCGTTTCTTGCCATAGGCATTGGCGCGGGATGCGGTCTGGCCGGTTATTTATCTGGCAACAAGGTCGAGTACGGTTTGATTCCCCTAGGGGCCTTCGGGCTTGCGGCATGTTCAATAGTGTTAGGAATTTTCGAATTCAGCTTTTTAGAGGCAAGTGCTGTATTGGCACTCCTGGGCATCGCCGGCGGTTTCTTCATCGTGCCGATAAACGCACTGATTCAGCAATTGCCTGACCGCAAAGACAAAGGTCCGATTCTGGCAGCCAACGGGTGGCTTTCATCTGCCGGGGTATTCCTGGCGGCCCTGCTATTCTATCTTCTGAAAGGGGGAGTCGGGGTAGATGCAAAAGTCATGTTCTGGATTATTGGAGCGGTCACCATTGTGGGAACAATATACGCGGTTTTTCTGGTTTCGGACTCCCTTGCGCGATTCGTGTTGTGGGCACTTACCCACACCTTCTACAGGGTGCGTGTCCTTGGGCGGGAAAACTTCCCAGAGCGAGGGGGGGCATTACTGGTCTCCAACCACCTGTCCCTGGCTGACGCCCTCTTTGTCATTGCATCCACCGGAAGGCACATACGCTTTATCATGCACCGCGACCAGTTCAACAGGTGGTGGGTAAAACCGATAGCACGAATGCTTAAGGTTATTCCGATAGCCGCAGATTTTGGCCCCAAGGAACTGATAAAATCCCTGAGGGAAGCCAGCGAATGCATCAAGCAAGGCGAAGTGGTTTGCATCTTTGCCGAGGGCGAGATCAGCCGGATAGGCGGCCAGACGCTTCCTTTTAGAAAGGGCATGGAGCTGATCATGAGAAAACTTGACGCCCCGGTGATCCCGGTTCATCTCGACAATGTCTGGGGGAGTATTTTCAGCTTTCAGCACGGCCGGGCTTACTGGAAAATCCCACGCCAGATTCCCTATCCGGTTACCGTAAGTTATGGTGAACAAATGCCCTCCGGATCTTTGCCCCACGAGGTGCGTCGTGAGGTGGTGGCATTGGGTTCCGAGGCATGGGGCCAACGCAAGGGGCGCCTGCCAACGATCGGGCAGGCCTTCGTGAGAACGGCACGGCGTGCCCGCCGCCGCATGGCCTTTGCCGATAGCAGCGGCAAGGAATTAAGTTACATAAAAGCCCTTATAGGGACACTGGTTTTGGCTAAAAAACTTGGTAAATACTGGGAAGGGGAGAAGCAGGTTGGAATCCTGATTCCTCCGTCGGTGGGCGGCGCCCTAGTAAACCTGGCCGGAATACTGTCGGGCAGGACGGTGGTTAACCTGAACTACACGCTTTCCGAGGAGGGGATTCGCTCCTGTGTTGAGCAGTGTAATTTAAGCTGTGTAATTACCTCAGAGAAGGTTATCCGGAAACTCAAGATAGACCCTGGGGTGCCAATGATCGCCCTTGAGAAAATCGCTGCCGGGACAACCAAGAGCGAAAAGATTGCCGCCACGGCAAAGGCTTTGCTTTGGCCGCGCAAGATGTTACTGCGGAGGCTCGCCGGGGGCAGGACGGTTAGTCTGGACGACACCGCAACGATCATTTTCAGCAGCGGTAGCACCGGAGAACCCAAGGGGGCAATGCTAAGCCATTACAATATTGTTTCAAACATGATGCAGCTTAACCAGGCGTTCGACTTCAATCGTGATGACCGTTTCCTGGGTGTATTGCCTTTCTTTCACTCCCTTGGGTTTACCGCAACGCTTATTGGCCCCGCTATTCTGGGTGTTGGTGCCGCTTACCATCCCCTGCCGACGGACACGCGGTCTATTTCCAAGTTGATTCCGCATTACAAGTTAACCCTGCTTTTGGCGACGCCCACTTTTCTGCAGCTTTATCTTCGCGGGTGCAAGCCTGAGCAGATGGAAACGATCAACCTGGTTGTTGTCGGGGCGGAGAAGCTGCCAACCCGGTTGGCGGATGCCTTCGAGGAAAAGTTCGGCATCCAGCCGCTGGAGGCTTACGGATGCACGGAATGTTCACCAGGTGTCGCCGTTAACACACCCAGCCTTGTGGATGGCAAAATTGATCAGAGCGGAAATCGCCAGGGAACCATTGGTCGGGCATTGCCCGGCATGAGCATCCGGATTGTGGATCCGGAAACCGGGGAGAAATGCGGGTTTGAGGAAGCCGGCCTGATGTGGGTGAAGGGCCCGAATATCATGCAGGGCTACCTTGGAAAGGAAGAGTTGACTGCCGAGGTTATTGATGATGGATGGTATAACACGGGAGACATTGCCGCCATTGATGAGGACGGCTTCATTACCATTACCGATCGCCTGAGCCGATTTAGCAAGATTGGTGGGGAAATGGTTCCGCACATCAAGATTGAGGAGGTTTTACACAGTGTCGCCAGACTGACCGAGCAATCCTTTGCCGTTACCGGGTTACCGGATGAAAAAAAAGGTGAGCGCATCGCGGTCCTTCACACTCTGGAAGAACAAGCTCTGGAAGAAGTGATTGCCGGATTGGCGGCGGAAACCATCCCCAACTTATGGAAACCCAAAAAAGATCAGTTCTTCAAGGTGGAGGAATTGCCTTATCTGGGAAGCGGTAAACTGGACTTAAAGGGCATCAAGAATATTGCCGTGACGATGGCCGAACAGTAGAGGGCGGATAAAAGATAACAATTAGGATAGCAAAAGCCCTTGTTCCCGAAAATTGGTTCGGTGTAAGGTAATTACAGCAAATTGTGGGGCCATAAGCATGACAAATTAGCGTCAAAAGTCTGCAATATGCCGTTAGCCGATTACTGAAATCATTGATTAGTATCGGCAACATGATCCTCAACAATTCAGATTTAAGACTCAATCGAAGGCACCAAGGCCTAAAACAAGATTTCCTTGATCAGATTCAGCAGAATGCTGATCGCCATCGACAAGAGCTATGAACTAAAGAAACCGTATCTTGAGGATGCGGCAGAAGTGGTTTTTGTCGTTGAGGATTCACCGGAGAGGATTGTTTTGCAGCATGTATTGTGGGTTGAGTCCTATGACCGGGTGGTTAAGCACTGGAAGCAGGAGTGGAAGTATGAGGACCGGGTTATTCATGAATTTGCGGGGAATTTAAGCTGGCGTCGCCGCAACTTGAGCAAGGAAGAGGCTCAGGGCACCTGGAGCCAGAAGGTGAGCCAGGTTGATGATAGCCCGAGATATGAAAGTTACGGCAAGTGGATTCATAGTGGCGGGCTTTCAAGTTGGCAGGGCAATCAAACCCGCAGGCCCTTGCCGCGGCGTGAATACACGAAGCGCAAGGATTATGATATTTTCATGGCGGTCAACCGACACACCTTGACACCAAGCGGCTGGGTTCACGAACAGGACAACATCAAACAAATATCCAGTTCCGGGAAAGTGCTTTGCAGGGAAGTGGGGTTGAACCAGTATTACAAGACGGTTGAGGTGGATTTTTCAGAAGTGAAGAAATACTGGGCAAGTCATCTTGATTACTGGTCGCGGGTAAGTGCCATGTGGGAGAAGGAACTGGAAGGGGCGGACCAATTATCCCTGCACGAAAGTCATGACGGCAAGCCACTATACCGGCATTTGTTCGAAATTATCAGGCACAGCGGTAAAGCCACCGAACATGCGGCAAAAGCCGCTGAGGTTATTGGAAAATTTGTCATTGCCAAGGAGTAAGCGGAGACGGAAACGTGCACGGTGTGGAGCGGCGCGCTTTTTTCTTGAGCCGCCAAGGTGAAAATTGCTCAGCCAACACTGGGCAAGCTTCAATCACCTGAAGCCACCTGAACATTCAGCCACCCAAGGCGCAAAGCGGGCACTTCAAAGAAAATAGAGCTTTTTTAATGACAATACGCCCGCCTAATGATAATGAGTCCCAATAGCAAAGAGCCATCCCACGTTCCATGATCGTCTCGTGTCAGCCATCGAATGCTTCAAAATGACGGCAAACTCAATTGAAGACTCCGCACCGTGGTCGGTTGCACAAAAAGGCTGGCGGGCTGAAACACTGAATCCAGCAAGTGACCATGAAAGGTTTATTGTTTCCGTCATTGAATTGAACCTGAAGGAATCGATCAATTATCAGTGCAGGGTTGATACCAATTGCTTGAATTTAAGAATTGTACTGGGGGGCAACGGTGAATTGCGGAGCGGGAACACGTCACAGAGAATCCTTCCAAACACAATTAATGCTCTAGAGCTGAAGGTTGGCACTCCAACTAAGTGTTACCATGAAGCCGGGAAACATCATTTTGTAAACTTACGATTTTCCTACTGGTATCTTGCTGAGCTGTTTGAAAATGCATATGATATGCGTTCATCACTCTCAACAACCCTAACCAGTAAAAGGATCGCATCGGAAAGGATTTTTTCCCTTAGTGAGCCGGTGGGGAAGATTCCGCAAAGCATCGCTCGATCATTGTCCGTGCCGCCGATAACGGATGCGGCGTCCTCTCTGTGGTTCAGGGCTAAGGCAACGGAGCTACTCGCACATTGGGCCTACATCGAGCCGGACACACAGGAACCCCCATTCTTTTGTTCAAGACAAAAACGCGCCGTCATAGAAAGGGTGGAAAAAGCGAAGGAGTATCTCTCATTAAATTATGCGGAAGCCATGAGCCTGCAGGAATTGTCCAAGGCAACAAATTGCAGCCAGCATTATATCTCAAGGCTGTTTTCCAAGGAGACAGGGATGACCCTAAGCCGGTATTTGCGGGCGGTTCGGATAAAGAAAGCAGGTGAATTGCTGGAAACCGGGAAAATGAACGTGACAGAGGCGGCTCTGGAAGTGGGCTACCAAAGCCTGAGTCATTTTGCAAGGGCATTTCGTGAGGAGAAAGGGATCAACCCTAGCCATTTTAACCAGGAATAAAGAGACAAAGGATAAAAATGAACCGGGCGATTCTTAATCTCCATAGATTAAAGCCCTTGATCGTCGCCTGGCAAATGCCGAAAGATCATCTTGCCAGGAGGCACGAATCTTAGGAAGAGAGCCTCCTGACAGGATGGCCTTTGCGCTTGCTGGATGGGCAAGGAGCTTGTCGAGATTGGTTACATCCCACTGCTTGGGATAAAGTTTTCGAAGTGCAAGTGCCAGCGTAATTCCCAGCTCAACAGTGCGTGAGTGGGGGTCAATGAGGTGGATGTGTGTTCCCCCGCAAGCCTGCCCCTTGAATTTACTCGCGTTAGGGGTAAAAGCTGCGGGCATAAAGGCAACACCGGCAAGGCGCGCGCGATTGAGTTCAGCGGTTAGCTCCTTGGCGTTGATATAGGGCGCTCCGACAAGCTCAAATGGCCGGTCAGTGCCACGTCCGACAGAGAGGTTGGTAAATTCAAGCAACCCAACGCCCGGGTAGAGTATTGCGGCCTTGAGGTTTCGAATATTGGGCGAAGGGTTAACCCACCGGAGGCCGGTGTCGCTGAAGATTTGCCCGCGATGCCAGTTGCCAACAGGGACAACGGTCAAGTCAAGGTGGCTGAATCTTTCCTGATGGAAAAGACGTGCCAGCTCCCCGGTTGTCATTCCATGGCGGATCGGGATTTCATGATAGCCGGTGAAAGTGCGTTTACCATCAAGAAGAGGCCCCTCAAAGAGCTTACCCCCAATCGGGTTCACCCTATCGAGGACGAAAAATTTGACCTTGGCCGCCATTGCCGCCTCCATGCAGTTGCCCATCGTGGAGATGTAGGTGTAGAAGCGACAACCGATATCCTGGATATCGAAGACCAACGCATCAATGTCACGCAGTGTTGCAGGAACAGGCTTGCGGCTGGCTCCATAGAGGCTGTGAATTTTAAGCCCGGTTTTTGGGTCTAGGGCATCACCGATTTTTCCTTCAGCCGTTCCGCGAATTCCATGCTCGGGACTAAACAGCTTGATCAGCTTTAAATTAGGAGCGGCGTGAAGAAGGTCGATGGTGCTTTTGCCGTTACGCGCCAGTCCTGAATGGTTCGTGATTAAGCCGACCCTTAAGCCCTCAAGCGGCTTGAATGAGGATTTAACCAATGAATCAATGCCGTTTAACACCTGCCCTTGAAGCGGGGTCCATGTGAACAGAAGCAATTCAACCACTAAGGCCATGCAAATAATACCCCTGCAGCTGAAGTATTTCACGATAGACACTACTTATCCTGACGTTGAACCCTTAACCCAATGGAACATAATCGGCATTTTGATAGTTGCCATCCTCCATCTTGGCAATCTGAAGGGTGACATCAGTCAGGAGCGAGCTGGCCCCGAATCTAAACAAATGAGGCGTCAGCCAGTCGTCACCAAGCGTCTCCTTGACCATTACCAGATACTGGAGTGCTTCCTTGGAGGTGCTGATGCCTCCCGCTGGCTTCATGCCGATTTTAATACCGGTTTCATAGTAATAGTCCCTGATTGCCTCAAGCATTACAAGACTGACCGGAAGCGTTGCGGCACTAGCAATCTTGCCAGTGGACGTCTTGATGAAATGCGCACCGCTGCGCATTGCGATCTCGCTGGCGAGCCGGATCTTGTCATAGGAACCGATTTCCCCAGTCTCAAAAATTACCTTTAGGTGTGCTTTGCCGCAGGCTTTGCGCACTGCGCGAATCTCCTTACTGACGCGCTTGAGATCTCCCCCTAAAAAAGCATTGCGCGCAATAACCATATCAATTTCATCAGCTCCTTCAGCAACCGCAAAACGAACTTCATCTAGGCGCATTTCAAGAGGAACTTGTCCGGAGGGAAAGGAGGTGGCCACCGAAGCCACGCGAACCTTGGACCCGGAAAGCAATTTTTTCGCATTGCGCACGAGATTTGGATACACACAAACCGCAGCGCACGGCGGGCATAGATACTCACCGGACATGGGCGCAAGTGACTTATGACAAAGGTGCTGCACCTTTCCCTTGGTGTCTGCGCCTTCAAGGGTTGTCAGGTCCATCATCGATACCGTAAGCCGCAGGCCGGCGGCCTTGGCTTCCGTTTTAATGCTGCGCCGGGTGAATTTGGATGCCCGTTCGTTTACGCCCACCTGATCGATGCTGGAGGATGAAAAATTCATAAAGGGAGCGGGTAATGCGGGGCCGGCTGGAATAGATTCCGCAGGCTTAAACACATTCAGGATAATCGCACAATGTCCTTGAGGGCCTGCAGCCAGAGAAAAAACAAGCCTCGCCAGGAATAGCGGAAGGTTCCATTTCCCGATAGCCGTATCAGGCCACTGTCAAGGTTGTGGTCGATTTGGTCTCGCATTTCCCTTTCAGCTATCTCCTTGAGATCATCCGGATGGTCTTGGAGCAAATGATCGTTGGCTATCCCCCGGTGCGTCAGGAAAGCCCGGTGCGAATTGAGCATCTCCGAAAAAGAATGTGTTGCAGGGGCCCGCTTAATCTCAATATCCGGGGTAATTTTCATCGGGTAACTGAAGGGATAATTCCAGGTGGTCCATGTTTTTCCATCAGATGTGCGGGAGGAAACACTCATGTAGGCAAAAGCAACATGGCTTTGGAGGTTGAAGTTGATGGTGGCCTGTGCCTTGGATTTAGCATCATAAAAAAACCGGGTGAATTGTTCAACGCCGTCCCATTCCCATCCCGAGTCTTGAGCGTATTCAAATCCGGCTTCCTCGACAGCATTGGTGAATTCCCGGAGCATGGTGGATGTGTCGGGTGGTGGATAACGGTGGCGCATCTTTTTATCGAGAGGTAAACGCAGTGATCGGATACGCGTCAGTAAATCCAGCCAGGGGAGAATAAACCAGCAACTGATTGCTACGCATCCCCAGATTATATTGCTATCTCCCAGAAAGTAACCGGCGAGGAATGTTGCACTACCGATAGCAATAACGCCGCCCTTCCGAATCATCGGCAGATTGAATGAGCGACAGGCAAAGGCAAAGAAGAGTATGCCTATGACAAGGAGCAGTTCGAACATGAAAAATACCGGCGGCAGTTGGCTGAGAAGATTACAGGGGTGGCACTATAACATTGCTGGGGGACCTGACGACAAGAAATCAGCCGATCACACCCTTTGGGCCTAAATTTGGCCTCCTTTTTGATTTTCCCCATCTTCGGCCAATCGGGAATTCTCTTGTAGATCAGCAAAGATCAAGCGGCCAGCGCTTGTAGGCAAAGTGCCAGAGACGACCACAGCTACAGTTTTTCCCAGCATCCGCGCAGCTTCATTAACGACAATCATTGTGCCGTCAGGCAGGTAGCCGACAGCTTGGTTTTCATCGCGACCCTCCTTCATTAGGGTTAGTTCAAGATGATCTCCAGGCTTTACTGTTGGTCGTAGAGCGCGTGCCAGATCGTTAAAATTAAGGATCTTGACCCCCTGTAGCTGCGCCACTTTGCCGAGATTGGCGTCATTCGTGGCGATTTTTGCATAAAGCTGTCGAGCCAGTTGGATAAGCTTGGTGTCAACCATGTCTTCAGATTCCATGCGGGATTCGTGGATGCTGACCTGCAGACGCGGGGTTTGTTTGAGTTGCTCAATGGCCTCAAGCCCGCGCTTACCCCTCTCTGATTTTATAACGTCAGGAGTATCTGCAAGGACATGAAGCTCATCGAGAACAAAACGTGGGATAATAATGGTGCCACTAAGGAAACCCGTTTCACAGACCTTTGGCAATCGACCATCAATAATAACGTTGGTGTCAACAAGAAGCGGCTGTTCAATTAAAGCATCCTGCCGGAAACGAACGTAGGGAATAATGAAAGAGAATTCTTCACGATTTGATCGAAGCGCAAGCATTGTGCCGAGGAAACCGAGGCCGGTATAGACCGTGAGTTTGATTACATTTTCAATAGTTTCATGGTTTTCTATTCCGCGGAACCAGACGTTATCGAAGAAGTTGACACGTAAAATCAGCCAGGCACAAAATAGCCCGACCATTAGACCGATTGTGCCGTGCGAAAAACCGCGGAACGTAAAATAGCGCAGCACATGATCAAGGGTGATTAAAAGAATCCCATAACAGGCACCAGCTGTTGCCCCGAGGTGAGCGCCAGCCTCGAAACTTTTAGCGATGATCATCCCAATGGCGATACAGATCGCAAGGACCATCCCGCGGATGATATTGATTGAAAGACTGTTGCTCATGAGAAGCTTGGTTTTTATCACGAAGGCGGCAGGCATTCAAATGCGCCGAGTCGCAGGGTATTTTTACCTCAGTTGGCCGCTAGTTTAATCTGCCGCCGAAAAATCCCTTTCGCCGAGCCGTGGGCTTGTTCTCAACAGGGTCGTCAACATTGCTGCTGTCGCGATATCGAATGATGCCACTGCGGCGTAAATTGACAAGAAACGCCTGCAGCTCCTTCTTGATCTCCGGATCCTCCAGTAAGGCCGGCAGCAAACCGTCACCATTGTTGATTTTATCAGTTACCTTGCTTACTCCCTCAGCCGCGTAGGATAGCTTCTCGATACCCGCTTCTAGGGACTCAATGGCCTTGCCTCCCCGTTCCAGCAGGGGTTGCACTTTTTCGGATGCAGCGTTCAGGTTGGTGCTGGCACTTTTAAGGCTCGCCAAAAGATCGCGGATATTATCAGTGTTATCTTTGGCCAGCACACGATTATTGATCGCTTCAACCGCCTCGGTCACCTCGCGCACTGCCACATTAAAGTTCTGAAGGTTTTCCTCGTGTAAAATCTTCTGGTCCAGTTTCCCGACAGCACTTCCAAGATCCACCAGTGCGCCTCGCACGTCTTCGAGAACCAATTGGCCCTTGGTAGAAAGATTTTCCGCGGATGAAGCAAGGGCGCTAAGGTCAGTGTTACGCTTCCCGATTAACTTACTACCCGGCTTGATGGAATTTCCGGTGCGCTCTTCTGGAACCGTGATCTCAATCAGGGAATCTCCGAGCAGTCCGCTGCTGCCGATCATGAAAGTGGCATTTTCCGGAATTTCAAAACCTTCAAAGATGTCGAGCTCCACAATTGCACTTGCGTAATCCTCGGTATTTACCCGAGGCTGGCTGGCAACCCTGCCGATCTTTACGCCGCCAAGGCGAATTTCAGTGTCTTTGACCAGTCCGCCACCATCATTAAACACCACGGTCAGCGGGTAGGTCTTTTTGAATTTTTCATTGAAGTCTCCAAACTGGACAATAAGGCCTCCAAGCACGACAAGACTGATAAGCAGGAAAAATCCCACCAGAAGTTCTGTTCGTTTTTCCTTCATGGCTGTGGTTCAAGACTTAACGGTGGAGACTAGCGCCTCGCCGACAATTGGGAAGAATAACCCAAATTGAAGCTTTTTTCTAGGACGGTAGGCCAGAATGACCGGAAATGAAATTTGTCACCACGGAATCCCCGCAATCTCTCAGTTCTTCGGGTGTTCCACAGAAATAGACTCTCCCCTTGTGTAGAAATGCGATGCGGTCAGCAATCTTTTCTGCACTTTTCATGTCATGGGTTACAACGACTGAGGTCACTCCATAATTCTCCTGCATCTGTAAAATCAATTTGTCGATTGCCCCGGATGCAACGGGGTCGAGCCCTGCTGTCGGTTCATCGTAAAGCATTAATTCAGGGTGGGTAATCATTGCGCGTGCCAGGGCAACGCGCTTGCGCATGCCACCGCTCAAGTCGACGGGCATCTTGTTGATATGCCCTTCAAGGTTCACAAGCTTCAGCGCCTCAATGACTTTTTCTATCAATTTCTCAGGAGCTCCCTGAGTGCGCTCACGAAGAGGAAATGCCACATTTTGTCCAACAGTCATTGAGTCAAAAAGTGCGCCGTTTTGGAACAAAAGACCGATGCGTTGCCTGACTGCTGCCAATTGTCGGGCAGTGAGCGAAGCGATATCCTGGCCCTTGATCAACACACGGCCATTATCAGGCTTCATGAGACCGGTGATGTGCTTAAGGGTGACACTTTTCCCCCCTCCGCTCGAGCCAATCAATACCATTGTTTCGCCCTTGCGTATTTCAAGGCTGACCCCGCTAAGGATGTCCTGTGTTCCTATGGACTTACTCAAATTATCCAGGCAGACAAAGGCCGAATCCCAATTCCCGTTTTCCTTGCTCATATTACCACCTAAGACTTATCCGCACCGGGGGCGAAACGCAAACAGCGTTGCTGTCATGATCCATTTGTCTTGGAAAGCGAGTCATTTTCGTACTAGCTAGGAAAACATGCCGAGACGCAAAATTGCCACTAGGAAAAAACGGGCTACCGCAAAGGGCAACAAGAAGAAAGCGCGGCCCAATCATTGCCGGGACATTATCCTGCGAGGAGTCCGGCAGAACAACCTAAAGGGCTTTGACCTTTGCTTGCCGACTGGCAAGCTTATCGTGGTCACAGGCCCCAGCGGTAGTGGCAAGTCCTCATTGGCATTTCAAACGGTCTACGCTGAGGGGCAGCGGCGCTACATTGAAACTTTTTCCCCTTACACCCGACAGTTTTTTGACCGTATGGACAAGCCTCGGGTGGATGAGGTCTCGGGAATCCCTCCAGCCATTGCCATTGAACAGGGCAATACTGTTCGCACAACGCGATCAACAGTCGGCACGCTTACCGAAATAAATGATTACCTGAAGTTGGCTTTTCCACGGCTTGCCACTGCGAGATGCCCGGATTGTTCCGGTGAGATCAGGCCGAACACTGCCGAGGATGTTGTGAGCCATGCCATTGATAAACTAAATGGCGAATCGATACTGGTTGGATTTCATGTTCCTGTTCCTTCGGGAACCGCACCGGAAGACTTTTTTGCGTTCCTCTACTCGCAAGGTTACCTGCGGGTATTTATTTCCGGGGATATTTACCGCACAGACGAGCCGGAGAAATTGCTGTGCGGGGCATTATCCGGGAAAATCCTTGTGGTTCAGGATCGGATAAAAATTACTCGAAATGCTAAGACACGCACCCGCCTTGCTGAAGCTGCGGAGATTTCATTTTCTCTAGGTAAGGGGAAAGTGACTATTCTCGAAACGAAGAGTGGCAGGGAATACGTTTTTTCACGCGGATGGCATTGTGCAATCTGCGATATTGATATTCGCGGTCCATCACCAGGCCTTTTTTCTTTTAATAATCCCCTTGGTGCCTGCCCTTCATGTCGTGGGTTTGGGAGAACACTTGGAATTGACCTTGCCCGGGCAGTGCCTGACCACGCGTTGTCAATTGAGGAAGGTGTCGTACGAGCCTTTCAGGGGGAGCGCGGTCGAGAATGCCAGGAGGATTTGCTGAGGTGCGCCGGCATACGTGGATTGAATTGCTTGGCGCCCTTTGAAGATTTATCAAAGGTTGACCAAAGGTGGATTCTTTACGGAGAGAAAGGCACTGCTGAGGATAACTGGCAACATGGGCGGTGGTATGGCGTTCAGGGATTCTTTGATTGGCTGGAAACCAAATCTTATAAGATGCATGTCCGCGTTTTCCTCAGTCGCTACAGGTGTTACTCCACCTGCAGGTCCTGCCGAGGAACCCGTCTTCAAGCTGAGGCATTGAACTATCGTATCAATGGCAGGACCCTTCCGGATTTATGGGACATGCCGGTGGCACGCCTCATGGATGAGATGGTGCATATTGGTGCGGAAAATTCGCCACTCGATCCAACTACCAGCCTAGTAATGCGAGAGATACAAAGCCGGCTTTCCTATTTAATCCGCGTTGGCCTTTCTTACCTGAAGCTTGATCGCCCTGCTCGATCACTTTCCGGCGGGGAATTACAAAGGGTTCACATGACGACTTGCCTTGGCGCGTCACTGGTAAACACGCTTTTTGTTCTTGATGAGCCAAGTATTGGTTTACACCCGCGTGATACAGGACGGTTGATCGAGATCATGGAGAACTTACGGGATGCCGGAAATACGGTGCTCGTCGTTGAACATGAGGAAAGTGTGATTCGAGCAGCCGATCATCTTGTGGATGTAGGCCCGGGAAGGGGAGAAAATGGAGGAGAATTGGTTTACGAGGGGCCGCCGATGTCAACCCCGGTCAAGGGCTCATTGACGTCCCAATACCTGACTGGAGAACTTGAAATAAAGGTTCCGATTAAGCGGCGAAAACCGCAGGGTAGGCAGATTCTGAGGATCCTTGGCGCCAACCATAATAACCTCAAAAAAATCAACATCGACATCCCGCTATTCTGTTTCGTCTGTGTCTCCGGCGTATCAGGATCGGGTAAGTCAACATTACTTTATGATGTTGTTTACCGGAATCTGCTTAGTGCAAGAGGAGAGCTCACAGACGAAGCACCCGGGCAGGTAAAGGCGATCAGAGGCACGGAAAAAATTGGCGAGATAGTAATGGTTGATCAGTCCCCCCTTTCGCGCACGCCGCGTTCAACCCCGGTCGTTTATGTCGGGGCTTTCGCGCACGTACGCGCATTGTTTGCCGAGACACCGGATGCCAGGGCGAGTGGCCATAAACCCGGTTATTTCAGCTTTAATTCAGGTTCTGGGCGTTGTGGGCGGTGTTCAGGAAACGGCTTTGAAAAGGTGGAGATGCAGTTTCTCTCCGATGTGTATGTCCGTTGCCCGGAATGTGAAGGGAAGCGCTACAGCAAGCCGACTTTGGAGATTCTTCTGGATAACAAATCCATTCATGACATTCTCGAATTAACGGTGGATGCGGCCCTTGCTTTCTTTAAAGCAAGGAAAGACAAAAAATCTCTTAAAGTTGCTAAGGCTATGGAGCCGCTGGTAGAGGTTGGCCTTGGGTATTTGAAGCTGGGCCAGCCCTTAAATACCTTAAGTGGAGGAGAAAGCCAGCGACTGAAACTGGTTGCGCACCTGTTACAGCCAAAAAGAAAAAAAGAGGAGCAAACAAAGAAAACAGATCTCCTGCTTTTTGATGAGCCCACCACGGGGTTGCATTTTGATGATATTGGAATGTTAATCAAAGTGTTTCAGCGACTGGTTGATGCAGGTAAAAGCGTTATCGTTATTGAGCACAACACTGATGTGATCAAATGCGCTGATCATGTGATTGACCTTGGGCCTGAAGGAGGAGAGCTGGGGGGAAAGATTGTGGCTAAAGGAACCCCTGAGGAACTGGCATTGGTTGAGTCAAGCCATACCGGGGCATGGCTGAAAAATTCTCTAGATAGGACAACCTCCTTTCATTTCCGGCAAGAACCGGACTTGTGTAAAGATTACCAGTTCTCCGAGCCGCGACCAATAAGCGCTCCCGGATCTGCAATTAATGTGTGTGGGGGCCGTGAGAATAACTTGAAGGGCATTAACGTTTCTATTCCCCGTGATACCATGACGGTGATTACCGGCTTGTCGGGCTCGGGAAAGTCCACGCTGGCTTTTGACATTGTCTTTGCCGAGGGCCAGCGACGTTTTCTTGATAGCATGTCGGCATATGCTCGCCAGTTTGTGCAACAGTTGGAAAAGCCGGATGTCGATTCGGTATCCGGGCTTCCTCCAACGGTAGCCATTGAGCAAAGGGTGAGTCGGGGAGGCGGCAAGTCCACCGTGGCTACCGTTACCGAGGTATACCATTTTTTGCGTCTGCTTTTTGCCAAGACAGGAACCCAGTATTGCCCAAGTTGCGGGATTGCCGTTGAGAAACAAAGCGTTACCGGCATTGTTGGCGGGATAAGGGACTTGCTAAAGAAAGGCCCCGTTCATTTGATGGCTCCCATGGTCAGGGCCCGCAAGGGTTTCCATACTGATGTGGCCGCCTGGGCAGAGCGCCAGGGTATAGCGACCCTGTTTGTGGATGGCCAATTTAAATCCAGCAGTAATTTTACCAAGCTTGAGCGCTTCAGGGAACATACCATTGATGCCGTTATATCGGATTTCACCCATGCCAGTAAAGTGGCAGATATTACCGATGCGGTTAAGGTTGCTCTCGAATACGGCAGGGGGACAGCTCGGCTGCTTGATGGTGACAAGAAAATCAAAGTTCTCAGCTCGGAAATGTCATGTCCGCAATGCGCAATGGCCTTTGATGAACTTGATCCGCGACTTTTTTCATATAACAGCCCACATGGCTGGTGCACTACCTGCCGGGGCTATGGGCATGTTGTCCAGAGAGGCTGCGACTATCAAAAACATGATTCGATCTCGGCGGCTGAAATTGATGAAGAGGTTCGCATTACCCGCGCGGGAGATGAGGAGAAAATCCCTTGCCTCTCCTGTGATGGTTCCCGCCTCAACCCGATTGCGCGGAGCGTATGGATTGAGGAATCTACCATTTGTTCCATTGGGCTCTTGTCGGCAAGTGAAGCGCGCATGGTTGTTTCTGGCTTCACTTTCAAGGGAGCGAGGGCAACCATTGCCCGTGACATCATAAAAGAGATAAGCCAGAGATTGGCGTTTCTTGAAAAAGTGGGCCTCGGATACCTTGCCCTTGATCGCAGCGCTATCACCTTGAGCGGGGGTGAAAGTCAAAGGATCCGGCTGGCCGCGCAGCTTGGCTCGAACTTGCGCGGGGTTCTTTATGTTCTTGATGAACCGACCATCGGGCTGCATTCGCGCGACAGAAAGACGCTTCTTGATACGCTTATTGCCTTGAGAGATCAGGGGAACAGCCTTGTGGTTGTCGAGCATGATGAGGCGACGATCAGGCGCGCTGATCACCTGATAGACCTTGGTCCCGGAGCAGGCCAATCCGGTGGGGAAGTGGTTTATACAGGAAAGGCACATAAAACGGCGCTAAGAAAATTCTCGGGTAATTCCCCTACACTGCGGGCACTCAGCAACCCACTGGTGCACCCCCTGCGTGGCATGCGACGAAAGCTGCCGGCAAAGAAAGCTGCGAATGGGTGGCTTAGGGTTAAGGGGGCAAGTGCCAACAATCTGAAGCAACTCAATGTAAATGTTCCACTTGGTCGCCTTACCGTGTTTACAGGTGTCTCCGGAAGCGGCAAAAGCTCGCTGATGAGGGGAGTGATAAAGCCGGCAGTTGAATGGCAACTCAAGAGAAAAGGTTCGGGTATATCCGGGGCTAAGAAGCAATGGAAGTCTGTCAGTGGCGCGCAACTTATAGCGGCCGTCTATGAAGTTGACCAGGCTCCTATAGGCAAAACCAGTCGTTCAACGCCCGCAACGTATGTTAAAATTTTTGATGAGGTGCGCAAACTCTTTGCTTCAGTTCCGGAAGCCCGCGTGCGCGGGTTTGATGCCTCCCGGTTTTCGTTCAATACATCAAATGGACGGTGTGAGGCCTGCCGTGGCAATGGACGGATCAAGCTGGAGATGAACTTCCTTCCCACTAGTTGGATTGACTGCGATGACTGTCACGGTGCACGCTATAATCCAGCAACGCTTGAGATAGAGTATAATGGCAAGAATATTGCCGAGGTTATGGCAATGGGGATCGAGGAAGCCCGTGATTTCTTTGTCGCGCACCCCAAGATTCATCCTACGCTGGAATTACTTTGTGATTCGGGCCTTGGTTATCTCAGCTTGGGTCAACCCAGCCCCACGCTAAGTGGAGGCGAAGCACAACGCATCAAGCTGATTGCCGAGATTCGCAAAGGGCAAACCCGTGCCAGAAACGCCCGGCTAAAGGGTATCACGAAAGGAGTGGCCAATCTTTACCTTATCGAGGAGCCCACTATCGGGCTGCACCAGGCAGATGTAAAAAACCTCATTGATATCCTTCATGCTCTGGTTGACGAGGGGCACACGGTTGTGGTTATTGAGCATGGTAACGACATTATAGCCGAAGCAGATTATGTGATCGACATTGGTCCCGAGGCTGGAGAACAAGGTGGTGAGGTTGTTGCCAGTGGCACCCCCGAGCAGGTAGCGGCCTGCAAAGTGAGCCAAACGGCACCGTTTCTCAGCTCGGTTTTGGGTTGAATCTGCATTGCGACAGGGATTGTGAGAATGTGAATTTTGAGCGCAAAATATGCTTAATGTATCAAATTAAAGAAGAAAATGAGCTCCAGAATCACTTATTTTTAAAGGGAATGGGATAATTTTACTTGGAGAACCTTGAATTTTAAGAAAAATAGGGTTAATTACAATTTCATCATTCTTGCGCAGGCTTTCCTGTTGCAACTCTCTGTCACGAACTGGTTAACCAAATTTGACCCATGGCTACCGGAATACTCAGATTTTCTCCTGACTTGGTAAACACTTGGCTGCTCAAGCAGTTACGTCGTGTTTCCATTCCGCTAACAAAAGCAAACCCTAAGTCTTCGGCTCTTCAGCCGCCCCTTCAGGTTGATGCTTTATTATCCACTGATCAGGAAATCATCATACTTGCAACGACGGCAAGGGCACTGGAGGCGGATCATGAAGCAGTCCTTGATAGCCTGAATAATATTCATGGTCGTTATCTCAATGGTAACGGATTGGCTCATCAAATCGGGAACTTGGCGAGCGCACTGGAAACCGCAGATTATGAATCCGTGCGTTTAACGGCGGTGGAATTATCCCCTGTTATTCTTGAATTGCAGTCCAATATTCCCGCTTGGGATTATGTCCGCGGATTACAGCGGCTTGTTACTCGTTGTCGGGGGTTGAAGGGCGCGGCATAAGCCGGCGAGGGCCTTGCCTAGGGTCGGCGCCACCCAAGTCACTAGACTGTCGCTGGAGCAAAGGAGAGCAAATTATACCACAGGTAATATACTGAAACGGCCCGTGATATCACGGGCCGTTTTATGTCGTGACATGAAGTCACGGAAAATTAAGCGGTGGAATTGCTTTATTTTGAAACACGCATAATGCCGTTCATCAATTGCCAGTGTCCCGGGAAAGTGCACAGGAATTCATAATTGCCGGGCTTTTGCGGGGCGGTGAAACTGAGGGTTTCAGACTTGCCCATTTCGAGCATCTTGGTCCCGATGATAATCTTGTCGTTCTTGGGTGCTTGCTTCAGGGCATCCGGTCCCATGGCGATTGCCTGGTTGCCGATCTCTGCCTTGGAGCCAGGTTGGACGATTAGCAGATTATGAGGAATAACCTCGGGGTTATGAAAGGTCAGTTTCACCTTGCTACCTGCTTTTACCTTGAATTCCTTAAGGTTATACTTGAGCTGCTCGGGGATGCTTGAGAGTTCAACTTCCGTGACATCACCTTTTACCTCCACTCGCGCAGGTGGGATCTTTTGTTCCTCCACCTGGGCCAGTGCCCCACCGCCGCGGGTAAAGTCCACTGTATACCAGTAGTGTTGCACGGTTTTTGCACCCCGGACGACATGTGGGTCAGCACTTACAAGCAATTTGGCGAGAAGTTCATCGTCCATGACGTTGTGTGCCTGCATAACCCAGAGAGCTTCCAGCATATGGTGAGCCTCGTCAGCTTTGCCGGGATCGAACTGTTTCACCCAGTTCTTGGCGGCAGCGACCACTTTGGAGGTGGGATGTTCACTCAACTCAATGCGGGTGCGATAGCGCACGCCATCGATTGGGTGCTTGAGATTGTCGAGTAATCTGGTGATTGGCTGCCCGTCAATGGCGACCGGTTTTTGTAACGGCTTCTTGGTGTAAACCATCCGGTAGACACGACCGTGAGCATGGTCACGGTTTGGGTCCCGGATGTTGTGCTGCATGTGACCGATGATGACGTTGTGCCAATCGGAGATATAGAGTGCACCGTCAGAACCGAAATCAGCATCAGAGGGACGGACATTTCGGTCATCGGAGACAAACAGGTCACCAAGAGGGGTGCCATTGGCCTCGCCAGTGTCAGCGTTTCGGTCCAGTTTGTAGTGTTTGAGGCCAAGAAAACCGATTGTGTTACAGAGCATGAAACACTGTTGCTTGTCGTCGGGGAAGTTAGCGCTTGAGATGATGCCGCTGGAAGCAACAGGCCGGACCTCTTTCTTGAGCAGTCCGCGCATCTTGAAGCCGTTCCCGTTTGGCATCACCTGATAGGAGCGACCCCCGGTGCCATCCGTTGCGTAGTGGTAGCCCCACCTGTCAAAGGTGATTCCGTGTGGATTGGGACTGTTGCCGGCATGCAGGTTAAATGTGTGGGTGCGTGGGTTGAAGCGATACATGGCTGATGCTCCATCTTTGCGTGGTGCGGTCCAGGGGGTTTCAATATTACTGACATGAAAGACTCCGCGTTGGTAATAGAGTCCGCCGTCGGGCCCATACTGGAAATTATTCATCGCGTGGTGTGTGTCGGCCGAGTCAATCCCGCCAAGCATGTTGATTCGAACGTCGGCGACATCATCGCCGTCGGTATCCTTCAAGAACCAAATGTTGGGGGCAGATCCGACCAGGACTCCGCCGTTCCAGAACTCAAAGCCGGTGGGGTTGTGAACCTTGGCAAAGGTAATGACCTTGTCGGCAACCCCGTCACGGTTTTCATCGGGCAGGATGAGCAACCGATCCTCCATTTCCTTAAGTGGTTCCCACTTGGGGTAGGTTTTCCAGGCTGCCACCCAGAGTCTTCCCTTCGTGTCGACTGACATTTGCACCGGGTTGACCATCTCCGGGAACATCGTCTCGGAGGCAAAGATGTTGAGCTTGAAGCCGTCAGGGGCGCGAAGCTTCTTGAGCGTTTCCTCGGGGCTCAGGTAGTTTGAGTTCCCTTCTTTCTGGGCGTTGGAGCTCCTGCTCTTGCCTCCGATGTTGGACTTTACCGCA
Source organism: Verrucomicrobiaceae bacterium (assembly GCA_024229495.1). GTDB lineage: Bacteria > Verrucomicrobiota > Verrucomicrobiia > Verrucomicrobiales > DEV007 > CACIUL01. The sequence continues at coordinate 28,579 of JAAESJ010000027.1, read as the reverse complement.
ATGGGTTTTGCGACATTATCGTCATTGACTGTGTAGTTGGAACCCAACGCGGTGGCCCAGATTTTCGGGTCGCGATTAGCGGTCATGGAATCGAGCATTTTCAACTCGTGGCGCAACACGTCCGCATTGGATTGACCGTCAACAAACCGCAAGCCGGATCGACCGCCCCAGACGTCGTTGCCGTCGGTGGCACGATAACGGTTGAACCAATGCCAGTTCTTGTCGAGAACGGATGCCCGGAGCTTTTCTAGGTCGTTGAGTGGCTTGGAGCCCTTGCCCAGGAGCGCCTTTGTGGCAATTGCAGCCACGTGACCATTACCGAAAGCATTGAGGTGAACGCCATTGATGGTCAGGGGCTGCTTGGATTTGGCATAGATCGCCTTGGTGGGCGTGAACAGGTCGACAAAAAACGCCTTCTTGTTGGCGGCGACATCCTTAATGGCCTTGGTGTATTGCTCGAGGTTTTTGTTGTTGGCTTTGCCATCGGGAAGGTTGGGGCTCTTGAGGTCTTCATGTGCGATTGGCGAAAACAAAACAAAGCGCGGAGCGGATTTCCCGTTGGGCTTGAGCTTTGAGTAGTTGTCGATCATTGCCGAGAGCTCTTTCATGAAGCCCTCGATACCTTTTTCGCCGGAGAAGGATTCATTGTAGCCGAAAAACACGAAGATGACATCGGCACCACAGATTTTCAGGTAATCCTCGGGCTTGGGAAATCCGGAATTGCGGGGACGGTTATTAATCGTGTCCCCGCTGAAGCCGAGGTTGCGGAAAGAGACATTCAGTCCCGTGAGTTCACTTTGCAGGACAGTTTCAAACCAGCCGTCATGCTGCATCCGGTCTGGCAGGCTGTTGCCGATCAGGCAAACAGTATCATCCTTTGCAAACTTGAAGGCAGCATTGGCTACAGTGTTTGCAGCAAACAGTAAGAAGGCGGCAACAGCCGCGAAATGGATTTTTTGCATGGTGAGGTTATACTACTAAAAAGGCGGTGCTGTTACTCTAAATTGAATATTTTTTGAGGAATTTCCCGCCAATCTCCCATAGAGCGCCTATTTTCACCCCTCCTTTCACCCCTCCTTTCTGCCCAAACTCCTATTTTCACTGTTCCTGATGAAATTAATATATCGCTATTTTTTCAGCTTTATCCTTTGTGGCTCGGCAATGAATGCCGCTCCCAAGCGGCCAAACATTGTTTTTTTACTCGCTGATGATCAGGCCACCATCTCGATGGGCTGCTACGGCAACAGGGATGCACTGACCCCCAACCTTGACGGATTATCAGCAAGGGGAGTGACTTTTGATAACCATTACGACACCACCGCCATCTGCATGGCCAGTCGGGCGACTATCCTGACCGGCAAGTATGAATATGCACACGGCTGTAACTTCACGAGGGGCAAGCTGAGCAAAAGGGACTTTACAAACAGTTACCCGCTACTGTTGCGCAAGGCGGGTTACATGACGGGATTTGCGGGGAAGTTTGGAGTCGACTTGGAGGGCAGGAATTTGCCTTCCGGTGAATTTGATCGCTGGGGAGGAGGTCCCGGTCAGACAAGTTATGCAACGGCAAAAAATGCGTCGATGAAAGCTTACAAGGAGAAATTTCCGCACTCGACCCTTTCCTATGGCGCATTTGGACGAGATTTCATTCGGTCGGCAACCAAAGCGAGTCAGCCGTTTTGTCTCTCGATTAGCTTCAAGGCGCCGCACATGCCGGACACGCCGGATCCACAATTTGATAAAGTTTATAAGGAGAAGGTGTTCAAGCGTCCGGCCAATTTTGGTAGGGAATATGCGACACACTTGAGCCAGCAGAGCAAACAGGGCCGGCAGTGGGAACGGTGGCAGAGCTGGAAATACAGTAGCGACTATGATGGCGTGATGAGGAAATATCATCAACTGGTGTATGGCATCGACAGGGCGGTTGGCATGATCCTGCAGGCGCTGGAAGATAACGAGGTCGCGGAGAACACGGTGGTGATATACACTTCGGACAACGGGTTTTTATGCGGGGCTCACGGATATGGATCCAAGGTGTTACCCTATGAGGAATCAGTGCGGGTGCCGATGATCATTCATGATCCGCGTCATGTTTCCGCCGGCAGAAAGTTACGCAGTGCCGCGCTTACCGGGAATATTGATATCGCTCCAACGATCCTTGCGCTCGCCGGCCTTCGCTCGCCAGCCGGCATTCAGGGACGCAGCCTGTTGCCGCTTCTTGACGATCCCCGGGGGAAAATCCACCAGCAACTCAGCCTGATGAATTGCTGGGGCCCAATGCCGACCCAGTGCTTTGCGGTTGTGACTGAAAAATGGAAATATATCTATTGGTATCACGGTGGTGAAAAGATGGATCCCGCCGAGGAGCTCTTTAACATGGAGACTGATCGGTTGGAATTGAGCAACTGCGTTAAAAATCCAGCACAAGTAACCGCTCTGAATGAGATGCGGAAGCGTTATGACACGGCCATGGATCATCTCAAGAAGGCAGCAGTGAATAATCACCGCGTTTATTCAAAGCTCTTTGACCGGACAGTGCCCTGGAAAGAGAAAGCGGGAGGTCGAAAGAAGGGATAATCGGTTTTGCAGAATCCTTCAGGAAAAGCCAAAATTAACAAAAGTTAAGAAGACATCTCCTCAAGCTGCCCCATCTGTAAAGCTTGACGATTCCAAAAATGGGGAGGGATTTGATTGCGTTGTATACAGCAGCCGGCGCATTGCTGGCAGCAGGCATCATGGCTAGCTGTACTACCAGCGGGATAGAGTCGACTGCCAATCTTGACCGTGTCCCGACCGGGTCCAAGTTGACGCAGGGCGGGGTTACAGAGAAGCAGATGTTCAGTGAGATTCGGGTGGTCAAACGATTCATTCCCAAGGGTCGTTATGGGCGCAAGGTTCACCGATCGATGAAGCCGCGCTACATCACCGTTCACTCGACGCAAAACTATGATGGGGATGCGTGGGATCATGCAAGGGCACTTGAACGCGGAAAATTGAGAGCGCCAAAACGCCGGGGCGGTAACAGAATTGGTTACCTGACATGGCATTTCACTGTCCAGCAGGATGTGGTGATGCAGCACTTGCCAACCAACGAGCAGGGTGAGCATGCGGATTTTGATGGTGTCGGCAATAATTACTCGATCGGCATTGAGATGTGCGAACACAGGGGAAATAGTCGCACACAAACCCTTGAGCGTACAGCCAAGCTTTGTGCTTCGTTAATGCGCCAATACAATCTACCGCTTCGCAGTGTGGTTCCGCATTACCACTGGCCGCGAAAGGGCTTGAAACCCGAGCACAAGAATTGTCCGCATTACCTGATGACCAATGGTCGCCCGGGCAGGAAGTGGAATGATTTTCTCCAGATGGTCAAGCGCGAGTATAAGCGCATCTACGTCCCGGCACAGATTGCATCCCGCGGGTTTGCTGATGTCCGTGAAAAAGAGGCTATCTACCAGGGGCTTTAAGCTCTCATTTGCCTTTCATGCCCTCTAAATAGGAAAGCAGGGAAGAAAATTCTTCAATACTCAGAGCGTTGGCAAGTCCTGCCGGCATCATGGAGATTGGTAACTCCTTGCGCCCGGCGATGGCATTTTTCTTGAAGCGATGCACTTGGCCGGCGATATCCCGCATTTCGAGAGTGTCAGCAGTTTCCGCAGTAACAAAGCCAACCAGGGTTTTCTTATCCTTTGTGCTAAGAGCAACGGTGGCAAATCCCTGTGAGATTGAAGCATTTGGTTTCAGGATGGATTCTGCGATTTGATCCCGTGAAAGGACCGATCCCACCTGTCCCATGAAGGGGCCTTTTGGCGTTTGATCAGATCTGGTTGTGTGACACGCGATACACCCCTGCCTAGTAAACAAAGCTTCACCTTTCTTTGCATCACCTTTCACATCCCCAATAGCTAGAATGATATCCTCAATGGACATTTTACCCACCTGTCCTTTTGTCCGCGCAATTGCGCTTAGGTCCACTTTGGGCTCTGCCGGCCCCTTGGGGACACTGGCGATTTGCGAGGCATCAATGCCGGCAATACCGGAACGTGTCCTGGAGTTGTTATTGGCAATGACACTGCGATGTTCGCCCCGGTCCCAGCAGGCTTTCACAAAGCCTGCAATTTTTTCAGAACCATCCCAATTAATTGCCTTGTAGTAAGGCCCCCGGGTATCCGGGCGGGTGCTCCACCACCACGAGCCGTCGTAGGGGGCTTCAATGTTGTAAAGCCGGATAAGGGTGGCCAGGATACCGGAACGATCTTTTGCTGCTGAGGAGGAATTATACTTTGCGATGAGCCCGTCTACCACCAGCGGGTCATGCATTTTGCTCAAAGCCCACAATGCGCCGCGACTGTTGGAGCCACCGATTGCATCCACGCAACCATCGATAGCATTAAGGTCGATCAGGGATTTAACCGCTACATGTGGCAGGATGAGCGGGGAATTTGGTGTGGCGTGAGGACCTTCCTTTGAACTCGCGCTCCCGGTTACAGCAGGCATGGTCCCGGAAACGATGAATTGAATTTTTCCCCGTGCCTTTGAGGTGCTGGCAAGACCGACATTGGCCCTGAATTTAACACTTCCCTTTGGAATGGCGTAAACGATAACCGAGTTAGCGTGCGTTCCGAGGCCGTCAGGTTGTGCCTTGCCGTCACCGGTCTTAAGGGCACTGCCGGCTGCGCTGATACCAAAGCCGATCTTGCCCCAGCCGCTCTTGGCGGATTTCCATTTCAGGCTCGCAAGCTTTACTTGCTTGCCGGCTGCATTTTCGAACACCGGATTGAACCAGGCGCCATGGTCTTCGCCATCTCCATCCCCGGCATCATTTACGACAAGGTAAAGCTCCTTGAATGTTCTGACGTCTACTTCTACGGGACGCGTTTTATGGCCCTTGAAGGCTTTAGTCTGGAAGGCCGGTGGCCCAGCCGGGGCTTGCGCCGGTTGCTCTTTACCGGGAGGAGTTGCGATAGCCAGCAATTCTGCTGCTGCGGACTTCGTGCCCAGGCGCCCGAGACCGACCGCGGCCGCCACCCTCACCCGCGGATTATCATCCTTAAGCGCAGCAGTGAACGGGCCCGTTGAAACTCCCTCAACCTGGCTTTTGCGATCGGCAAGTGCACGCAGCGCCCATTCCCTCACCGTGGTATCTCCGACAAGTTTTTCCAGGCCCTTCACGGCCTGTTTGCCGGCCATTTGTTTGTAGGTGAAGATTGCCGCGACCCTGGAGTAAAGGGCTGCTTTCCTGTCCATCGCGATTGTTGCCACTGCAGCGGAGAGTTGCGGCCGACTGAGCAATTCCTGGGAGGCGGCAAGTCGCGCGGAGGAACTTTCAGACCGAAGCAGCGCAACGAGACCCTGATCGTTGAGTGTTTCAGGTGAGGCAAAAGGCTTGTAGGTCCAGTTTTGCGGCACAATTCGCTCCACCCAGCCCTTGTTGGGGCTTCCTTTATATCCTGCTCCGGCCCAAGCGCCCGCGTAAAGCCTGCCGGAGGCGTCGCTGTCGACATCAGTAATCTGGTGAAGTTTAATGAAATTTTCCGGGGTCTGCGTGAAGCTTGGCCCGTCAGGAGTAACGCGGTGGATGATTAACTGGCTGCGACCCCAGTCACACATCATTGCAACATTATTGTATTTTTCCGGCCAACCGGGCTCTTGAAAGAACATGGCGCCCGTTCCTGATCCCCCTCCAAGGTCAGCAAGGGCCGGGATAATTTCGCCGGTGAAGTTCTTGAAGAGAATCGGGTAACCGTATTCACCGCTTTGGACATGATGGATGAAACGCACATTCCATCCGCCGCCATCATTCGTGTTGCCCCGGGTGAAAATGTTCATGTAGGGATCGATGGCAATATCGTAAATATTGCGCAGTCCATGTGTGTAGACTTCCATTTCCCTGCCGTCGGGGCGCACACGGACAACCCCGCCGCCCAGCATTGTCAGCTCGGTTCCATCTGTGCCCTTAGCGCCGTGAATGCCGAAATCACCGACAGCGATATAAATCCATCCGTCGATGCCCATCCTTATTCCATTGGTGGTGTGATCAGCACCGCGCGCCTGGTTATGTTTTGGAGGGCTGATATCCGAGATCAGGATTTTAGCGGGGCCATCGGCTTTCCCATCCCAGTCGCTGTCTTCAAGCACAGAGAGGTGCATGGCTTCCAGCTTGCCGGTTTTCTTTGGGATGACCGTGTGCAGGACAAAGAGCTTTTTGCCAACGCTAATAACCCCACGCGGATTGTCCAGTTCGGCGAAAACAGTATGTTCATCGGCGATGCCATCGTGATCCTTGTCAATCACCCGCACAATCCTGCCCTTGCCGGGGCCCTTGCCCAATGAGCCCAATAAATCGACTCCTACAAAAACTTCGCCGGTTGGCGCGGCACACAAGCATGCCGGACAGGGTGTGATCTTGGGATCGGAGAGAATGGTGGATTTCAGCTCCGGGGGCAGGTCGGCTGACCTTGCGCTTAAAGCAAGCATTCCGAAAATGGTATTTACTATCAGGAAGGTTTTGGATTTAAACATCGCGGTATAATATATTCTGTTCGTTGTCAGCGAGTCCCTGCAACTTTATGATCCTTGCAAGGTTGCACATTAAGACGCAGGTGAACAGGTATTGCCAGCTTCAACTTGTAATCTTCGCAGTTTGATCCAAAGTCGCCGCCCACCACTTCTTTTATGGAATACTCACCCGGACAACGTTGGATTAGTGAATCCCAGCCCGAGATGGGCTTGGGCATTGTCCTGCAAATAGACTTCTCAACCGTTACCCTGCAGTTTCCGGCCTCACAGGAAACACGCACCTATGCATCCGCCTCAGCCCCATTGAGAAGAGTGGTTTTTTCGCCGGGTGATATCATTGAACTGCAGGACGGTACGAGCTTCGCGGTCGAAAGCCTCATTGAGAATGATGGACTGGTTACTTATTGCGGCGGCGGGCGCAACGTTGAAGAAAGTGAACTAGCCAATGAAATGGGTTTTCACCAGCCTGACGCCCGGCTTCTTGGGGGAAGGGTGAATTCATCGCGTAAATTCCGGTTAAGGGAACGTGCGTTGCATGCACGTGCACAAATGCGCGGTTTCCGGGAACGCGGGTTAATGGGTGCTCGAGTTGACCTCATTGATCATCAGCTATTCATCGCCGACGAGGTTGGCAGGCGCCATTCCCCGCGTGTTTTGCTTGCCGATGAAGTAGGACTTGGAAAAACCATTGAAGCTTGCCTGATCATGCACCGCAAACTGATTACGGGCAGTGTTTCCAGAGTGTTGATTCTAGTGCCCGAACCTCTGGTCCATCAATGGTTTGTTGAGCTTTTGCGTCGCTTCACCCTGCAGTTCTCAATTTTTGACGAAGAGCGGTGCGTGGCTATTGAAACAGGCGGAGAGGATGAGCAGGAGGCAGAATCGACGGACCGCGAAACGGTAAATCCTTTTCTTGATGACCAGTTGGTTTTAGCCGGCATCGAATTGCTTGCCGATAATCCCAAGCGCACTGCCCAGGCTGTTGAAGCCGGATGGGACATGCTTATTGTTGACGAAGCGCATCATTTGCAATGGTCGCCGGATAATTCCAGCAGAGAATACACGATGGTTGAGCAGCTAAGTTTAGTCGCTAAAGACTTGCTGCTGCTGACCGGTACGCCGGGGCAACTCAGTCCCGAAGGTCATTTTGCACGCTTGCGTCTGCTTGATCCGGAGCGTTTCTCTGATCTTCAGGCGTTCCAGAATGAAAGTGAGAATGCCGCGGAGGTTTCTGCAATTGCAGGCAAGATCCAATCCGGAACCGAGCTTGATGATGGTGAGCAGCAGCAGGTTGCAAAATGGATTGGAGGGGAGATACCCGGTGATAGCCGGCAGTTACTGGACAAGCTCCTTGATTTGTATGGTACCGGGCGGGTTATGTTTCGCAACCGTCGCGCAAATCTCGGTGGATTTCCTCAGCGCGAGGTTACGCTGTGTGCCCTTGAGCCCGGGACTGAAGACCGGCAGGATCCACGTGTTGACTGGTTAATAGAACTGGCAGGTAAACTTGAGGATGCGAAGATGCTCGTGATTTGTCGCACCCGTGACATGGTCGAGGATCTAGAGCAGGCAATATCCGAGAAAATACGCATCAAGACTGCCTTGTTTCACGAGGGTCTGGAGCTAATCAAACGCGATCGCAATGCTGCTTATTTCAGTGAAGAGGATGGTGCCCGCCTACTGATCTGCTCAGAGATTGGCAGTGAGGGACGCAATTTTCAATTTGCTCATCATTTAGTGCTCTATGACCTGCCGGATACGCCTGCCCTGCTGGAGCAGCGTATCGGCCGGCTTGATCGTATTGGTCAGCAAGAAACGGTATGCATCCATGTGCCCTTTGAGTCCAATTCCTTCCACGGCGCGCTTGCCCGATGGTATAACGAGGGCATGAACGCTTTTGTTCAACCCATGGAGGGAGGAATGAGGCTGCTGGAAAAATTCAGCTCCAGGATGCAGGAAACCGCCTCGGATGACCAAGCGGGTTGGGATCACATCATTGCCGATACCAGAAAGGCCAAGGAGGAGCTTGATGGCAAGCTGGAAGCCGGCCGGGACAGGCTCCTGGAGATGAGTTCATTCAATGCACAATCGGCCAAAAAGATCACTTCTGCTCTTGTCGGCATCGATGCAGACAAGAGCCTGGAAGAGCTCATGCTTGATCTTTTTGGTGCGCTTGGGGTGGGCGTTGAGGAACTGGGTGACTATTGCTATTACGTCAAGCCGGATACCGTTTTCGCAGGCGATGCCTTTCCAGGCATGCGGGAAATTGGGATGTCCATTACCTTTGACCGCGTGACTGCTCTGGTAAATGAGCCAATGGGTTTTGTTACCTGGGATCATCCTATTGTTTCGACCTGCCTTGACCTGATAATCAACGGCGAGAAAGGATCCAGTGCTTTCGGGCAGATTCCGGGAACAGCAGCCGAAGCCGGATTGATTGCCGAGTGTATTTTCCTGCTGGAGCCAATTTGTCCCGCCGGCCTCGGCGCAGACCGGTTCCTGCCACCGATGCCGATTAAGGCAGTGGTGAATCATGCCGGCAATGATATTACCGCCGACTTTGATTCCTCAGCGGTTAAGGATGGTGCCCGCAGCTGGTTGCGGGCAAAGCTTGAAATCCTCGGCAAAATGGTTCCGGCAATGGTGACCAATGCGGAAAAATATGCAGAAAAGAGCGCGGTGAAGATGCGCAGGAAAGCGCTCAAGGACATGGACGCGCTGATTACCGATGAGCTGGATCGATTAGAACGCCTGATGGCTCTTGGTCACCCGGTGCGCAATGGTGAGATTGCAGCCGCACAGGAGGAACGCGAGGCGTTAAACGATCATCTTGCCAATGCCAGATTAAGGCTGGATTCCATTCGCCTGGTGGTGATTGGCGGATAAGTCAGGGTCATTTTCCGGGCGCCGAAAAAAATTCACAACTAATGATCTTTTGTGGGTAAGCTTTTACCTATGCGAGGGGTATTCATCGGGTGTCTGGTCCTGTTGTGTGGCTTCAGTGAGGCAAGGAGCCTTGCTGCAGGTCTCCGCGCCGGTGCTGCTGTGGTTGACATAACACCCCGTGATTTACCGGTAATTGTTAACGGCGGATTCTTGAGCCGGGAGGTGAGAATCATTGTTGATCGTTTGCATAGTCGAGCGATAGCCCTGTCCAGCAAAGGCGAGACGATCGTGATCGCTGTCGTTGATAACTGCATGATACCAACCGGGATTTGCGATGAGGCGAAGCGGATAGCCGCTGAGAGAACCGGCATTGCGCCGGAGAAAATACTCATTTGTGCCACCCATACGCATAATGCTCCAAGTGTGATGGACTTGTGCCTTGGCACGGACCTGGACAAAAAGTATGCCGCTTTCCTGCCCGAGCGGATTGCCGAGTCCATTGTGCAGGCGCATGCCGCGATGCAGCCTGCCAGGGCGGGATGGGCGGTTTTTGACGGGTCAGAATACACCAAGCCCCGGCGCTGGGTGCTTTGGCCGGGCAATGGCACGGATCCCTTTGGTAACCGAACGGTGCGCGCCAACATGCATCCCGGTTACCAGAACCCGGCGGGCACAGGGGAATCGGGTCCGACCGATCCATCGTTTACCTTGTTTTCCATCATTTCCCGTGACGGCACCCCCCTGGCGCTACTCGGAAATTTTTCAATGCATTACTTCAGTGGGCATGCCGGAATTTCGGCAGATTATTTTGGCAAGTATTGCAATGAGATGGCTGAGCGCTCCGGGCCCGGGGGAAGTGCTTGTGTCGTTGCGCTTTGCCAAGGGACAAGTGGTGATGTGTGGCGAGCTGATTACCGCGGGCCGCGCAAGCAGAGCGAGATCAGCATAAAGAAGTATGTCGAAGCCCTTGCAGACTTGACGGAGGAAGCCATTTCCGGGATCGAATATCATGATGATCTGCCACTTAAAATGGAGGAAGTGCGCATGGCAATCCGAAGGCGTGTGCCTGACAGGCAACGGCTGGCGTGGGCACGTGAAATTGCGGAAAAAACCCCCGAGGGGCGACCGAGAAACCGGCCGGAAGTCTATGCAAAGCAGGCCATTCACCTGCACGGCAATCCTGAGGCCAACATTGTTCTTCAGGCGATCATGGCCGGGGATTTCTGCATTACAGCGATGCCCAATGAGGTTTACGCATTGACCGGGTTAAAACTGAAAGCGTTAAGCCCGCTGTCCACGACCATGAACATCGAGCTGGCGAACGGGGCAGAAGGTTATATTCCTCCTGCTGAGCAGCATGCTTTAGGCGGATACACCACATGGCCATCGGTTACCGCCGGCTTGGAGGTGGGTGCTGAGGGCAAGATCACCGAGACGCTGGTAAGCATGCTTGAGCGAATCTCCGGCAAAGAGCGTCGAGTATACAGGGAGTCTCGTGGAGCGTTTGCACAGGCAATTGAACGGTTGCGTCCCTTGAAAGAATGGCCCCTTGGCGGTCTAGAGCCGGGTGTGGATTTTGAGCCCGGTGTGTTGTGTCATTTACCCGGGGTTGTGGGCGCGGGGTTTCCCGATCAACATAGGAGTCGGTCTGCTCACTTTGCCGGGGGAAGGGTTGTTACAAAGGCGGAACTGGGAGATGAATATTCGGTGTCATTGTGGTTCTGGAACGGATTGCGCCCGGAGGCTCGCCCGGTGACCGGTTATTTGTTCTCCAGAGGCGAGGCTGACGATCCCGCTGCCCCGGGTGATCATGTGGGCATTGGAGGAAGTGCAGTGGCAAGTGGGCGGTTAATTATTTTCAATGGCAACCAGGCCAATGAACTGCTTGAGGGAAAGGTGGCGCTGAAGAAGGATCATTGGTATCACCTGGTATTTGTCCGGCGAGGCAATGCCGTTGAGGCTTTCCTCAACGGCAAGAGGGAGGTTGCCGGAGAGCTGAGGCCGACACACCTTGGGTCACGGGATATTTTCATTGGCGGACGCAACGACAACTTCGCCAATTTTGAAGGTAGGCTGGATGAGGTTGCTATTTTTAACCGGGCCTTGGATGCAGTTGAGGTCAGCGCCTTGTTTGAGAGGGCAGGGATCCAAAAAGCCTTGGATTCATCGCCGCTATCTGCTGCAGAAAGCCTCCAGAAAGTGCATGTGCCCGCCGGGTTCAAGGTCGAGTTGGTTGCGGCTGAACCGCTGGTCATGGATCCGGTTGCCATTGACTGGGCAGTTGACGGGTCGATCTGGGTGGCAGAAATGGCGGACTATCCCTCAGGTGGAAATGGTCACTCGGGAAGAATTGTGCGCTTAATCGATACTGACGGAGATCACCAGCCTGATCAACGTCAGGCTTTCATGGGCAGCGTGAAGTTTCCCACTGGAATCATGGCGTGGGGGAAGGGTGTGATTGTTACCGCAGGCGGGGAGATCCTCTATGCTGAAGACCTTGACGGCGATGGTGACGCAGATCTTCGCGAGACGTGGTTCAGCGGTTTTATGGAGGGCAATCAGCAGCTCAGGGTCAATGGGTTGCGCTGGGGGATTGATGACTGGATTTATTGCGCCAGTGGCGGGCACCATGCCGGGTTTGGAGTCGACACGGTCATCAAATGTGTAAAAACGGGCAAGGCCGTGAAGCTCGGGGCACGGGATTTCCGGTTTCGCTCGGATGGAGCTTTTGAGCCGGTTGCCGGGCCGTCACAATTTGGCAGGGTCAGGGATAATGATGGTAACTGGTTTGGCGTGCAGAATGCTCATCCTCTTTGGCATTATGTGCTGGAGGATCGTTATCTTGGACGCAACCCGGATGTTCCTGCCCCTGATCCCCGCAAGATGTTGCGGGGTAGCCAGCCGGGAGTTTTTGCCGCCAGTAAAGCGCAAAAGCGCTTTCACGGATTTGATCATGTTGGCCGCTATACATCTGCCTGTGGCATCTCGATTTACCGGGACAACATATTGTTTCCACTGGCAACCGGGAAGGTAATGGCATTTACCTGTGAGCCTTTTTCCAATCTCGTGCAACGCCATGTCCTGACGCCCCACGGGGTTAGCTTTAGTGCGGCACGTGCTGCTGACGGGAAGCATGATTTCTTTGCTTCGGAGGATCGTTGGTGTCGCCCTGTAATGTCACGCACAGCACCGGATGGCTCTTTGTGGGTGGTTGATATGTATCGTTACATGATTGAGCATCCGCAGTGGCTACCACCTGGTGGCAGAAAGGAGCTTGAGCCCCATTATTATTCCGGTCAGGGAAAAGGTCGTATCTACCGGGTCACTAAGGCGGGAGCTGAACATCCCTGGCGAAGAGCGGCAAGTGATTCGCCCAATGGCATAGCGAGGGATATTGCGGAAAGGGAATCCTTCCGCACTGGCACTCAGCCAAAATGGGATGTCCTGCGCATTGAATCCGCCATGAAGTCGGATAACCCTGGCTGGCGGCGAGTGGGCCTGCAGAGGTCAGAATCCCTGCCGGTTATTCCGCAGGGGTTGATTGATGCGGCAAAAGACCCCGATGCCAAGGTGCGCCTTCAGGCAGCATTCAGTCTGGGAGAATTCGAGGATAAACGGGCAGGGACGGCGTTGGTTGAGATTGCCCGCAGGGATGGCTCAGATCCATATGTGGCGGCGGCGGTGTTGAGCTCGGCAGTGCCTCATTTCAAGGCGCTTGCCTCTGCTACCGGTGACTTAAGCGAGGTGTTGGTGATAGGGTTGATGAAAATGGGCAGAAATGATCCAAGCCTGGCCGGCACCATGACAAAAAGCCTGCTTGCTGGGAAGGAGGGTGCCGCCAAATGGAGAATGCTGGCTGAGGCACCGGCCGGTTGGCGCAACCATGTCACTCCCCTGGCCATGGAGGCAGCGACGGATGAAACCAAGAGTGAGGAAGAGCGAATTGCCGCCGTGGGATTGCTGGGCAAAGAGGGCGTTGGCTTGGCGGCAAAGCTGCTGGGCGCAGAAATTCCCTTGCCATTGCAGGCGGCGGCCATCTCGATGCTTGGCAGACTGGGTGAGGCAAATCGGTTGCTCGATGCGTGGCAATGGCTTGGACCTGCAGGCCGGGAGACTGCAGAGGGAGTGCTCTTAGCCAGGGAAGTTTCGGTTCTCCAGCTGCTTTCAGCGCTGGAGTCCGGCAAGATGCAACCGGTAGAATTAAGTGCCAGTGTTCGCCAGCGCTTATTAATGAGCAAATCAGGTCTTGTTCAGAGGCGGGCCAAAAAGCTTTTTCAGGACGTCGTGACGCATGACCGCCTCAGGGTTGTTAATGAATTTAGACCTGCCCTTTCTATTAATGGGGACATTCAGAGGGGGCGTGATCATTTTATTGCGCGTTGTGCGGCCTGTCATCAACTAGGCGATTTGGGCCGTGCGGTTGGGCCGGACTTGAAAACCATCACCAATCGGTCCCGTGAAGATCTTCTGGTGTCACTCCTGGATCCCAGTCGTTCTGTTGAGCCGCGCTATCTTGGGTATACCGCTCGGCTGCAGGGGGGGGAGAGTATATACGGAATGATAGTGACCGAGACGGCCAATAGCATCGTGATGAATTTGATGGACGGCTCTGAGCGGATCATTGCCCGCCCGGCGCTAAAGGCGATATCCAGCACGGGAAAATCGGCCATGCCCGCTGGACTGGAAGCCGGCTTTGGGCATGCGGATGTTGCCGACCTGTTGGCCTTTATCAAGCAGCAACTTCGCCTGCAGTAAGGGTGTAGAAGCCGTATTTTCCGGGCAATGGCAAGGCCGTTATAATCGCTTTGGGCATCGCTAATCTAAAAAATCGGCACGATTATAGGCCAAGAAAGGAATATAAGCGCATTATTCGTTGAATTTTGGTGATTTCTGGACTATCGGGGGCGCTTCTTTTTAAAAGTTATGTCTGATCTCTCCAAATACCGGAATATTGGAATCTTTGCCCATGTCGATGCGGGTAAGACCACAACCACCGAGCGCATCCTGAAGCTGACCGGTAAAATTCACAAAATCGGTGAAGTCCATGATGGCGCCGCCACCACCGACTTCATGGATCAGGAGCAGGAACGAGGCATTACGATTCAATCCGCAGCCACCACCTGTTTCTGGGATGATCACCGCTTCAACATCATCGATACTCCCGGGCACGTTGACTTTACCATTGAGGTCTATCGTTCACTAAAGGTTCTGGATGGTGGCGTCGGAGTTTTCTGTGGTTCGGGTGGTGTCGAGCCACAATCAGAGACCAATTGGCGCTATGCGAACGATTCCGGGGTTGCAAGGCTGATATTCGTTAACAAGCTAGACCGTCTGGGCGCGGATTTCTATCGGGTGGTTGACCAGGTAAAGAACGTCCTTGCGGCTAGTCCTCTGGTAATGACGATTCCGATTGGCTTTGAGGACAGCTTTGTTGGTGTTGTCGATATCCTGAGCCAGAAGGCTTACGTGTGGGATGATTCCGGTCAGCCAGAGAACTTTGAGATTACCGAAATCCCTGAGGACTTGAAGGAAAAGGCTGCGCAATACCGCACGGAGTTGATTGAGACTGCTGTAGAGCAGGATGACGAGGCGATGGAAAAATATCTCGAGGGCGAAGAGCCAGATATTGAGACAATCAAGAAGTGCATTCGCAAAGGAACGATCAATCTGGATTTTTTCCCGACCTATTGTGGATCGGCATTCAAGAACAAGGGTATTCAGCTGATACTGAATGCGGTTATCGATTATCTGCCTAGCCCGACGGAGGTTAAGCCACAGCCTGAGGTTGACCTTGAGGGTAACGAGACAGGGGAATTTGCAATCGTTGACAAGGAAAAGCCCCTCCGCGCACTGGCGTTCAAGATCATGGATGATCAATACGGGGCACTGACCTTCACCCGGATTTATTCAGGGGTTTTAAAGAAGGGAACCGGCATCTTGAACACATTTACCGGCAAGGAGGAGCGCGTGGGACGCATTGTTGAGATGCACGCTGATTCAAGAGAGGACCTGGATTCAGCACAGGCAGGTGACATTGTTGCCCTTGTTGGTCTGAAAAATGTCCAAACAGGTCATACTCTCTGTGATCCAAAACAGCCCGCAACTCTGGAACCGATGGTGTTTCCCGATCCCGTGATTTCGATTGCTGTTGCCCCAAAGGATACCGCAGCCTCAGAGAAGCTGGGACTGGCAATTGGCAAGATGGTCAAGGAAGATCCCTCTTTTCATGTGGAGACTGATCAGGATTCCGGGGAGACGATCCTCAAGGGAATGGGTGAATTGCATCTCGACATCAAGATCGACATCCTCAAGCGCACCCATGGGGTGGAGGTGGAGGCTGGTGCACCCCAGGTGGCCTACCGGGAAACGGTTACTCAGCGACTGGAGGATTCCTACACTCACAAGAAACAGTCTGGAGGGTCCGGACAGTATGCGAAAATTGATTATATTATCGAGCCACAGGATCCCGGTTCCGGTTTTGAATTTGAATCGAAAATTGTAGGCGGAAACGTTCCGAAGGAATTCATCCCGGCGGTAGAGAAGGGATGGAAAAAATCCACCGAGAAAGGCGTATTGGCAGGGTTTCCCTGCCTGGACCTGAAAGTTACCTTGGTTGACGGCGGGTTTCATGCGGTGGACTCATCCGCCATCGCTTTTGAGATTGCAGCTAAGGCAGCCTATCGACAGTCCATGCCCAAGGCAGGGGCCCAGTTGCTGGAACCCATCATGAAGCTTGATGTCTTTACGCCAGAGGACAATGTGGGCGATGTGATCGGCGACCTGAACCGTCGGCGTGGCATGATTTCAGCCCAGGACAGCACCCCAACAGGAATTCGCGTTAAGGGTGAGGCACCTCTCAGTGAGATGTTCGGTTACATTGGGGACCTTCGCACGATGACTTCAGGGCGCGGGCAGTTCTCAATGGAATTTGATCATTATTCGCCTTGCCCGAAAAACATTTCAGAAAAGGTGATTGCTGAGGTGGCAGAGCGGGAAGCTGCCAAGAAATAGTAACTGATCCATTTTACCCCGTAACTCCTCAATACAAAGCGGGCAGCTTCCATGCTGCCCGCTTTTTTTATATTTCCAATCGAATTGGGAGCGCTGCGGGAGATTATTTGTTTTCCATCTCCTTGAGGCGTTCAAGCAGTTGCGGGAAAGCTTCATCAGACTGCATCAATGTGAAGTGTTCCCTGATATAGAGGTTGGCGGAGCTGACAAGCCCGGCATCGAGAAGCTCTTCTGCAAATCCAAGCGGTTCTGCTTCAGGGAGCGATCCGCTTTGCCAATGCCCCTTGAAGGGTAATGAGGCCATACGGAGTGGCGCGCCGTCTATCTTCAAGCTGGCGGTGTCTTTTTTTAGGGTCTCACGATCAATTCTACCGCGATAGATTGCGCAAAGCCGCCCTTCAGGGTCGACCAGAAACGAGAGCGGGGTTTCCAAAGATCGTTGTGTGATGTAGAAAAAATGGTCATGCAGAAGCTGGATAAGCTGCAGCTGGAGGGGATTATCTTCGTGTAGTTTTTCTGCATACAGAACGTTGATCGCAATCTCTTGCGGAGGATTTTTCCGCCACTCAGCCAGCTGGATTTCGCAGTTTGGGCAACCCTTACTTGCGAGGACCACCAGGGACGGTTCTTGGATTTTCCCGGAAGGGCGTGGCAGGATCGTATTTGTGGGCAAGCGTTGAGCGAGGAATGTATGGCGGGAGGAAGAGGCATCCGCAACAGGGGTGTTGCTCAGGGCGGGGTCCTTAAGATTCAATGGCTGGGGGGTTTCTCCCTGGCGGATGATAAGGCTCCCGGCGGCAAGCCCCGGGTAGCTGGCGGCCTCCGCTCCGGGCCAATGAACGACGAGTTTCTCTATCTTGGCATCCTCGGCAAGGCCAAAATGCAGGGTTTTGGATGATTGCGCAAGGAACCCTGAACCGGCGGTAACCGATTGAGTTTGAGGCTTTTGACCCTTGAGGTATAGAATTGCCCGGGCACCTATGGCATCCCGAGGGCAGGTGGACCCAACCAGCCTGACAGTCAATCCCCGCATGTCGCCGGGGTTATTGTTGCGGAAAAACCGAACCTGCGGGGAGTTGCGGTTGTTGATCCAGAGATCCAGGTCGCCGTCATTATCCCAGTCAGTGAAGCAGACCGCACGACCGTCATCAGCGAGATCAAGGCCGGTAATGCCGGAGACATCGGAAAATTTTCTGCCGGCAATATTTTGGAAGACCACGTGGCGCTCATTGCCGGAAAATGAACTGCCGCGACGGACCGCTTCAATTAATGCCTGCGCGGGGCTGGAGCGCACCAGGCCGGGACTGGCCCCGGAATTTCCGAGCGGCACGACCTGCCGCCAGAAGAAGCTTCACAAGTCCTCCGGCTGGGTAGCGGTAATGTAACCGTTAGCAACAAAGAGATCTTGCCAGCCGTCATTGTCAAGGTCCGCAAACAAGCTGCTCCATGCCCATCGCCCCATGGTTGCAGTATCTGTCAATTCGATAAATTGGTTTGGTTTTGTCTGGCTTAACAGGGTATTGCCTTTTGCAAACCGACTGTAAACGGCGAGAAGCCCGGCGTTGTTTGCAACAGGGAAGTCCGGGTGTGAGGTAATACGTGAACCGGCATTTGAATACATGTTTCCAACATACAGGTCCGGGCGGCCATCCCGGTTGAAATCACCCCAACTGGCTGACATCCCGGCGGCCTTGTCCTCTACCCCGACCATGGTTGCAACCTCAGTAAAAATCCGCTTACCGTCTTCAGCGGCATCATTCCGATAAAGCTGATTGGCTCCGTAGTCATTGGCCACATAGAGGTCAGGATCACCATCAAGGTCAAAGTCATGCCATGTTGCGGCCAGACTATGCCTGTTATTGCCTTTATGTAGGCCGGTTGACTCTGTTGCCTCCGTAAATGACCAGTCACCATCGCCACGGAAGAGCTGGTTTGCGCCTCCGTCCTGCGCATCATGAAAGAGAAAACGATCGTTATTTTCATCACCGAGGCGATCGCCCAGGGCAAACGTAATATAGAGGTCAAGATTGCCATCCAAGTTATAGTCAGCGGCCGCCAGGGCGTGGCAATCTGCGCTGTTGGTGCGCAGCACACCGCGGGCAGCGAAATTTAGTGATCCCTCATTTTCAAACAGGCTGATACCCGCCGGGGTTGCCAGGACAAGGTCCTGGTCATTGTCATTGTCGATATCCACAAAAAGCGCAGCGCTGGTGTGATCCAGAATGCCAACTCCTGCATCGATTTCCTTTACCCTGCCATCCTTCTGGTGAAGAAAGAGCCGGTTTGGCAGACCGCCGGGCTGACAGATATAGACATCGTCACGGTTATCGCCATCGATATCACCAAGCGCCATGCCGTTACGAATGAAGGCATCAATGCCGTGTGCCGCTTCGACTCGGGTGAGCCAGTGATCGATGCCATGAGAAAGATGGTGCAAAAAGGCGGGCTCGTTACCGATGACCTTCCCGGTTTGTTCCTCAAACCAGGCCACGGGGCTTTCAACCGGCGGCAAAAACGCGGCTTCCTTAAGGCTCTGCAGGAGCAAAGAACCATTGTCCCCGACAACCCATTTAGAGGCCAATTGTCCGACAACGGAGCATAATCGACCATTCGCAAGTTTGGCTTTCAACTCGATCCTTGCGAGGGCGACAAAGATTTTTTCACCATTGGTAATTTTGAAGACGTGAGCTTCGCTGTGTCGGCTTGCCGGATCTGATCCGGTGAATTTACCGGCAACCTGCACGATGGGCTCCGTAACGCCCTTCATTTCCGGTGGAACGTGACCTGCGACTATGCCGGCAGCTATTTTTTTCAGCGAGGTTTCTGCAATCCCTGCCCTGCGTTCGCTCTCCCCAAGTGACGTGCTTGTTTGTTTTGTTATCTGCTCCTCCTTGTCTTCAAGAGGGTCTGTGCCATTTCTTTCATGCGCTTTTCTGCACGAGATCACTGACAGTAAGGCAGCTGCGGAAAAGCAGTAGCACAGGCATGAAACCAGCCGGGTGTTAAGGATGTTCATTTCCCGCTAAAGCCCACTTGCTGGGCCCAGTGATCGTGTGCTTTTTTCAGCCTCAATAAAACGTCAGCCCTGGCAGCGGCATGATTTTCCCTTTCCGGAGCAGGATCATTTAAGCTTACGAGCTGGGTGGACTTGGGCAGAGGGTCTCCGGGACTCCAGTCCCAGTTGCCGCGGGAAATCAATTTCCATTCGCCTATCCGAACCGCCCAATTGCTGAACCATCCCCAGTGCATGACCTGGTTCGGGGTTTTAGCGTCTTCTGATGCAAAGACTTTTGACAGGCTGAAGCCATCGAGTTCTGGGTTTTCCGGGTTGCTCTTGATTGCGCAAAGCTCCAGAATCGTCGGGAACCAGTCCATGATCGTGATGGGCTGATTGCGTGTTTGGTCCGCCGGCAAAACTCCCGGGTAGGAAATAATTGCCGGCACACGAATGCCACCCTCGAGAAAATTTCCCTTGTTGCCTTTCCATTTTCCGGTGTAGCCACCACCGCTGGCTCCATAAAAGTGCCCCTTGGGATGACCGCTCTTGTGGTTGTCTACACGAATGCGGTTGCCGGTTTCCTCGGAGTGCCCGTTGTCGCTCATGAAGATAATGATTGAGTTTTGGCGAAGGTTTAAGGATTCCAGTTTGCTTAAAACCTTTCCGATGTAGTGGTCGGTTGCATGCATGATGGTGGCGTAGGATTTCCTTGCCGGGTCCTTCATGTCCTGGAATGGCGCTGCAAATTTCTTGGGTGCCTGCTCCGGGTAATGCGGGATGTTGAAGGGGAGGTAGAGGAAAAAAGGGCGATCCTTGTTTTCCTCAATGAATGATAAAGAGCGTCTGGTCATTAGCTCAGGAAAATATTGGCCGTCAGCCTTTACTGACGTGGTTCCCTCATAAAGATCGTGGAATCCCTGGCCGTGCAGAAAATAGTGATTGTAGTTGTCGATGAAACCATCCCGGAGGCCAAAGAATTCATCGAACCCCTGCTTCTTTGGGCCAAAGTCCCGGTGGGCCCCGAGGTGCCATTTTCCGAATAGTGCAGTTCGATACCCGTTTTGTTTCAGAGACTCTGCAATTGTGACCTCCTCAAGGGCCATGTTAATGCCCTTTGCCCCCTTCATGTCTCCCTGTGTCCACCGGTTGACTCCGCTGCGCTGGGGGTGTCGCCCAGTGAGCAGGGCGGCCCGGGCAGGGCAACACACGGTGTGGGCATAAGCTTGGGTGAAGCGTAAGCCTGTCTTTGCCAGCTTGTCGATATTGGGCGTGATTAGGTCACTTGATCCATAGCAGCCGGCGTCCAAGGTTCCCTGGTCATCGGTGAAGAAGATGATTACATTGGGCTTTCTGGCGGATGCGCAGCTTAGCGTGAGAGAAATAAATGCTGGAATTAAAAGACGCATTGTCCTGAATTTGTTATCAAGGTAAGTCATACATCATGCGTCTGTCTATGATTGTCACGCCCTTCACCGGTGAGAATTTGCAACTCGCCGCACAGGCTGGTGTTGAGGAAATTGTCGCCGTTTATCCCGGACCCGGGCGGGAGCCCTTGGTGAAGGTGAAGGGTGAGGTTGAGAAACATGGCATGAAATTGACCCACATTGAGCGGAAGTTGCCGCATGACCAGATCGTACATGGCCTTTCGGGTCGGGATGAACAGGTCAAAATGATCAAGTGCCTTTTGTGTGACATGGCAGAGGCAGGCCTTGAAGTGCTCTGTTATAACTGGATGCCCAGCGAGGACTGGTGCCGCACCACAAGGATGAATCCTGAGCGTGGAGGATCATACAGCACGGCCTTTAGTGTTGAAGCCGATTGCGGGAATGTTACCGATGCGGACGGTCCGCCGCAGAAAGCAACAGCCGCGTCTCGGCTTTGGGAGAATCTGGAGGCGTTCCTTGATGAAATATTGCCGGTTGCTGAAGATGCGGGCATTAAGCTGGCTATTCATCCGGATGATCCGCCGTTAAAGAATCTATGGGGGCAGGATCAAATTCTCTGCAGTATTGATGCTCTGGAGCGGGTTACCCGCCTTGCGCCGAGCCCAAGCAATGGCATTTGCTTTTGTTCCGGCTCACTTGGCCCTGTGGGTGAGGACCTGGTCGAAGGCATTCGCCGGCTTGCCGGGAACATTCATTTTGTCCACTTACGTAACACACGGGGTGCCGCCGACAATTTTCAGGAGACCTGGCCTGATAATGGAGAAAGCGATTTACCCGCACTCATGCGAGCGCTGCATGATATTGACTACCGTGGAACAATCAGGCCCGATCATGCGCCTTCAATGATTGGTGAGAGTAATGCCACGCCGGGCTACGAGATGAAAGGCCGGCTTTTTGCTGCAGGTTACCTGCGGGGATTAATGCAGGCTTGCCTGAGGAGGTGACATAGGAATTTAACCAAGGCCGATACGCTTCGGTTTTGCCGTGGCGAATGCCATCATTGGACTTTGGTGCCACTGATATCAACGGACCCATCATCCGCCACAGAGTAGCTGAGGGTTTTTCTGGATGTTGCCCCATTAACATGGCAGGCAATTACCCTAAGTTGGGCTTTTTTTCCGGGGGCATGAGTGGTGCACTTTAGCAGGAACCTGCCTTTGTTATCCGGGACAGCTGTTACGGTTGTTGCATCATAGTCGCTGCCGCCTTCCGGGTCGGCATAGGCGATAAGTGCATATACCGGGATTTTCGAGTTTACCAGACCACTGCAGTGGAAGCCTCCGGGGGTTTTCGTGATCTTAAAGTCACTGAAGTTTACCCTCGCAGGTAATGATAAACCCTTGACCGAACCAGAGAATTGCGGGTGCGAGGCGAGACGCATGGCGTGTGCCAGCGTTAGAAAGGAGCCTTTGCCCTCGCCACGCAATTCATCTCCGTAGGTGCGGTTGCCGCTTCCCATTAGTGCGGTGCCGAAAGCGGCACGCTCGTCGGGGCGTTCCCTGTTGTGTGGTAATGACAGTGCGTGACCGAGTTCATGGGCGATACCTCCGATAAAAATCGTATTATGCTTTCCCATCGAGATCCGGCCATATTGACCATCCCGCATCATGGTTTTCACCGTGAGATTTCTGGTATCAAGAATTGGCTCATCAAGTTGCCATGCGGTTCCTGAGCGATGGGAGCCACCTGCGTAATACGGGCTCCGGTGCCGCATCGTTCGTGTCTTTTCATTCCATTCCCCAAGGTTGCAGAAAATAACAATGGTTTCGCGGGCGGCATCAATGCCTGCCTTGTGGAGTGTGGGCAGGCATTCCTGCCGAATTTTATGACCGCTTTTGACGTTGTATTTGGCGTAGGGACCCGCCCCCTTCACGAGGTGTATTTTGACCAAGTTGTCATTTTCCTGTTGCAGGTTGATGGTGCGCCGGCCGAAGCCGATTCGCTCCATTTCGTCGGCATAGAATTTGCGAATATGCAACAGGATGCGAGACAGGCGCTGGCGATAGTCGGTAGCAGGTTCACGATCGGAAGGTGTCCAGTAGACGATGTGCAGTTGTCGATTTACCCGCTGTGCCTTGTTTGCGTGCCACGTATCCAGGATTGCACGCGCAGCTGTTACTTTTGTCCTGATGTCAGCCTGGAGATCGGCATGAGCCGTGCCGGCGAGGAAGAGCAATGCGATAAGGTGGTATATGCGGGACATTAGAAGGTGGAAAAGTCCTCACAGCAGGGTATTTAGCAACAGATTTAATTTATCCCTTCCAGTAGGCGGGCAGGTCTTTTTTTGTTGCCAATAGGATGCTCAGGATGCGCGAACATTCCTTATCGCCGAGGTGCCCGATAATTTTGGGTTCACCCTTCCCGTGCAGAGACTGCCATAACTTCTTGTAGAACACTTGCTTCATTACCGGATGAAGATGTTCGAAGGAGGAGGAATAAATCATGTAACTAAGGCGGTTTTTGAAGAGGCGGGAAAGCAATTGCAGATCACGCAACGAGTGCCCTTCGGCATTTCGCCGTGCTTTTCCGGCAAAGGATTTCTGGAAAGCTTCACCACCCTCCACGCCCCAGATTTCGAGATTTGCCTCATCGGCTAAGAGAAAGACGCGTAGTAAGTCATTGGCGGCCCTGTCGATATATTTGAGCGTGGACTCTCCAATTTCACCCTCAGCCCTGCCAATGTGCTTGCCGACATTATGGTCAATATACAGCCAGCGCCTGGTGTTAAGATGTGCCCTGATGATCGCATTGTGTGCCATTATCTGGTGCTCAAGCACCATCAAGCTGACAATATCACTTTTTGATGAAAGGTATTCTGAGGTATCAAAGGCCTTGTCGAGGGTTTTTAGATTTGCGCCGAAATCCATTACCGGGATGGCTTCTCCAGGCTCCCCCTCTTGATAATAGATATTTCCCTGATGTCGCTTGCCGGCACTTTCTCCGGTAACAAACCATCCACCCCAGCGCTCATTAAGCGGACTTGAGTGATCAGTGCGTCGTGTTCCGGCGCCAAAAATTGGGAAACCGATTGAATTGGGATAAACCGAACGAACAACCATGCCCGGGTAGCCATCAGTGCGTGAACTTCCATGGCAATTGAGGCATTGGTTGTCACGTATAATGCGGGGCTTGGAATCACGCCCGAAGGGGGTTTCCATTCGGTAAAAGATAGGGCCGAGATCCGGATCCATGGACGCTATCTCAATAGCTCCTCCCCGCACCCACCCCACATAAAAATTTTCAGAGAAATAGATTGCCCGCGGATGCTGAGGGCGGATCCTGTCATTCTGGGCGCTGGTACGCGAGAATACCAGCGCTTGTGATTCCAGAGGAACGTTAAGCATTTCAAGCAGGCTGCGCAGGAAGGCTTTCTCGCTGGTCTTGTCGAGATCGAGTTTTCCTTGTTCGTAAGGAATGACCAATTTTGAAATTGGGTCCTTGGGCTTGGTGTCTGAGTAGTTAATTGGAGCTTCCTCGTAGAAGAGAAAATCCGCATTTGCCCAAGTGACAAAGAGCATGACCCATGCAGGCCATATCATAAGCCGATAAATCCACGCGGTGTTGAAGCTGCTCATAACATTCAATTTCGGGATGCGCTCAATAGCAAAGTGAGGGTTGCCTGAGAACTGGTAATTTCATCCAGAGAATAACGGTCAAGACAATTGAGGAAAGCGTCCCTAGCTTCAGCAAAGATTCGCTTAAGTTTGCAGGCAGGGCTAATACAGCAGGCGTTTCCGCTCGTCTTGAAACACTCGACGAGCGCGAAATTTTCGGTTTTGCGGACGATTTCGCCAATACCTATTTGAGAGGCCGGCCGCGAAAGAGCAACTCCTCCATTTCTTCCCCGGGCGGTGTCCAAATAGCCCAGCTTTGCCAGGTGGTGAGTGACTTTCACCACGTGATTATAGGAAATTGCAAAAGTTTGTGCTATTTCCCTGGCTGAAGTTCGCTCCCCTTCTTTACAGGCTGCTGCCCGGATAAGCACCCGCAATGAGTAATCTGTGAAAAGGCTGAGCTCCATAATATGTATTATAACTACATATTATATTCCAATCTCACGATATTTGAAGCTTCCTGTGAATATTGGTGGGAAGTTTCCATTTTACTGAATAAGAAAAATTCAACCTGGAATGGGTTTCAGCACTCGACGCTGAGCCGACTTTAAAGTATCAAGGGAGGCCAAATGCGTTACCAGACAATTGATCCAGAACTCTTCGCGGGAAACAGGGAACGGCTCCGTGCCTTGCTGCCCCCGAAATCACTCGCTGTATTCAATTCCAATGACATCCTGCCGACCAATGCCGATGGCACGATGTTGCTGCGCCAGAATTCGGATATCTTTTATCTCTCTGGTATACACCAGGAGGAGACGGTGCTGGTGATTTTCCCTGATGCTCCCGATGAGAAGCAGCGTGAAATGATCTTCACCAAGGAGACGTCAGACCTGATTGCCATTTGGGAAGGCGCAAAGCATACCAAGCAGTCAGCGCAGGAGACTTCCGGAGTCGAAAATGTCCATTGGCTTGATGCATTTCCGGGGGTTCTCCGCATGTTGATGACTCAGGCCGATCACGTATTTCTTAATTCCAATGAGCATGCCCGGGCGACAGACCGGGTAGAGACACGTGATCTTCGCTTTATTCGTGAGATGCAGCGGAATTATCCCCTGCATGAGTTTAAAAGGCTCGCGCCACTAATGGCAGAACTCCGAGCTATTAAAAGCGGGGCTGAGGTCGACCTTATCAGCAAGGCTTGTGCGATTACCGAGTCGGGATTTCGCCGAGTTTTGGGGTTCATCAAGCCGGGAGTCAGGGAATATGAGGTTGAAGCGGAGCTCATTCATGAATATTTGCGGCACGGATCGGACGGTTTTGCCTATGACCCGATTATTGGCTCGGGCGCCAACGCTTGTGTGTTGCACTACCTCGAAAACGACGGGATTTGCGAGGATGGCGAGATGTTGTTGATGGATGTCGCGGCTCGTTACGCAAATTATAATTCTGACTTAACCCGCACAGTGCCGGTGAACGGTCGCTTCAGTGATCGGCAGCGAGCGGTTTACAATGCCGTGTTGCGAACCATGCGAGCCTGTAGCGATATGTTGCGCCCCGGCGTAATCCTTAAGGATTATCAGGAAGAGGTTGGCAAGTTGATCGAGTCAGAACTTCTTGGTCTTGAACTGATAACCAAGAAAGATATTGAGGATCAGGATCCGGATAAGCCTGCTTACAAGAAGTATTTTATGCACGGCACCAGCCATCATCTTGGGCTCGATGTGCATGACCTTGGGGATACGTGGCGGGCGGTTGAGGAAGGCATGGTGTTTACAATTGAACCGGGAATCTATATCCGGGAGGAAAATTTGGGGTGCCGGCTTGAGAACAATTATTTGATTGGCAAGGATGGCAATATAGACCTTATGGCCACTATTCCCGTTGAGTCGGAGGAAATTGAAGACTTGATGAATGCCGAGTAAGCGGCGTTTTCATTTCCGGATCAACCGCTTTGGCGCAGTTTGGTATTGAGCGCACGATTCTCCTAGGTGGGAAAAAGCCGCCGCCCTGAAAAGGAACGACGGCTTATATTGGGTTGAGGTTATTGGGTTGAGGTAATCTATCCGGCGAGGTTTGCCAATTAGTCTGAACGCAAAGGCTAATCGCTGCTGGATCTGGAGGGTTTCATTTTGGCAGCTGAAGGGGATGAAGACTTACCGGAATTGGAAGTCTTGGCGGAACGGCGCATTGTCAGTGATTTGGCATGGGCAAGCAGGCCAGAGTAAATCGCATCGCCAACACCCTTGATATTAACGAGCTGTTCAACGGATTTGAAGGGCCTGGCTTTGGTGAGAGCGGTGGCGCGACTTTTGCCGATGCCGCGAATGGCTTCAAGCTCACCGGCATCGCCTTCGTTAAGCAGGGTGAGCATTTTTGTTTTCTGGGTTGTCGTCAGTTTGTTTGCTGCCTGTTTTGCTGCGATTTGGCGCGCACTTTCTGAGGGCGCCCGTTTTGTGGCCTGTTCCTTGGTAGCGACACGACTGTTGGTTTTCTTTGTAGCAGCGTTGCTATTAAGGGTGAATCCGCCAAGGACAATGGCTGTGATAGCGACGGCGGCAATATAGTGGATACTTGATAATGTGTTCATATGAACAGTATATGTCCTTAGCGGATTTCAGCAAGGGCAAATTGGTTAATTCTCACAATTTGTCACTGACCCGTCTATATTTGGCTATCGCAAAGGGCATTCTTGGCGTAGAGGGAGCGCCAGATGCCATCTTTTCAATCGCTCGGCCTGATTGCTAAACTTGTGGAGGAGGTAGGCGCAAAAGGCTATACCGAGCCGACTCCAATTCAGGCCCAGGCCATCCCTGCCATCCTTGAGGGCAAAGACGTGATGGGAGGAGCACAAACCGGCACCGGAAAAACGGCGGCTTTCGCTCTTCCTATCCTACAGCTTCTTTATCAGAATCGCAGCAAAAGCAAGGCTCCCCGGGCCCTGATCCTGGCTCCAACCCGTGAACTTGCGGCACAGGTTGAAGAGAGTGTTTTTCGCTACAGCAAGGGCTTAGGAATTTATTCATGCGCTATTTATGGTGGGGTTAAAATGCCGCCTCAGGTTTCCAAGCTTCGACGTGGCGTTGGGATCGTGGTAGCCACTCCCGGGCGTTTGCTTGATCATGCCTCGGGAAGAACGATTGACCTCTCACGCGTCGAGGTGCTGGTCCTCGATGAGGCTGATCGCATGCTGGACATGGGCTTTATGCCTGATATCCGAAAGATCATAGACCTGTTACCTGCCCAGCGGCAGAACCTGATGTTTTCTGCCACTTATTCCAAGGAGATCCGTGTCCTTGCCCGTGAACTTTTGAATCAGCCGATGAGTATTGAGGTGGCTGATCGCAACGCAGCAGCTGAAAGGGTGAACCAGGTGGTGCATCCGGTCGAGAGATCGCTCAAACGGGAGTTGCTCTCACGCCTCATTCGCGAGGGAGACTGGGAACAGGTGTTGGTTTTCAGTCGTACCCGTCACGGAGCGGAGAAGCTGGCTCAATATCTCAATAAAAACGGGACGGACGCCGCCGCCATTCACGGCGACAAGTCCCAAGGGCAGCGCACTCGCGCCCTTGAGCGCTTTAAACGCGGATCGGTGCGCGTCTTGGTGGCAACTGACGTTGCGTCGCGGGGCTTGGATATACGGCAACTTCCCCATGTGGTGAACTACGAAATGCCGGATGTGCCAGAGGATTATATTCACCGTATAGGTCGCACTGGGCGAGCGGGCGAGGGAGGGGATGCGCATTCTCTGGTTTGCAGGGCTGAACGAGAGAAACTTGCCGCAGTAGAATCCTTGTTGCGCAGGAAAATTACGCGGAAGGAAATTGAAGGATTTGAGGGTGAAGACATCGCTTTTTCCGGTAAGAAAAGCACTTCCGGCAATCGAAAATACGGATCGGTTAGGAGTCGTAGTCGAACTGGCAGTCGTGACGGAGCCCGGGGTGGCAGTCGTGACGGAGCCCGGGGTGGCAGTCGTGACGGAGCCCGGGGTGGCAGTCGTGACGGAGCCCGGAGTGGCAGTCGTGACGGAGCCCGGAGTGGCAGTCGTGACGGAGCCCGGGGTGGCAGTCGTGACGGAGCCCGGAGTGGCAGTCGTGACGGAGCCCGGGGTGGCAGTCGTGACGGAGCCCGGAGTGGCAGTCGTGACGGAGCCCGGAGTGGCAGTCGTG
>JAAESJ010000026.1 GCA_024229495.1 Verrucomicrobiaceae bacterium | reverse complement strand
CATTTTTATCATGAAAGCCTTACTCGCTATTCTCATTGTCGCCCACACGATAGCCGCAAACCTCTCAGCCCGTGAATGGACCAGCGCTGACGGTTCACGAACCTTCCAGGGAGAATTTATCAGTTTGGAGGACGGCAAGGTCACTGTCCGGCGAAGTGACGGCAAGAACCTGGTCTTCGCCATCGGGTTGCTCAGCGAAGCGGATCAACAATTCGTCAAGTCCAGCCAGTCTAATACCGCAAAAGATACCGGAAAGGCGGGCGCCGCTGAATGGCCCCGATGGCGCGGGACAGATATCAGCGACCACTCCCCCGACAAGGGTCTGCTCAAGGAGTGGCCTGCCGCTGGCCCACAGCAGTTGTGGGTATACCGGGATGCTGGCCTAGGTTACTCAGGCCCGGCCATCTCGGGTGGCAAGCTCTTCACCATGGGCGCACGGGATGCGACCATTTTCCTGATTGCCCTTGATACCCTCACCGGCAAGGAAATATGGAGCAAGGAGATTGGAATCTACTACAAAAACAACTGGGGCAATGGACCCAGGGGCACCCCAACGGTGGACGGAAACCGGGTCTACGCCCTCGGTGCACGCGGAAGGCTTGTCTGCGCCAAGACTGATGACGGCTCCATCCTGTGGGAAGCCGACCTCGTAAAGGACCTCGGCGGAAAAGTTCCCGGATGGGGTTATTGCGAGTCCCCGCTAATTGACGGCGACCAGGTAATCTGCACTCCCGGGGGCAGCAAGGGGGCTATTGCCGCATTGAACAAGATGGATGGGGAGAAAATCTGGCAAAGCGGCAAGGTCAAGGACGGCGCACAATACTCCTCGATTATTCCCATTGAGCATGGCGGACAGCGCCAGTATGTGCAGCTCTTCCAGAAAACACTCGCCGGCGTGTCAGCCAAGACAGGAGAACTGGTATGGCGCTCGGACTGGAGCGGAAGAACCGCGGTTATCCCAACCCCGATCTACAGGGAAAGCCATGTCTATATCGCCTCCGGTTACGGGGTTGGCTGTAAGGCGGTCAAGCTCGGTGCCTCCGGTAAGGCCGAGGACGCCTACCGAAACGAGGTCATGGTCAATCACCATGGCGGCGTCATCCTGGTCGGCGACCACCTCTATGGACACTCCGACAAAGGCGGCTGGAAGTGCCAGGAATTTGCAACCGGTAAGGAAATATGGAGTTCCAATAAGCTTGGCAAAGGCGCCATCCACTATGCCGACGGCATGTTTTACTGCCTTTCGGAAAAGGACGGCACGGTTGCCCTTGTAGAGGCAAGCCCGGAAGGGTGGAACGAAAAGTCCCGCTTTACACTCTCACCCCAGACCAAACTGCGCAAGCCCGCCGGCAAGATCTGGACACACCCGGTAGTCCTTGGCGGCAAGCTCTACCTGCGGGACCAGGAACTCATCCACTGCTATAACGTCAGGGGCTAAGCGCGATTTAGCCTCCCTCCAATTTCAATGGTGGGCAGAAAACCCCCAGGGGTTTTGTTACCCCTCTAGATCTTGCTTAACTCTGGCACCTGGAAACCGGCATTATTCTTGTCCTTGAGCAGTGCATTGGCTTCAGCGGAATGCTCACCAGTGTGGCGCTCGGTCTTCGGGTCGAATTTCAACCATGGGCCAACGGTGTAGAAGTTATCCTTTTCCGGGATACCAACACCCTTTCCCATGACATCGTGCAGACGACCGAAATGCTCTGCGGCATCCTTGTTGTCGCCGAACCGGCCCGCCTTCTGGTTGAAGGGAACCTCCTCACCCAGCCGGTAGGAATTGTTCATGAGGTGACCAACTACGCAGCCGTAATGGGCCTGCAGGGCATTACCGTTGGCCATCTCCGGCTTGCCTGCACGGCAGGCGGCAATAAAGCTTCCCCAGTTACCTCCGGGAGTGACCTTGCCACTGTCGACCTTAACCCTCTCCCCCTTGTCACTGCCTTTCGGGTAATACACACCACGAACGATGCGACCACCATCCTCAAAATAATACTCATTTTCCACCTGCCTCTGATACCCCTTGTAATTGACATTGCGTACGTTGAAGAACACCTGCTGACCGTTTGGATATTCGGCCATGCCAAACATGGTGTTGGGAGTCTGCCCCTGGTCCTTCCACTGGAAACGCCCGCCGATTGCCATCGCGCGCACCGGGTGGGTCTGGTCATCATCAATTGCCCAGCAAGCAACGTCAAGCTGATGAGTTCCCTGGTTATTGAGATCACCATTGCCGCTCGGCCAGAACCAATGCCAATTATAATGCACGTAATTGCCGTGGAATTGGTCAATGACTGCGGGGCCTTTCCAAAGATTCCAGTCCAGATTGGCAGGAGGATTCCCCGGAGCCTTGTGCCCAATGCCTCCTCGCGGCTTGCAACAATAACCGTAGGAAATCTTCAGCTTACCCCACTTACCGGCCTTAATCGCCTGATGTAGCCCGGCAATACCCGCATCGCTTCGGCGCTGCGTGCCATGCTGAATGACCACGCCGTATTTCTGCTGCGCAGCAACAGCAATCCGCCCCTCCGCCACATCGTGGCTCATTGGCTTCTCGACATAGACATGCTTGCCGGCCTGTGCGCCCCAGATGGTCATCAGGGAATGCCAGTGGTTGGGGGTTGCCACCGTTAAAGCGTCAACATCCTTGTCATCGAGTGCCTTGCGAACATCGGCCACGCCCTTGACATTTTTCTGGCCACGCTTCTTGAGGCTGTCGACGGTGCGCGTCAGGACCTGCTCGTCAGGATCAATCACGTAGGCAATCTCAACATTCTTCTGGCCAAGAAACCCCCCGATGTGGCTCTTTCCCCGACCATTGAGACCGGCAACGGCAATCCTTATTTTATCATTAGCGCCAATAATGCGGGGCGCCGACTTGGTGCCGCTGATCAAGGGTACACCCGCGACAGCTCCAGCGGTTGTCGTTCTCAAAAAATTGCGTCTTGTGATATTGGACATTTTATCAGTGAGTTATTTGGTGACGGGAAATTTTCCCTTTGTCTCATTTAAACCCTCAACGACCCTCAAGGAAAAGATAATTCGCCCTATCCTCATAATTTCACCCGCCGGGAGAGAAAGCCGCTCCCCCCATGCCCTACAAAACCTCCTCAAAGGCCGCCCTGAGCCCGGTATAATCTCCTGTTACCGGGAATTGCGGGAACTCCTTGACCACATTTTCAGGCGGACAGAACAGGATCCCGGCATCAGCCTCACCGAGCATGGTAATATCATTATATGAATCCCCTGCTGCCACGGTCCTGAAATTGAGCCTTTTAAGGGCTCTCACCGCCTCACGTTTCTGGTCGGGCATGCGCAACTCAAAACCGGTAATTTTACCACCCTCGTCGATCTTAAGCCGGTGGCAGAACAGTGTAGGGAAACCCAGTTGCCGCATAAGCGGCTGGGCAAACTCATAGAAGGTGTCAGAAAGGATCACCACCTGGCTCTTCTCCCTGAGCCAGTCAAGGAAGTCTCCAGCCCCATCCAATGGCCGCAGTTCAGCAATGACCTCGGTGATATCACCGATCCCAAGCCCGTTTGCCTCACAAATATCCAGGCGTTGCCGCATAAGCTGAGAGTAATCGGCAACATCGCGTGTGGTTGCCATCAGCGCGTCAATACCGGTTCGCTGGGCAACATTGATCCATATTTCCGGGACAAGGACACCCTCCAGGTCAAGACAGGCAACGGCACTCATGGTCACATGGCTATACTTCAATCCGGCACGATCCGCAAACCACTGCTCACCATAAGGGAGCTGGATGAGGCACTTCCCAAGGAATCACGAGATGATCTCCTTCACCACCCGGGCATCCTCCACTCCGGTAAGGCGCGCATCCAGGCCCTGGAATTGGAAAGTGAACCGGCTGTGATCAACACCCATCAGGTGCAGCATGGTGGCATGCAGGTCACGAACGTGAACAACATCCTCCACGGAGTGGTATCCGAGATCGTCTGTCGCACCATGGGTGAGCCCCCCCTTGATTCCGCCTCCAGCCATCCACATCGAGAATGCCTTCATGTGGTGATCACGCCCGGGACCACCCTTTCCCTGATACATCGGGGTGCGACCGAATTCCCCACCCCAAATGACAAGGGTATCCTCCAACAAACCCCGCTGTTTGAGATCGGTTAGCAATGCCCAGGTCGGCTTGTCCGTGATCCCGCAACAGATATCCATATACTTCTTCAAGGCACCGTGATGATCCCACCCGCGATGATAGAGCTGAATGAAACGCACACCTCGCTCGGCAAGGCGACGGGCAAGCAGACAGTTTGATGCGTAGGAACCGTCCCCAGGCTTAGCTCCATACATATCCAGGATGTGCTGAGGTTCATCAGACACATCAACAAGTTCGGGAACAGATGACTGCATGCGGAAAGCCATTTCATAGGCGGCGATGCGGGTATCAATCTCAGGGTTATTAACCTTAAGGTTGCGATGCCGGTCGAGAGCCTGCACCGCGTCAACCACCCTCCGCTGCCCCGGGAGAGTTATTCCGCCCGGATTGCTGACATAGTGAACAGGATCCCCAGAAGAATTGAATTCCACACCCTGGAAGCGGCTCGGAAGAAAACCTGCTGACCACTGACGGGAGGCAATCGGTTGAGGGTTGCGACCCCCAACGCTGGTCATGACTACAAAGCCGGGAAGATTCTCAGTTTCACATCCCAAGCCATAATTGACCCATGCTCCCATCGATGGACGGCCGCTAATCGCCGTCCCGGTATTCATGAACGTATGAGCCGGGTCATGGTTAATTTGCTCGGTTACCATGGAACGGACAATGCAGATATCATCAGCCATCTTTGCTGTCCATGGCAGGAAGTCGCTGACCAACTGCCCGGACTTGCCATGACGCTTGAAGCTGGTCAGGTGACCCTGAACCTTGAGGTTTTGCCCCTGAAGTTGCGCGATCGGCTGCCCCTTGGTGAAGGAATCCGGCATCGGCTTGCCGTTGAGTTCATCGAGCTTGGGCTTGTAGTCAAAGGTTTCCAAATGAGATGGTCCACCCGCCATGCAGAGGAAAATGACGCGCTTGGCACGAACCGGAAGGTTCGGGTAACCCGGTAACCCAGGATATCCACCTTTTGGTTTCGGCGCCGCACTTGATTGCCCTCCCAGCAGCGATCCCAACGCGGCAGTGCCTAGGCCAATGCCGGAGTGACCAAGGAAAGTCCGACGGTTAACGGAAGCAATCATTTCTCTTTGTGAATCTCTCATCTTGATTGAATAGGGGAAACCCCAACAAAATATTCAGTTCCTGGTATTAACCTCACTGCAGTTCAACAGTGCCCTGGCAACCGCATGCCAAGCCGCAAGGTCAGCCTCTTCATCCGGAGCTTCATCATGGGCGGCGGCCCAGAGCTTTCCCAGAATCTGTTGCTCCTGCTCATCCGGCATCCTGGAAAGTGCGACGCGATAGGCGTATTCCATTCTGCTCTTTCTGGTATTCCCCCCCTCACTCATGATCCGCTGCGCAAAGGCGCCGGCAGCTTCAAAAAAGCTCGGGTCGTTAAGCAGCACCATCGCCGCTGTCGGTGTGTTGGAACGCGGACGGCGTGCCGTGCACTCCTCACGACTGGGAGCATCCATCGCCTTGAGCATAGGGTGCAGGAACTGTCGCTGCCAGTGCACATAGAGTCCCCTGCGATACTGTCGGGAATCAGTGTGTTGCTGATATTTGCGTTGTGGGAAGTTCAAGTGCCTGTAATACCCCGGCGGCTGATAGGGCTTGCTGCTTGACCCGCCGTGATCGAGAACAAGGAGCCCGCCAAGCGCAAGTGCATTATCCCTGATCATCTCGGCAGGCAAACGGTAGCGCTCCTGACGACCAAAGAGGGCGTTGAGCGGGTCACGCTTCGTAACCTCCTCCGTCGCAATGGAGCTCTGGCGATAGGCACGGCTCATCACCAACAGCTTCACCATGTGCTTAATATCCCAACCTGCCCGATAGAACTCAACGGCAAGCCTGTCCAGCAACCCCGGATTGGCCGGAGGTAGGCCCTGCCCGCCAAAATCATCCAGACTCCTTGAAACTCCTTCCCCGAAAAACAGGTACCAGAGGCGGTTGACGAATACCCGGGCGGTTAATCCGCCGATGCCATTCTCCAAATCAGTAAGCCAATTGGCCAGATGTAGGCGGGTTGGTCGCTGTCCACCGGTATCGAGTTGTCTCATGAACGCCGGCACTGAGGGATCCACGATATCGCCACTCTCATCCAGCCAGTTACCGCGCGGCAACACACGGGTAACCCTCGGCTTGATACTACGGGTGACCATCGTTAACCGTTCGCGCGCTTTAACCCCGGCAATTTGCTTCTCAATATCCTTGGTTCGTGGCTTCACCGCCTCCAGACCGACCAACCGGTTCCGGTCGCGACGTGAAAGCACCTTGATCTCCGGGGGGCGTCTGGTTGGCAACGAATTGGACCCGACCTTGAAGTGCTGCGCCTCGTCAATGTCTGCAAAAAAGGCCGACATCGCATAAAAATCCCGGGTCGTGTAGGGATCATACTTGTGGTCATGGCACTGGGCACAACCAAGGGTTGCCCCCATCCAAACCGCCGAGAGGTTCCTCATGCGGTCAGCAGCATAAATGGCCAGGTATTCCT
>JAAESJ010000025.1 GCA_024229495.1 Verrucomicrobiaceae bacterium | reverse complement strand
TAATCAGTGAGTTCATGGCCGATAATGACGGCACCCGTCTTGATGCCGATGGTGACAGCCCGGACTGGATCGAGCTGTGGAACCCGACCTCCTCACCGATCAACCTTGCCGGGCATTACCTCACGGATAACCGGGACACGCCAAACAAGTGGGCTCTGCCTGCCATCACCCTGCAGCCAAGGCGCTACCTGGTCATTTTCGCCTCGGGCAAGGACCGTATCGGCCCGGGTAACGAATGGCATACCAACTTCAAGCTCACCTCCGATGGTGAATACCTTGGCCTCATCCGTGATGACGGGGAAGAGGACTTCACCGTGCTGAGTGAATACGCGGCCACCTATCCGCGACAGGAAACGGGGATTTCCTACGGCCTTGATCCCGACAGCCTTGAACACGGCTACCTGAGAGCACCCTCACCGGGAAGAACCAATGGTGAAACCGCTGCCGGATTTGTTGGTGATACGGCTTTCAGTATTGATCGCGGCTTCTTTGACGCGCCCTTTGACCTTGAAATCACATCCTCCACCGAGGGGGCAACCATCCGTTATACAACCGACGGATCGGCTCCGACCAACATTTTCGGAACCATCTACAATGGGCCGGTAAGAATCACCGGCACCACCATAATTCGTGCTATGGCCTACCATGCAGGCTACTTCGCGACCAATGTCGACACCCATACTTACCTCTTTCTTGATGATGTGCGCACTCAGTATGCCAACGGTTCGGCGCCACCGGGGTGGCCGTCGGATAGTTCCAACGGCCAGCAGTTCAACTACGGAATGGACCCGAACGTTACCTCACGATACAGCGCACAGCAGATGATTGATGCACTTTCCTCGATCCCCTCAGTTTCGCTGGTCACGGGCCAATCCAACTTGACTGGAGGTAATGGCATCTACACCAACCCGGGATCGCACGGCAAGAACTGGGAACGGCCCGCCTCATTTGAAATCCTTGATTCCGGCGGAATCAAGGACAGCGTCCAGAGTAATTGCGGCTTGCGGATTCGTGGAGGGTTCAGTCGTTCCAAGAGCAATCCCAAGCATTCCTTCAGGTTGTTTTTCCGTAATGAATACGGTGCCGGAAAGCTCGACTACCCGCTCTTTGATGCCGATGGTGTCGATCAGTTCGATAAGATCGACCTGCGCACCTCACAGAATTACTCGTGGGCATACCGTAGCAGCAACCAGAACACCTTTCTTCGCGAGGTTCTCTGCCGGGACCTGCAGGGGGCCATTGGGCAACCCTATACCAAGTCGCGTTACTATCATCTTTACCTCAACGGTATTTACTGGGGATTATACATGACGGACGAACGTGCAGAGGCCACTTTTGGTGAAGCTTACTTTGGCGGGCAATCCGATGACTATGACACTGTCAAGTCCGGCGGCAGCAGCACTGGTTATACCACCGAGGCCACTGATGGGAACATGAATGCGTGGCGCGTGCTGTGGCAGATGGCTCGTGACCAGAACAGTTCCCCGAGCCTTGAGCGATTCATGCGCATGCAGGGGCTCAATGTTGACGGCTCCCGCAATCCCGAGTTGCCTGTCTATCTCGATGTCGAAAACCTCATCGATTATGCAATTATTATTGGTTATACCGCTAACGGGGACGCTCCCCCCAACAACAATAACTGGTTTGGCATACGCAACCGGGTTAGCAATGATATGGGCTTCCAGTTTTTCGTGCATGACGGTGAGCATTCGCTGGGAGCCGGTGGCAACAGCGGGGACCGCATCAATGCCGGGAGGGGTTCGGGTGACCGGGGCAATTTCAACAAAAGCAACCCGATGCTTATTCGTC
Organism: Verrucomicrobiaceae bacterium; assembly: GCA_024229495.1. Lineage (GTDB taxonomy): Bacteria > Verrucomicrobiota > Verrucomicrobiia > Verrucomicrobiales > DEV007 > CACIUL01. The sequence continues at coordinate 4,576 of JAAESJ010000025.1, read as the reverse complement.
TTGATATTGAGGAACGCACTCCCGAGTTCCGTTTGCGATTTGCCGACAGGGTGCATAAAAGGTTCTTCAACTTTCCCGGTGGACTCATGATGAGAGAGCATGTCATGGACACGCTCCATGCGCGCAGGCGCACGGTTGCCCCGGTAATCATTGCTGAGGCCGCCCGGTGGGGATATCCCGACCTTGGGGAGCAGCAGTGGATCAATGCAGCCAATGACGTGGATCGTTTTATCAACAGTCGTCGTGACAATTTCTTCAATCAGCTTCGTTCAGCCAGCCTTTATCCAAACTTGGCTGCCCCGGTTTACAGTCAACATGGCGGGAGAGTTGTCGCGGGAAGCAGGATTGAGGTTACGGCGCCGCTAGCCGCCACCAAGATTTATTACATGATTGGCACAGGGGACTCCAACATCGAAGACTGGCAGGATGAGCTTGATCCACGGCTTCTTGGGGGAGCGGTCAATCCTCTGGCCGGTACGGCCCAGGTTGGCAACGGGGAAAGCGTTGCAAGAGATTTCATGACCACCGGTCATGTATGGAGATATCTTGATGATGGCAGTGACCAGGGAGTATTCTGGCGTGACCCTGACTATGATGATTCCGGGTGGACTTCAGGACCATCAGAACTCGGATACGGAGAGAGTGACGAAGCCACCCGGGTTGGATTCATCGATACCGACCCCATACCACAGAACGGTATACAGAAAAATGCAACGACCTACTTCCGTTCCGATGTCGAGATTGTCCGGCCGTCTGCCTATTCGTATTTTGTCGTGAAGCTGAAATACGATGATGCGGCTGCAGTCTATGCCAATGGCGTGGAAATTCTCCGCACTACCAACCTGCCAGCCAATGCATCCTTTGATGCCTTTGCCGTGCGCTCAACACCTAACGAGAATAATTACTTCAGCTTTCAGGTGCCCTCTTCCAACTTCATTGATGGAGTTAATTCCCTTGCTGTTGAAATTCATAATTCATCCTCCTCGAGTTCGGATATCAGCTTTGATATGATCCTGCGCGGCGAGATTGACACAGGCAACGGAGATGCAACCAAGCTGATCATTCCCGAGGTGATCACCTCGCCGGTATGGATCAAGTCACGCTCCTACAACGCGTCCAATGGCGAGTGGAGTGCACTCAACGAAGCGTTTTTCACCACGGCTCCGTTTGCAACGGCGGAGAATATCCTCATCAGCGAGGTGCACTACCACCCCCGGAAGCCGGGTGCGGAAGAGTTGCTGGTCAATCCCGGGTTTGATCAGGATGACTTTGAGTTTATCGAGGTGATGAATATCAGCGGGGGCGAGGTTGACCTCGGTGGCAGCGCTTTCGTGCTCATTGCCTCCGGTGACCACCTTGAGGGCGTTGAGTTCAAGTTCCCGCCCGGGACCCTGATCGAGCCCGGGCAAAGGCTGGTGATTGCCGCCAACAGCGCGGCCTTTGCTGCGCGCTACCCGGATGTGCCGGTTGCCGGCGATTACTCAAGCCGACTCGACAACAACGGGGAATGGATCACGCTGGTTGATGCGGAGGGCAACATTATTGACAGCTTTCGCTACAATGATGCTTCCCCCTGGCCGGAGCAGGCCGATGGTGAGGGCCCCTCACTGGTGCTCAGCGACCCGGCCTCCGCGCCTGACCTTGCCGACCCGGCAAGCTGGACTGCCGGTCTTGCTGATGACGGTAGCCCGGGGGGGGATGAGCGGAGAACCTTTACCGGTAACCCGCTTGCTGATGACGATCAGGACGGCGGTATTGCCATCATCGAATATCTCGGAGGCCTTTCGGATTCCATTCCTTCAACTGGCAGGTTGCCCGCCTTCAGCGTAATTAGTGATGACGGAATTAATTACCTCGCAATCACCTTTCGCCGGGATCCCAGGGCGGAGGATGTAACACATTTTATCGAGGTTTCTGAAGATTTGGAAAACTGGTCGAGTTCCGAAACATCAGAACTGGTGACCCTGGTTGAAATCGTGCCTGATAGTGACGGCATTCCGGTGCATACTTATCGCTTGAAGGTGCCGATGCACGAGAATTCCAGACAGTTCGTCCGTCTCGGTGTGCGGTATTAAGGTAGGTCAGACAGGAAATCGCCATCCTGGATTTTGACTTTCTGTAAAGATTCCCTGATTGCCACTCGGGGGAGAGTATGGAGGAGTAACGGTTCTATTTCCTGAGGCGATTATACACAAAAATACACTTCACCTGCCAAAAGGCAGGATGTTCTTGAGAGTGCGTATGGCGTAAAGGTCGTACCTTGTCTCGTGCCTCTGGGTAAGGGATCTATTGTTACTGTCTGTATTGATCAAGTTAAGGGAATGGAAAATTAATCATTTAAATCTTCTCATTTCTGAGGGCTTCTATTTAACTATTTTAATCATGAAAAGATGTCTTGGTTCAGGTGCCTTATTATTAATCCTGCTCGCTTCTGCAGGCATGGCCGGTGCAGTTATTACCACCTTCGACTACACGCAGATTGACAGCATCACCGGTTCCGGAACCATAGCTGCACCGGCACAGAGCACCGTGGGCGGGGTGACAATCACCTAGTCACAAACCGCGATGCCGCAGGCCTCAGTGCGTGATCCCTCCGGGGCAGGAAGCCCGGGAGGAGCGGTTGGTGGTTTCAACGAACAAGAGGGCAATGACGGCGGCAACGGTCGAGACGTTGCAATCTACTGGAATACCTCAACGCTGAGCACAAGTGGAGCAAGCACTGCGGAGCCTGTCAGTGTCAATATCCTGGGCAGCGGATCCGATGGCAACTCCTACAGCGTGGCGGTGCCGCTGGTCTTCTTCGGCGACAATGTCCTCCCTGACGAGAATTTCCCCGGCTGGGGCAACAACGATTTCCGCTGGAGCCTTGAGTATGGAGACATCCTCGGCAGCAACCCTGAGGGTTCCCCGCGGACTGCCATGTGGCTCTCGCCGACTTTCGCCCGGACGGTTGGTGGGCGCGCGCAGCGCTACACCCAGAATACCAATGCGCTCGATGGCGTCCTCACCAACACGGATACCAGCTCAGGTAGCGAGAAGGATGCCTTCGACCAAAACGGTAACACCACGGAGACCGCGGCAATCGGCCAGCCACTCGAGTTCGGGTTTGGGTGGCGTAACAAGAATTCGGTTACCGGCGGGCCGGTGCTGGTTGATAATTTCAACTTCCAGGGTCTGCTCGAATACAATCTGGCAAATGTCACGGTCATCGACAACAGGGAGTTCCAGATCCTGGAGATGACCTACTCACCTGGCGATAACAAGGCATCGTTCTCATGGCCTTCGAGTGCGGGCCAGAACTTCATCATCGAGCGCAGCACCGATTTCATTTTCTGGGAGGAACTCGATGACAGCTATCCGGCGGCGGCGGAACCCGCAGATACCACGACTTACGAAGATAACAACCTGGCTGGCGCGGGCAAGATGTACTATCGTGTGACACTGTTTTGAGACACTCGATCAAGGATCTTCAATTCCTTAAGGAGGGGGAAAGGGAGAACTTGGGGTTTTGCCCATTTTCCATGATCGGTGTGCATGAATCTATGGATTCGCAAGGGGGTAGGGGGACATTGATGCCTAAAAAAAACGCCCCGCCCGATGAAGGGGGGACGTTTTTAAGTTAGCTTTAAAGCAATTGGAGGAAATTTATCCTGAGACCTTTTTGCCTGCGGCGTCGAACTTTGTGCCTTTCCAGTCACCGGTTTCCGCACCGGCTTCAATCCACTCCTTGAGTGCCTTGAGTTCAGCGTCGGTCAGTGGATCAGCCTTACCTTCTGGTGGCATGAAGTCATCATCAGATTTGTCGAGGGTGACTCGTGAATAGACCAAGCTTTTGGAAGTGTCTTTCGCGACAACGGCATCACCTTCGCCGCCCCCGGCTTTAATCCCGGCCGGTGTGCTGAGGTCCAGTTTTCCTTTGGGCTTTTTGGTTCTTCCGGATGAGGTTTTGTAGGGTGCACGGTGGCAGCTCATGCATTTTGACTCCAGCATTGGCAATACATCCTTCTTGAAGTCCGCTGCTGTAGCGGGCAGGACTAGAGCCACTGATCCTAATAGAGTGGTGATTTTCAGTGCAGTTTTCATCGAGTGTTTATTTTTTGGAATGCTGGCTTGTGAAACTTTTCACAAGCTAGCAAGGATATGGTGAATATGCAAGTGTCGCATACTACACCATTCATTTTCAGCTGGTTAGACTGAGGAAGGCGCAGTGTTATTCATTGCAATTCGCGCTGCAATGTGTGCGGCATTAAACAGGCTTCCGGGTTGAGCAATGCCTTGCCAGGCAATGTCAAAGGCTGTGCCGTGATCCACTGAGGTGCGTATGATCGGTAATCCAAGGGTGATATTGACGGCTTGGTCAAAGGCCAACGCTTTGAGCGGAATGTGCCCTTGGTCATGATACATGCACACAAAACATGCCGTGTTTGCCCGTCGGTCAGGAATGAAGGCAGTATCCGGCGGCAGCGGCCCCTCAATTTCAATGCCTAGGTTCCTTGCCGCTTTAATTGCCGGGATAATGGCCTTTTCTTCCTCCTTGTTTCCAAATAATCCGCCTTCTCCGGAGTGTGGGTTGAGG
>JAAESJ010000024.1 GCA_024229495.1 Verrucomicrobiaceae bacterium | reverse complement strand
TTCGGACTTCATTGAGTTGGTTCGGGTAAATGCTGGTGTTGTAGAGAACAGAGTCAAGTTTACAGAATATAGTGTTGTGCAAGATATGATTGCACGACGAACCGATGATGAGTCTGGTAACTACATTGTCAAACATTTTGATATTGAGGCAAGAGAAAACTTAGATGACGGAACTAACCGTGGTGTCTATACAGCAGCAAACGGTGGTGTAGAGACTAAAGAGACTTTGGTTATCTCGCCAGGTAAAGCATATGTTGATGGTTATGAAGTAGAACTTCAAGCTTCCACATATGTCAGTATTGATAAAGCACGAACAACTAAAAATGTACAGAACGATACTGTACCCGCAAGTCTTGGCAACTATGTCAAGGTAGATAATGTCTACGGTCAACCAGACATCACAGAAGTTGGTTCTACTGTTGACCCATTCAAGTTGGTAAAACTATACGATCAACAAACAGTAAGTCGTGGTTCATCTGCCGGCGCCAATATCGGTTATGCTAGATCACGGGCATTTGAATATTATTCAGGCACACAGGGTAATGTTGCTGCAATACATCATCATTATCTATTTGATATCACGATGTTCAACATTGTTGATGTTTCTGCCGCCAATACTCTTACAGCAAATGCAGTTATCACCGGAACAACATCTGGTGCAACTGGTATTGTTGTTGCCAGTATTACTAGTGCCGCACAGTTTAATCTGATGCAACAACAGGGTGAATTTATCACTGGTGAAGCATTTACTTCCAGTGTAACGACAAATACGGTTGCCGGTACTATTTTGGCAACAACTAATAACGCTGTCAATAGAAAGAACTTTGGTCGTGATGTAAAACAAATCTTTATGGATACTTCCACAGGTTTGGATTACACCTCAGACATTAACCTAACAGAAAGTAAAACTCTCGGTGGTTCTATTGATGTTACCACTACAGCAGTCACAGGGTTCAACACAGAATTTTTGACAGACTTGGTTGTTGGTGATATCGTTTCACTGCCAACAGGTTCTGCCGGTGTCCAAGAAGAAAGACGAGTAACAGTTATTGCAAGTAATCTCGCTCTAACATTGTCTGCTGCCGTTACTACAAACTCAACAAAAGTTCCAATAAAAAGGCTTCGTAGTGCTATTCAGGAAATTGAAGAAACTGCTCTTATCTATAAGATGCCTAAGGACAACATCAAGACACTCCTTGGTACGGGTGGTGCAACCGATACTAACTATGCCTTCCGAAAACAGTTTACAACAACTGCAAGTGGTTCGGGTGTAGCAACATTCACACTACCTTCAGGCCAGACTTGGGCAGCACCTAGTGTTGCTCGTAACTACACAATGACGGTTACAGGTTCTGCCGGTGGTAGTGCTGCTATCGGTGCTGTTGTTCCTATTACGGCAACTGCTGCTGGGTCGGGTACTATTACTCTAACAGTTACA
>JAAESJ010000023.1 GCA_024229495.1 Verrucomicrobiaceae bacterium | reverse complement strand
TACTCATCCTCGTCCTCATAGATCTCGTTGCTGCCGCAGGAGTGGCACCTTTGCTCAGATTGCTCTTTCCGGCCGTCCACGACAAAGATCACCTTGCAGGTAGGGCAGTAACGGACGAGCCGGTGTTTCCATGGGACATTTCTTAATCGCTTCTTAACCTCTTCTGGGTTTTTCCCCTTGTTGTTATCCTTAAGGATTTGAATCCGTGCCTTCTCGGAACCTGCATCGCGCAGCTTTTCAATTAACTCAACGGCACGCTCTGCAGTGAAGGTGGTGGTGGAATTGAGCACCTGCCTGCCAAAGTCATTGCAATAGTGGATGACAGAGGGCTTGGCGTGTTCCATTATGCCGGTTTTCTTCAGTTCCAAAATATTGTATACACTCTCGATGGTTCCGTGATCGGTCCGGTCTTTTGAGACTTTTTTCAGGTGCTTGACTTCACCGAGTTCATTCCATGGGATTGTTGCCGGTTTGTAAAACGTTTTACCCTCACTGAACCGGATGCCTTGCGTTGAAAGGATGATGTTACGTTTTTCCCCATAATCATGGCGCTTGCTGAATAAAACTATTGCAAAAAGGATTCCGAAGAAAATAAACACACCCATGGCCGATTCAGGAGCTACTGCAAGGCAAACGAGAAATCCGATAATAATTCCTATAGTCAGACATCCCGCCACCTTCCGGCCGGTCCTTCTTTCAAGGATGATTTTTGGTTCACTTGAATTCATTGAATATTAACCCTACCCCATTAAATTCTAACCAATTACAAAATCCACTCAAGATTATAACGGGAACACGGGCTGGTGGCTATCGATCTCCGAACAACTGACCATGAATCATAGGTCCGGATTGGGACTAGCTAAATGGTTTCTTGTTTTGTTTGCTGGATTGGTCATTATTTTGAAATGGGAGAGGGAGTTAAAAAGAAACGTCTTATCGATTACACCTTCGAAGAACATTGGGTATTATCCAAGGAAGAGCAGAACCATTTAGAAAACGAGTGGACCGCTAGCCTACAAGGACGATGAAATTTGGAATCTTCGTAGGCTTGGCAGTATTCTCTCTCGGAACAGGGCGCTCGGGGGGAGAGGAAAAGCAATGGTTTGTGGATCGGAATCTGGTCTATGAACGAGGGAGTGCCTTGAGTGAGGAATATTTGGGGAAGCATGCGCCGGAGTTTTCCAAGAGGCTTGAATCCGTCATTCCCTGGATCGTACGGATCGAAGTAAGGCACTCGTATGTGAAGGACGGCTACAGCTCGAATCACGGTACGGGGATCATTTTGAAAGGCGGGCGGGTCCTCACGGCAAAACATGTTCTGAATGAGAACGCTAAGGAGGGGAAGAAGGAGATTCTCCTCACCACGATGGACGGACGAGGTTTTCCTGCAGAGGTCATCAAGGAGGGAAAGAAGGATTGGACCATGCTGCAGATCACCGGAAAAGAGAGTCAGGAGATGGCAATGAAATCACCCGTGGTGATGGGGAAGGCGACGTCAAAGCAGACTGCGGCCTTCTTCGGCTATCCCGCACGATTGGGTCTCGACGAAAAAGGGAAAGTGAAGTCGTTTCATCAGGGCAACGAGACGAAGGGAGTTCCGGCAAGTAAACTCTCGCCTCTCTTGGTGGTGGTCACCGTTTCCGATCCGAAGGCGATGAAGCTCAAGCCGCTGGCGGGTTTCCCTCCAGTCGGTGGGATGAGTGGCGGGCCGGTGTTAAATGACGAAGGGAAAGTGATCGGAGTACAAAATTCCGTTTCCAAGACGACCGAGGACGCCACCGGAAAGGTCCTCTACTACACGATTAATGCTACGCCCACCAATTACGTGAAGGAAGATCGATAGAGCATTACAGAGATTGAGGGTTGCTTTCAAAAGTGAAGAGATTATTCTTCAATACTCTATTTTTACAGACCAAAAATCAAAAGAAAGGGTGGCTGAGCTCGGTTTAAGGCGCTTGATTCGAAATCAATTGGAATGTCTCTTCGTGACTCTTCCTGTCGCCCCCAGTCTACAATGATAGGGGTTCGGGTTCTAGTGATCCCTACTGACCAACACAGTCCAAACTTATAGGGCATTACGAAGGGCATTAAAATTATAACGGGATCAAGCACTCACAATCCCCGAACAACTGACCATGAATCAGGGGTCGTAGGTCAGGGCTTCTCACTAATCAACTTTACAGGCCTGCCAGCCCAAGTATCACCCCAGCCCTTGGCTTCGGGTTTGCGGTAGATGGTGGTGGGTGCATCTTCGAAAATACCTGTTTCCGTTTCCATCTTTGGAGCATCCCCATGAAATGTCACTGTGGTCAGGCTGCTACAGTCACGGAAGGCAAAACCCCCGATGCTGGTGACACTATCAGGGATTGTGATGCTCGTCAGGTTGGTGCAGCCGTAGAAGGCACCATCCCCGATGCTGGTGACGCTGTCGGGTATCGTGATGCTCGTCAGGCTTTTGCAAAAATCGAAGGCATGATCACCGATGCTGGTGACGCTATTACCAATGATGACGCTCGTCAGATCGAGGCATGTCGCAAAAGCCCCATCCCCGATGCTGGTGACGCTGTCAGGGATTGTGATGCTCGTCAGGCTGGTGCATCGCATGAAGGCATTATACCCGATGCTGGTGACACTATCAGGAATCGTAATGCTCTTCAGGCGGCTGCATCTTCTGAAGGCCCCATCCCCGATGCTGGTGACGCTGTTGCCAATCGTGATACTCGTCAGGATGTCGCAGTCATTGAAGGCACTATCCCCGATGCTGGTGACGCTGTCTGGAATCGTGATGCTGGTCAGGCT
>JAAESJ010000022.1 GCA_024229495.1 Verrucomicrobiaceae bacterium | reverse complement strand
TGAAAAATTCAGTGTGGAAAACCACGAAAGTGAACATTTTTGCCCCCGGCGATCACGCCGGGGCACTAGTAAGGAGTTCTTTTTTTCTTAACCACAGGGCACCTGTCTGTTTAGTTTCGTTTAGTTTAGTGTGTAACAGGATGTCATATCAACAGAACGAAAGCAGATAGAGACATGCGGTCTTTTGTAATCGATTAGTATGATCAATCTGACAAAATTTCATAAATCATTTGGTCGATCAGATCGACCGATCAGCCAATAATCAATAAATCACTTTTAGCAGGCCGTATGCAAATTCATGCATAGAAAAGTCAATGTTTCTTACTACATACAACTGTCAGCGGTGAGATTGAATCCTATCGCGGGATAGAAATAATGTTCAAGCTCATCCACAAATTACGTTATTTTAAATTCTCAACGCACAAAAATGACGAAAACGTAGGAAAACATAGGAATGAGTGTGAAACCTAATATCTAGAATTAGGGTTTCGTGCGGTTTTTTGCAATCGATTAGGGTAATGACAGAGCTGAAATATCACCAATGATCGGATTGATTGGATCGATCGATCAGTCAATAATCGATGATCAAAAACCGATATCTAGAACAAAAAGTGATGGAGACATGCGGTTTTTTGCAATCGATTAGGGTAATGACGGAACTGAAATATCACCAATGATCGGATTGATCGGATCGATCGATCAGTCAATAATCGATGATCAAAAACCGATATCTAGAACAAAAAGTGATGGAGACATGCGGTTTTTTGCAATCGATTAGGGTAATGACAGAGCT
>JAAESJ010000021.1 GCA_024229495.1 Verrucomicrobiaceae bacterium | reverse complement strand
TACTGACCGTTGTCTTTCCCGTGATCGTTGCCCTGACTCCGGCGGTCTTTGCTGAGCCGCTGGTCAATTCCTGGTATACCGGGAGCACTGGCCGGTACGCGCGGATTTTTGAAACCGCAGCAACTGAAGCCGCCGGGACGGTTGCTGCCGTGACTACCTGGAGTCGGGGTCAGGGAAGTCAGCAGATGCCAACTTATGCCGGGGTGCATGAGGTGAGCTATAATGCGGCAAATGTCTATGTGCGATCTACTGGGCTCGGTGCGCATATCATGGGCCCTTGGTATTTGAATTCGGCGCGGACGAATTTATTCCCCAATTATCCGGCAAACCTGGAGCTGATCTACCGAATTCCCCGAGACCCCGGGCAGGTGCCGGCAGTCAAGGCACTTACCGGGCTGGGACGCATCGGATTGTTTGTTGACGGGGTGTCCATGTTTGATAGCAGGGATGCTTTCTCATATGACACCTCCGCGGGCGAGGATGATGGCCCCAGGGGCGGGGGGGTCAACGGTGATGATGTGTGGAACCGCGATGCCTATGTGAATGAGGGCGTGACTTTTGATGCAGGCAATGCCCACCAAGCTGGCCGTCATTATCATTACCATGCCAATCCCCCCGGGTTGCGGCATCTTCTGGGTGACAGTGTTGACTACATTGGGGCAACAAATACCTACACGGAAAACTTTAACGGCAGCCATTCACCGATTCTCGGCTGGGTCCGGGATGGGTATCCCCTGTATGGGCCTTATGGCTTCAGTGACGCAATGGATCCGGACAGCGGGGTGACCCGGATGCGTTCGGGGTTCCGGCAGCGTAATATCAGCCAGCGCCGCGTCCTTCCGGCTTTCGCTGCCCGTGACCAGGGCTACACCGTGGCTGGTAATACCTTGGAATACACATTGCCGGCCAATCGTTATGGGCCGGATGTGACTGCAGGACAAGGCAGCCAGTATGAGATCGGCCATTACCTGGAGGATTACGAATACCTTGGTGACCTTGGCTTTACGCAGGGCACGGCATTTGACCTTGATCTGCACAATGGCCGTTTCTGTGTTACCCCGGAGTTTCCACAAGGAACTTATGCCTACTTTGTCTGCATCGAGGAAAGCGGGGAACCAAAATTCCCCTACAATATCGGCCGCACATATTACGGGAATCCCAGGGCCAACACGGTAAACGTCCTGCCGGCTGACGCGCAGGTGGTTTTTGAGGGAGGGCCGGAAAAGAAACTCGAGAACCAGGTGGTTCAGGTGGGAGGAGAGGATGGCGAGGTTACCCTTTCCTGGAGCACCGTTGAGGGTGGCACTTACCTCGTGGAGCGTTCTGATGACCTGGAGAGATGGGAGGTTCTTGCGGGAGTGGTCGCAGAAGGCGATGAACTGAAGGCATCAAATGCGGCTGCCACCTTGGAGAGCGATCGTCGTTTTTACAGGGCGCGTCTGCTTAATGTGGATGATTTCGATGACGGCGGTTTTGACGTGGATCTTGAACCCGGTGGTGGTAGCGGGGGCAACAACGTCCTCCTGCTCATCCTTGATGACTGGGGAATAGACGCTTCAGAGCTATACAATAGCGCAGGTGCAGGCATTCAGCTAGCCAACATGACAAACCTGCGCCGGCTCCTGTATTCTTCCGGCGTGATCAGCGACGACCCGGACAAGGGTCTGCTTTTTACCCGTGGCTATTCCCAGCCGATTTGCTCTCCCACCCGGGCCACGCTGCTTACCGGGCGGCAGACTTACCAGCACGGGGTGGGTAATCCCGGTCAGGACAGCACCCTTCCGGCGGGTGAAACCACGTTCCCTGAAATCATTTCCGCACAGGCACCGCAATACGGCTTGGCTTCCTTTGGCAAGTGGCACCTGGGCTCGGGTAATACCGGGCCCAGAACGACCGGCGGCTGGCCCAACTTCAGTGGTACCCTTCAGGGACGCAATGCTGACTACAATGCGTGGACACGTATCAAGATCGAGGATGGAACCCTTATCGACAGAGGGACTGCCATTGTCGATCTCGTGGCCAATGGGACCTATACCAGCCCCTATGCCACGACGGTTCAGGTCGACGAGGCGGTTTCTTTCATCAACTCACAAGGGGATGATCCCTGGGTCATCTGGATGGGGTTCAATGCTCCCCATGACCCCTTCCAGGACCCGCCGGAGGATCTCGCGCCGGAGGGAGGTTATTCCACCACCGGAACCACCAACAAGGATTCCTATATCCGGATGCTGGAGGCCCTCGACACTGAAATCGGGCGCCTTCTTGATTCGGTGGACCTTGACCAGACCAATATCATTGTCCTCGGGGATAACGGGACACCCAACCAGGTTGACCAGCCTCCTTCAGGAGGGATTGCCGCTGCCAAGGGATCCCTCAATGAGGGAGGTATCCACGTTCCCTTCTTTGCTACCGGGCCTGATATCAACCTGACAGGTACCACGGATACCCTGGTTCACGTTGCCGATTTATTCACCACTGTTCTTGACCTTACGGGCATCGATACCGTGGCAGTTACAGAGGGGCTCGATATTCATTCAACTTCGCTGGTGCCCGTTTTCAATGGCAACGATACTGCCGAGCGTTGCATGATTGCCGAGAAGTGGGGCATCAATGCCGCAGACGGACGTTCACTCATCATGGACCAGTGGCCGCAATACAAGCTGATCTCTATCCAGGATGTGACCGATCCGGATGATACTCCCGATTACCAGATGTATTTGCTTGGCAGTGATGGTGTCGAGGCATCCACCCTGACGACTCCGCCCAACGCCGGGGATGCGCATGAGGAAGCCTACAATGTTCTCGTAGCCAAGGACCAAAGCCTGGAGCCTCCAGTGTTTAGCACTGTCACCGTGCATATTGACCTTCCCGCCACCGGAGTGAGTACGAACGGCCTTGTTGCTAATCTCCCCGCGCTGGTAAATAACTCGAACGGCAACATTGTGAGGGTCATGGGAATTACGATCGGTGGTGAGGTCGCCACTTGGGCTAATGGTGACATTACGGTTGGCGGAGTTACCAGTTCAGCAGCTCGTGTGGATGAGAACGGGGTGCCCGACCGGGCTTCGGTTGTCGCGCAATTTAACATTTCCGCCTCGAGTCTGGTTTCAGGACAAAGTTATCCAATGGTAGTGACCTTCAGGGGAGGCGGTGGCAACAGCCGTATCTTTACTGCCACCAATGAGTTCCAAGTGCCTTGAAAATGCCCCTGCCGGAACTTTTTTCTGGTGATACGGTGGAAGACATCATCTTTCCATAACCTTTGCCCTGCTTTAATGTCATCATGAATTTCCGGATCGTCCTTGGTTTATCCGTCTGCTGTGTGTTTGGCACAGGGTTGTCCAATGCGGATGAATGGGCGCGTTATCGTGGTCCAAACGGCCAGGGAATCAGTGATGATGATGCCATTCCCGTGCACTGGTCGGACAAGGACAATATCAAGTGGAAGCGTGAACTGCCCGGCATGGGCAGCTCGAGCGCGGTGGTTGCCGAAGGCAGGGTTTTTATTACCTGCTTCAGCGGTGTAGGGGAGGGGCGGTCGGACGTGACAGGACTCAAGCGTCATGTCGTGTGCGTGGACCAATCCGGCGGCGAGGTGCTTTGGCAAAAGGATATCGAGGCGATACAGCCCGAGGATGCTTATCGGGGATTCATTACCGAGCATGGGTATGCTTCGAATACGCCACTGGTGGCAGGGGGCCGTCTTTTTGTGTATCTGGGAAAAAGCGGCATTCATGCTTTTGATCTCGACGGCAAGAAACTATGGAGCAAGAGCCTGGGCACGGGATCAACCCGTCGTAAATGGGGATCGGCGGCGAGCCCGATGATGGTTGGTGATACCCTCGTGGTGAGTGCTGCCGAGGAGGCGCTTGCTGTTTTTGGCCTCGAGCCGGAGACGGGGAAGGAGAAGTGGAAGGCCGAGGGTGCCAGCCTTGAGATGGCCTATGCCACACCGGCGGTCATGAAGTCCAGAGAAGGACGTGTTGATCTGGTCTTGCCGGTGCCCGGTGAGATCTGGGGAATAAATCCCGAGAGTGGTAAGTTGCGTTGGTATGCGCCGACGGCAATCACCGGCAATATTTCTCCCAGTCCGGTCATTGGAGAAGGCACAGTGTATGTCTTTGGCGGGTATCCAAGACTGGTGCGCACCGCGGTGCGAATTGAAGGAGCCAAGGGTGAGATTGGACAGGAGCGTGTGCTTTGGGAGGACAACCAGAGCACTTATGTTCCGACTCCGGTGCTGGTGGATGGCAGACTTTACTGGGCAAGTGACCAGGGATATGCCTGCTGTGCCGATGCCAAGTCGGGTGAATTACTCTTCAAGGAACGCCTTGATGCTCGCGGCAAGGGTTCACGGGGCAAGCCTTTTTACGCTGCTGCCGTTGCGATTGCCGGCAATATCTTTGCGGTCAGCCGCTGGGGTGGAACCTTTGTTTTTGCTACCGGGCCCAAATTCAAGTTGCTTGCCCATAACAGGATTAACGATGACGATAGCCAGTTTCACGGCACCCCGGCAATCAGTAACGGGCAGTTATTTCTTCGCTCGGACAAATATCTCTACTGCATCAGCAAGTAACCTTTTTTATCCAACATCCAACATCAAAAACCATGAAAGCAATATTACTGACCTTAATTCTCGCAGTTGTCTGTGCCGGTTCCAGTGCACTGATCCATGCACAGGATGATCCACCGCGCAGGCCGGACCGCGAGGCTCCTCCCGAACGTTCAGGTGAACCCCGGCGTGAGCGTGGCGGACCTCCCCAGCGAGGAGCAGAGCGTGAGCGTGGCGGACCTCCCCAGCGAGGAGCAGAACGTGAGCGTGGCGGACCTCCCCAGCGAGGAGCAGAGCGTGAGCGTGGCGGACCTCC
>JAAESJ010000020.1 GCA_024229495.1 Verrucomicrobiaceae bacterium | reverse complement strand
CTTATTTGCCCCCTTATTCATTTTCTAAATCATGCCTGTCGCAACTGGAGTATCAGACCGCCGGGGTTACCTCCGCGATTCTGAATTAGAACTCGCAGCACTTTCTGCTGTCAGTTCAACAACAAACGGCACAGCCGTTGCCTTTGATGCCTCAAGCCTTGATTACACCAAGGTAGTTATCGTGTCCCCTGGTTACACCAGTTATTCCGCTGGGTCTGCTGAGTGGACCGTAACGTTCAAAGCTGCCACATCATCGGGCGGAACCTATGCAACCATCGCGGAAGCTATCCTCCCAGCTACTTCCAAGAACATTGAACTCGCTTTCAGCGGGCCACAGGTCACCGAAAAGCTGGGTGGACGTGCAACACACGTCAAAGCTGATGTAACAAAAACCGGATCACCCGGCGCAGCATCCGCCACTGTTTATCTCGCTAGCTGATGAAGTTCCCCGTCGAGATGAGCCATCCCGGTTCCAAAGGTTTGAATTTTCAGGCCCAAGATCGGATGGCTTATGAGGAGGCACTGTCCCATGGCTGGACAGTATTGAAGAAGGCCAAGCCCGCCCCAAAGCAGGCGAAACCATCTTCAAAAGCCTCCGGGCAATGTTCCATCGGGGGACCGCCAGGGATTGAAGAAGTTCTGACTCAAATGTGAGCAATCAGCCCCCGTTCATCGCGGGGGTTTTTTAATGGCAACTTTACTTAAGTACATGTGACAATCAGGTCAAAATGGATGAAGTCTCACACGTAGAAATCTACGGCCTGTTGAAAGAATTAAAGGCTGAGTTAGATATGTCTCTGCGCCACATTGAAGACGAAAGGGAACGAGCAGAAAAGCAATCTGAAGAAATCTTTGCTCGCTTAAATCTGCTTGAGAAAAGAGTTGGCCAGATCATCATCCTTGCTCTTGCTTTCACTGTTGCGATTCCAGTTTGCGTTGAGCTAGCAACAGGCCGGCTTTTGCACTTCGGAACGCCTGTTCATAAGTCACGGCAACTTAATAGTGAAATCATCGAAGCTGTATGGACCCCACCACCGCCGCAATCTTTGCCCTAGTGATCGCCTGTGGATCAGAGATCATCGCTCTGCTGCCGGTTCAATCCAATTCATGGGTGCAGCTCCTGGTCAAGGTGCTTAAAACTGCCTTCCCAAAAAAGTAGACAACACGCCGCCTGATGCAACCTGGATCTTTCGTTTAGG
>JAAESJ010000019.1 GCA_024229495.1 Verrucomicrobiaceae bacterium | reverse complement strand
CTGAGGGTCAATTCTCTCAATCAAGGTGCCCCCAAATTCCATGGTGCTACAATACGTTCCCCGCAGCCCTGGCACTCTCTGTGGCAGCGCTCCAGCCAAATGCATGTGTGCGGACTTCAGTTGCACCGCGGGAACTTTTTTCTCAGCTCCACCGTTAATCGCTTTCACGATCATGGCATCACGCTCAAAGCGGATGAAGCCCTCGAGTTTCTCCCCGTCCCTTGTCTCGGCAATGCCGCGCAGTTGAGGCTCTTCCTTCGCCTGTAACTGGAATAACAAAACCAGCGTCACCTTAATAGTCATCAGCACGGCAAGTCCGCGCAGGCTCCTGTTCATCAGCATAAACTTAGATATTTTCCGTCGGAGGAAAACACAATCTAGACAATTATGGATCAATTGACAAGAATGCTCAATCGGCGCCCTAATGCGGTCGATTGCAGGTAGACACTATGGCTGACCTCTCTTCATCCCTGCAAGCTTGATTTTCACCCCCGCGAAGGAACCTGTTGTGCTTTCACTCCTCCTTAGGCAGTTCCCCCAGCCATTCCTGTTGCCCTTCCATCACAGCCATCAGTCGGCCATTCTCCCATCCCTTACCCTTAAAACTGGTTTTTTCCCTATCAGGAGAAACCTTTACCGTGAGTTCGAAGAGCCGATCATGATCCTCATGTGGCAGGGACTTCCAGCGAACTTCTCCCTTGTCAGGGTCAGGAATCCCAACCATGCGGTCGAGGACTCCCTCTGAATCAAGAGAAGATTCAAGCAGGAGATTGGCGCGGACATCGTAGGCAAGCACTCCCGAGAAAACTTTGTTCCCTTCGGTATCAGCACCAACAAAAACAACGTATCGCCCACGCACATGCTTAAAATTTACCAGTAAGGTCCTCTCCATCACCTCCTCATCCCCTGCCTGCGGCAGGCCATCCGCTTCACCAAGTTGAAGCAGAGCCTTGGCTCCTTCCAGCAGGGACTTCGCTGCCGCGAGAGGCTCCTCTTCCTTGCGGACCTTTATACTCATGACTCTCTTCCATTCACCGGGCTTTACAACCCATGCGGCCATTTCAGGAGTCTCCCAGTTCGGATCATGGGGCTCGGCCACCAGTTCCTGAATCTCCTTGGCACTGAGCAGTTCCATACCCGGGCCCGACATCCAGTGCGCCTCACCTTCACCATGAGCTAACAGCTCCCCGTCCTTCATGACCTGAAAGACATCCTTCATCACCAGGCCATCCGGGTCAGGAGTGATGGTTAAGTTCATTGTGCGCCCCTCTCCCCGCGGCCATACCACGATCTCCCACGCAATGCCTCCCCGCTCGGTTTTCTTCCCTCTGTATTCTTTAAAATCTCCACTTTCCTCCGTCTCCCACCAGTAATAGGAATCACTCTCCGGCAGATAGGTCATGACGCTGTAGGCAGTAAAATCGGGTTCCGCCGTGAACTTCCATACCATGAAGCGACGATTGACCCACTTTGAAGACCACGAGAATGCCTGAGACTGCTCCAGATCCTTTTTATCGGGGCCGATGCGCCGTTTCCCCTTCCAGGTTCCGGGTCTCTCGGCAAAATCGCTGATTTCCTCCATGAAACCGGTTTCATCATGTTCTTTTGCCCAGAGCTTCATGATGGCATCCGCATCCATCGGTTCAGGAATCGGCGGCAATGGCAACGCCTTTGTTTCGCTTGCCGCCGGGCTCGCCGGGTTCGCCGGGTTGCCGTCATCCTGGGCAGCATCTTGCTTGCTATCCTGTTGGCTGCAGCCTGCCAGTATTCCCAGGCAGAGTAGGAGCGAGATCATCCGTCTTTTCATATTATTATCCTTAAGGTTAATCATGCGGCACGCTGAATCCCATTACAAAATCACGCCTCTTTTGTAATGCCTGCCACGACCTTTGGGCTGGCAGCATTTTTCAAGCAAACCGCTCACGGGAACATTGACCCGGACTACAATGCAGTTTAAAAAAGGGAAAAATGGCGAAGGTCACTATCTACCACTACCCGAACTGAGGATCCTCAAAAAATGCCCTGGCGGTCGCCGGGGAACTGGGAATCGAGCCCGATGTCATCCTTTACATCAAGACACCGCCTGATCGAAAGGCACTGGAGTCCATCATTGCCGGTCTTGAGGATCCCGTCGAGGATTTGGTCCGCAAGGACTCCAAGTTCAAGAAACTGGAGCTCAACCCGGATGATTTTGTCGATAACCCGGAAGCGGTGATCAAGATCCTCCTCAAACACAAGCAGTTGCTGCAACGGCCGATCGTTGTAACGGGCAAAAAGTCAATCATTGGCAGGCCTAAAGAGCGCATTTTTACGCTTCTTTCCTAAAAAGTCAGAAACTCTCAATAACGCGCAAACTCCTGAAAAAACAGGGGATTATTTTGCCTTACCCCATCATGGCAAACCATGATGCGGGCTGACCGGGCAACACCTTGACCTTGACGCTCCATATCCCTAAAACCAGTGAAAATCCATTTACTGACTCCACAAAAAATGAAATTCGATTCCAAAAGCCGCTATTCTCGCCTGCTTGCCCTGCCTTCCGTTGCAATTCTCATCAGTCTTGGCAGCACATCAGGTGAAATTCTGGATACTCTGGCAGAATACGGCAATGCCGCCACTGCCGTCTCTCCCAACCCCGCCGGTAATGCGCACGGCGCAGACTTCACCAATGCGGCAATCGGATCATACATCATCACTGCGGCGGGAACCGATATCTGGGGCGGCAGCGACCACGGAAGTGTCATTTACGATGCCGACGGCAAACGTGCCGCAGGCGCCAACTTCAGTGCAGTTGTCCGCTCAGTCTCCATAGCCGCCGACCCGGCAGAACCCCTTGCCAACAACTGGGGGCGCACGGGCCTGATCGCCAGGCAGGATGTCGTAGCGGCAAATGCACCAAACGTTGCCCATCTGCGCAGGGACGGAGCTGATGCATGGACATCACTGCAAGGACGCAGGGATGCCGCTGGGGTTCACCGACTCAGGGTCAGGTTAACAGAATAAACCTTCTGCTCAACTTAACCTGAGCGCGATTGCGTAATCTTCACTCAGTGCCGCATCTGCCCACCATTAGCGGGTGCGGCACAATTCATATGCCCCGCTTGTGTTTGCGCAAATGCGATGAGCAGGGAGTTCAAGGCAAACAAACCGCTCCATTGCCTTGAATATGTGTCCCTATACATGGCAATCCACTGACAGATCCAGCAATCGCTCTGGAGCGACCTTTGTAATCAATGGCAATATCTCTCCAATTGTGAACATTATTCCCGGTTTTTGGCAAAAAAATCTGAATACTCGACATTTAAGCGGATTATATATGAGATGCCGATTCTGGATCGGTCCACACGCTGAGCAAATAATGTCATGAGGAAAATTCATTTACCAACAACCTTTGCCGCATTGCTGGTTGGCGCATCCCTTTCTGCAGGTTGGTACGTCCAGAGTGAAGCTCAAACAACAGGCTCATCACAAGCGACAGGTAAGTCTCCCGCAGGTTCACCAGAAGCACCGGCCAAGATTGGCCACCCTTCATTCATGAGTCCGCACGCCTCCCCCATTGTGCTGCATCGAAACTTCGTCTTTGTGGTGAACACCCCTGCCGACACACTTGATGTAATTGACTCAAAAACCAGGACTGTCATTTCGCGCATCAATGTCGGGATTGACCCGGTAAGCATAGCCGTCCGTCCGGACGGCAGGGAAATATGGGTTGCAAACCACGTCTCCGATTCTGTCAGCGTGATCGACATCGTTCCAGCCAACCCGACCTACCTTCAGGTCATCGCAACCATCCAGGAATTTGATCGTACCACGAGAGCCACCCGGTTTGATGAGCCGGTCGGTATCGCCTTTGCCGATAATAACAAGGCATATATCGCCCTCTCCTCGGAGAATAAAATCGCCGTCGTCAATGTCGCTACACGCGAGGTGGAAAAAAGGCTCAACATAACGGCCCAGGATCCCAGGGCTATCGTGGTTCGCAACAACCGACTCTATGTTCTCCCCTTCGAATCCAACAACAAGACCCAGCTTTCAGGAGGCTACAAGATCGACGGTGACCTGGTCACCTTCAATGCGCACGAGCACTCCATTGCAAACAACAACGTGCTCTCCCTTGGGCATGTCACTGACATCGTCAAGCATCCCAGGGTT
>JAAESJ010000018.1 GCA_024229495.1 Verrucomicrobiaceae bacterium | reverse complement strand
GTCAAGATCCGCCAGTATAACTGCCGCATGCTCGTCAAGATGGTCAAGGAACTGGAGTCGATGCCGGAGGGCGATGGCACCATGATGGACAACACCGTGATCGTCTACACCAGCAACAACGCGGACAAGCAGCACACTTCAGGGGCCAATTGGCCCTTCATCCTGATTGGCAACCCCGGCGGACCGCTAAAGACCGGCCGGTTTACCCAGATGGCAAAGCGGCCTATCAATGACCTGTATGCAACACTGTTGCATGCCGTTGGGGCACCCGTTGACCGATTCAACATGGCAAAAAGCCTGGCTCCCACTTATCGTTCCAAGGCCGGTCCTATTGAGAACCTGCTTGCCTAGGCTGCTGCATTTCGCGTCGCGGAAGCGCGATGGTATCGAAGCAATGGCATGAGATAATGAAAATGCGCTTTCGCCCTTTCATCCTGACCGTTCTGGGATCCTTTCTCCTGCCGGCCACTCTATTGGCCGCCAAGCCCTCCTTTTCCTCGGTCGTCCAGCCATTCCTTGAGAACTATTGCCTCGACTGCCATGACGGGGAAACCAAGAAAGGTGACCTCTCCTTTGAGGAACTGACCGTGGTAAACACGGAAAATTTCACTACCTGGAAGAGTATCTGGGAACAGGTGGCCCTCAAGGAAATGCCACCAAGAAAGAAAAAGAACCAGCCCGGAGCGATCGATCGTAGGCATGTTTCGCAATGGATCCTGGG
>JAAESJ010000017.1 GCA_024229495.1 Verrucomicrobiaceae bacterium | reverse complement strand
GCGGACTGGCCACTGCGTCCGTGGGACACACGTGCCAAGGTGGAGGTGTCCGGCATCGATGACGGGCCGGTCTCATTCACCCCCAAGGGCAAGGAAAAGCTGGAGTCCCGCTGGCAGGACCCGGACAACCCGCTGCCCGACGACCTGGCCCGCCTGCTGGTCGTCAAGGAAGGAGCGACCTGGCTAGACGGCACCGGCGCCACAAATCAAGGAGTCGGAATTGATGTGCTGCGCAACTTTCTGGTGGGGCAGAAGCAGCTCGACGGCGTGCAGGACCGGATCTCAAAGACGTTACGCAAGGCCTCCATCGTCAATGGAGAGCCACAGGGCAACCAGACGGGGGAAATCAAGGACCAAGCAACTCTCAAGGCCAGGCTGGCCGAGCTCGACGCGCTGGTGGAAGAGTGTGATCAGAAATCCTCCGAGGGCCGCCTAGTGACACTGGAGGCCAAGCGAAAAGAGCTCCTGGGATCGAAAGCACAGCTGGTGGCGGCCAAGCGCCACGAGGCTTTTGTGCTGTCATCCTCGGTAGATGAAAAGCAGGGCGCACTGGACAATCTCGCGAGTGAGACCCAAATCGGCATCCTCACGGAAAAAATCCAGAGCTGCAGGAAGAAGCAGCGCGATGCCGATAAAGAGTCCGCGGCAATCCCCCAACTCCAAGGCCAGGTCGAGGATCACGAATACCTGGTCCAGGCCGTGAGGAACTACGAGAACTACACACGTGCCACCCCGGAAATTCCGCAGGAGGACAAGGCGCGGTGGCAACTCCCTGCGGCCATTGCCTGCATCGCGGGAATGATCATTGCCGGGCTGATGGGCTTGAAATTCCTTGTCGCCGCCCTGGGCGTTGGCGCCGCCGCCTTGGTGGGCTGGCGCATGTTTGCACCCCGCAAGGAAGTGGAATCGGGACCGGTCGTGAACCTTGACCTGGAGAAACTTGAAAAGGAATACCAACAGCGCTTCGGCGAGCCCGTTGCCGACCTCTCAAGCCTGCAGGCCAAGGCCGATAAATATAATGGGCTCGCCGCGGATGCCAGGGCGCGGATTGAGAAATATCAACAAACGCGGGCCGAGCTCAGCGAGGAGGAAGATGACATATCAAGTCAGCTGACCGGGTTGACCGGGCAGCAGGTTGACCGGGACGGGTGGGACGACTCCATTGATGCGCTGACCATTTCGCGCAAGCACCGGGAACAGGAAATAAAAAAGGTCGAGAGGACGTTGGCGGCCTTGGCAATCCCTGAGGACCAATACCTGGCCGAGGACCCGGGCCACGCCTGGGACGCAGCAGGGTTCGCAGACATTGAGCAGGAACTTGCCACGATTGAGGACGAGATCGAATCCGACGAGGCCCGCGCGACAGCGTTGAAACGCAGCGTCATGAGCGCCAGCGGGATTGAGGATGACAGCAACTGGGAGACCCTGCTGGAAGGATTGCGCCAGAAACGCGACGGGGTGGCCAGGGAATACCACGCGTTGACAGCACAGGTGATGGCAAAGATCCTGGT
>JAAESJ010000016.1 GCA_024229495.1 Verrucomicrobiaceae bacterium | reverse complement strand
GCAAAGGCTTCCAATTTCTCATTCCTCACGCCTGGCAATACCACAAATAGCGAGAGCAATGAGCCCTGCTGCGATCAGGATGGCTTGCGGAAGGCAATCACTAGTCACGACTCCCCATGTTTTGCTTGGGTGCGGAGCGAGCGCGGTCAGCATCAGTAAAAGTCCGAGGGCGATTGACCCAATTGAGGCGCTTGAGCATAGCTTAACGATACGACGGTTTGGCATCCCTGATGTTACAAGCCCTCGTCTCGCTTTTAAATACAGGACAGGGGGAGGCGTTATTTCGTCATGGAAAAATGATGCGAGAGGTTTTTTTCACGTCTTAGGGTTCAAGGTGTCGATTTTCGCAATGAAATGAATGGGCAGACGTGATGAAGGATAATCTAACTGAACTGCGTGGAAATGATTGCAGTTGCTTCTGCTGAAAGCTTAACTCTTATGATAATAAGAGAAGTACGCGGACTGGGACTCGAACCCAGGACCAATTGGTTAAAAGCCAACTGCTCTACCAACTGAGCTACCCGCGCTTTTTTCTCAGAGGCGCGCGAAAATACTGCTCAACCGGGCGATCGCAAGGGGATTTTGCCTTTCCTCCGTGTTTTCAGGCTCTTTGTGCGTTTTTGGCGGGGGGTTTTCACCATCGCCGGACCGTAAATGAGAAAAAAACCGCGGAGCGTGTGGCCAAAGGGAAAATCGGATTGCCGTTTTATTTAAGTAATCCGGGTATAAGTTAAGAAGAACCAGCAGTGATGATATTTGCATGAGTAGAGATTCAGGGGATTTAGTTTCCGGTGCAATTCGCGGCGAGGCGGATCCTGGAGAGGCATTTGCACGTGATGGCTATGTGCTCATGCCGGCCTTTTTTTCAGCAGATGAGGTGGGGGAGTGCCTGAAGAATCTTGAGCGGTATATCACCGAGGTGGTTCCGGGACTTGGATCCGAGGAGGTTTTCTACGAGGAGCGTGAGAATCCCGAAACCTTGAAGCAGTTGCAGTCCATGCATCTTCATGACGAGTGGTTCGGGAATTTTTTTCAGGGAAGGGTAAGTCAACTTGCCTGCCAACTTCTCGGCAGTGAGGTGATCGGCAGGAATATGCAGTTTTTCAATAAGCCTGCGGGGATAGGCAAGCCTACTCCCGCGCACCAGGACGGATTTTATTTCAAGCTAAATCCGCCGCTTGCATTAACCATGTGGCTCGCCCTTGATCCTGCAGATGAAGAGAACGGCTGCGTGCGTTACGTTAAGGCTTCCCACTTGAAAGGCATGCGACCCCATGCGCTTACCAATACCCTTGGGTTTTCGCAGGGGGTCAGTGACTTCGGCAAGCGTGATGATGAAGTTAATGAGGTGACCATCACTGCTCTTCCCGGTGACCTGCTGGCCCATCATGCGCTGACTGTGCATCGGGCTGAGGGTAATCGCTCCCCTGTGCGTGAGCGTCGTGCGCTGGGTTTCATTTTCTATTCAGTGGACGCGGTGGAGGATCCCGAGGGTAGGGATAAATACAGGCGGCAGCTTGCCACCCAGCAGGAGGGGAAAATATAACGGTGTCCTATACCCAGGAGGAGCTCAGCCAACTTGCAGAGGATTACCGGAGGGGATTGCTTGAGGATACATTGCCCTTCTGGTTGCCCGGGTGCATTGACCTTGAGCATGGCGGCTACCTGACATGCCGTGACCGGGACGGGACGCTCCTTGATGATGACAAGTCGGTTTGGCAACAGGGGCGCTTTGCCTGGCTTTTGGCAACCCTGTATAAAACGGTAGAGCCCCGTGAACAATGGCTTGAGGCATCGGCCTCGGGAATTCGCTTTCTGCGCGACCATTGTTTTGATGATGATGGGCGGATGTTTTTCCAGACCACGCGTGAGGGCCTGCCATTGCGCAAGCGCCGGTATTTCTTTTCCGAGTGCTTTGCGGCAATGGCTCTTGCCGCGCATGCGGGAGCAAGCGGGGATGACGGTATGGCGGCAGAGGCGCGCGGGTTACTCCACAAGTGCCTGGAGTATTACCGGCACCCCGAACTACTGGAGTCGAAGTTTACTGACGTGCGCCCCGTCAAGGCGATCGGGGCACCAATGATCCTGCTCAATGTGGTGCAGCAGTTGCGCGCGACCATCGGGTTGGACGATGCGCAATCCCTCATTGATGGCTTCATTGCCGAGATTCGCGATGACTTTCTCAAGCCGGACCTGGAGTGCGTCATGGAGCAGGTGGCTCTCGACGGGTCCATTGTCGAGCACTTCGACGGGCTGACCCTGAATCCGGGCCATGCCATCGAATGCGCCTGGTTCATCCTGCATGAAGCCGGGTTCCGGGATGACAAGGACTTGCTTGGACTCGGTTGCCGGATGCTCGACTGGATGTGGCAAAGGGGATGGGATGAGGAATACGGGGGGCTTTTTTACTTCGCGCACCTGCGCGGCACACCGGTGCAGGAATACTGGCACGACATGAAGTTCTGGTGGCCGCACAACGAGGCGCAGATTGCAACGTTGCTCGCTTATCAGCTGACCGGCGAGTCGCGGTATGCCGGGTGGCACCGGCGAGTGCGTCAATACAGCCTTGATACCTTTCATGACAGTGAGCATGGCGAGTGGTTTGGCTACGTGCACCGTGACGGGCGCCGCTCCTCATCGATCAAGGGTAACCTGTGGAAGGGGCCTTTTCACTTACCGCGCATGCAGTGGTATTGCTGGCAGATGCTCCAGTGCTGAGCGGGCAGAGACACGCGGGAAGCCCTTTATGGCTGGAGGTTCAGCCAGTTTACCATGTCCTTTGTGTTTCAAGGTTATCAGGGCCATTTTGGATTCCGGTGGGATTTTTTTAAAAAAAACACCAGGTTCTCCTGCCAAGATTTTGCACTGAAAACGTGTTGCATTCCCGACGTCACTTTCAATATTGCTTCATCTTTGTTATTCATTAAGAAAGCTTAAATGACATTCCAGCCGCGCAACGTTGCCAGAGCACTCTTAGTGGCAGCATTTTCACTTCTGCTTGCCGGCAGGGGGCATGCTTCACTTGTCATTGCCGGTGTCAGTGATGGTGACTTGCCCGGAGGACAACCAAGGGCGATATTTCTTCAGACAGCAACGCCCATTGCTGACTTAAGTCTATGGGGGGTTGGAGTGGCCAATAATGGTGGCGGCACAGACGGTCAGGAGTTTACCTTCCCTTCGATCTCAGCTGCCGCCGGCGATGTGTTTGTCCTTGCTGCCAATGCCAACTCCCAGGCTTTCTTCCAGAACAATTTCAGCGATCCGTTCATTTATTTTATCGATAGTGACTTTGTCGTTTCCGGCGATGATGCTATCGAGGTCTTCCAGGGGGGGGGTGTGTTTGATGTATTTGGAGATCCCGACATTGATGGCACCGGCGAGGACTGGGAGTATAAGGACGGGTTTGCCTTGCGCCTGCCAAATACCAATCCTTCCTCACAACAGGGCGGGTTCCAGGCCTCTGATTACCTGATACAGAATAGTGGCTTTGATGGCCTTGATGAGATGGGGCACGTTGCCCTTTTTGCCGAGGTGGCGGGTTTCACACCGATTAACCCCATCCCGGAACCCTCTGCGGCAATCCTTGCGCTGCTGGCCTGCACCCTTCTTCTGCGCAGACGGCGTTAGGTTAAATGGCCACAGGATCCCCCTGTTTTCTCCCGACCGATTTGCAATTTTGCTCCTGCGTGTTGATGCTGGTGTGCTTGCTGCATTAGCAATGATCAACTTGGAATCACCATTCCTGCCGTGCAGGAAATCTAGGTTTTAGCTGGGAGGATAATTAAGTAATTCTTTT
>JAAESJ010000015.1 GCA_024229495.1 Verrucomicrobiaceae bacterium | reverse complement strand
CCGGTCAACTCACCAACCTTGGCGGCAATGTGAGCGGTGACCAATGGCATGTCGCCAACCTTAACCGGGTGACGATGGTCAGCCATCCCTCCGGTAAGGGTATATTGGTGCTCAAGAACATAGAGTCGATTCATGGACTCGGCATTTGCTCCGTCCTCGACGTTGCGCCTGGCGGAAAATCCACAGGTCGAATCATCGGCAATGTGATCAATCCCAAGAAAGTCACACCCAATGGAAAGAATACGATCCGCTCCTTCAACCCTGTGGAGCAATTGTTTGCGCGAGCCGTAAAGATCCGCCGTGGCTGTTTCCACGCCATCGCGGTCCACCGCTTCAAACTGGTAGAATTTCGCCTTGGGAAACTGCTCCAGAACCTTTAGGGCAAGGCGCTGCCGGGTTGGAGAGGTGCCGGCACCGTGAAGGAAGGCCAATCCCTCCCCTCCAGAATCAGCGAGCTTCTTCTTCTTTTCACTGAAAAATGACCTGAACTCACTGTCCGTGATCGGATTGTTCGCTTTTTTGTAGGACCGCGACCGCTCGGGATCATAGAGATCGAGAATCGAGGCCACGGCAAAATGATCTGTGCCTCCATTCGTGCTGGGATGCAGTGGGTTGCCCTGCAGATGAGTCGGCCTGCCCTCATGAACCTTGGCAACAATAGAGGTAGCACCGGCGGCCCTGGGCATGGCCGTAGCATAATAGACTGCCTTGCCCGGAATCATCCACTCCACCCCGCGGGCATAAGGCAATATCTTGCCAACCGGCCTACGGCAGGCGGCCATTCCAAGCCCCGCCAAAGCTGTCGAGGCACCCATCAGGCGCATGAAGCGGCGCCTTGAGACAGGATCCTCCTCACCACAACGCTCGAGTTCCGCTGCCCCCTGTGGAAACTCCCGCTCGAGGCGTTCCTTAAATCCAGCAGTATCGTGCAATTCCGCCAAGCTACGGAACATCCGCTT
>JAAESJ010000014.1 GCA_024229495.1 Verrucomicrobiaceae bacterium | reverse complement strand
CCTGGATACCGCACTTATTCAACTGGCAGTCGCTCATGACCGCAACGAACAAAAGGAGAAGGCCCTCGATCATCTCCTTACCCTTGTCAGTCACTACGGAGCCCCCACCCCGCACCTGCCGCTTGCACTCGCCGAACAGGGGCGCCTGGCCTACGAGAGCGGCGATCTCAATCTGGCACGCTCAGCCCTTGAGCGCTTCATCCGCGAGGAGGAGGCAGCCAAGAAGGGCAAAAACCCCTTTAAAGAAGGGGCTGCCGCCCAGCGCCCGCGCGTGATGTATCACCTGGGATGGGTTGAGGCCACCGAGGAGAAATACGAAGCCGCCGCTGAGCACTTCTCAAAAGTCCCTAACACCCACCCGCTTGGAGCCGATGCCGCCCTGCAGCATGGCATCGCTCTGGTTAACCACGGAAACTTCGAAGTCGCGGCCAAGCATTTCCCGAAAATGCTCAAGCAGTTCAAGGATCATGAAAAGCTCAACCTGATTATTTATTATGCCGGCCTCTCTACTGCCAAGCAGGAAGACTGGAAAAATGCCGCTGCCTACTTCAAGCAGTTCACCACGGGTTACCCGAAATCGGAAAATAACGACCAGGCGCTATACGAATGGGCATGGGCTGAACGGGGGCTCAAGAACGACAAGGGAGCGGTTGGTCTCTATGAGCAGATTCTAGCCAAGCACCCGAAGAGCCCCCTCGTGATCAAGGTGCAGAGCGAACTTGCCGAGTTGAACCTCGACAGTGGCGCCCAGGAAAAGGTGATCGCCCAGTTGACCGAGACGATGAAGAGCGTCAAGGATGAAGCTCTTAAGGAACCGATCCGCATTCAGCTGGCCAGCGCACACTTCAAGAAGGCTGACTATGAGGTTGCCTCCGGCATGTTCGAGCAACTGCTAACCGATTACCCCAAGTCCAAGCTCCGTGCCTCGATGCTCTTCCAGGCCGGGGAATCACGCTTAAGGTTGAAGGAGACAGTGGTTGCCAGGGATCATTTCGCCAAGGCGGTCAAGTTGCCGGGAATCGAGCCCGCCCTTGCCGAGACATTGACGATGCGACTGGGGGAAACCCAGGCATTAACCAACCAGTATAAGCAGGCCATTGAAACCTATAGACAATTCCTGAATAATTTCCGCGAGAGCAAGTGGCTGCGCAACGCCCAGTTCGGTCTCGGTTACGCACTGGAAAAAAATGACAAACCCCAGGATGCCGTTAATGAATACAGCAAGCTGCTCATCGACCCCAAGCTCATCGACCTGTGGACCGTGCGTGGCCGTTTCCAGACCGGCGAATGCTATTTCAACATGCAGCAGTATGAGCAAGCCATCGCGACCTTTGTGAAAATCGAGATTGGCTTCAAGAAATATCCCAGCTGGCAGGCAAAATCCATGCTGGAGATCGGGAGAGTATTACTCGCCCAGGGGAAGCGCGACGAAGCCGCCCAGCGTTTCAAAGATGTTATCACCCGATACAGTAAAGAAAAAGCAGCCATTGTTGCCAGACAATACCTTGACGAACTGCGATCCAGCTAATTACAATACTTCCATCCATAACACCATGAACCTAAGTTCCTACAAAACCATACCATCCTTGAATTGGCGCCGCGCAATTTTCTTCAGCGCTTCGTTGTTCCTGATATTCACCTCAATGGCCATGGCTCAGGAAGCCGGTGGAGAAGCCGACGAGAATGGTGATACCATGTTCTCGCTCATCCTTAAGGGAGGTGCCGTCATGATCCCTCTGGGGATCGCCTCAATCCTGGCCCTTGCCCTCGCCCTTGAGCGCTTTATCTCGCTCAACAATGAACGGATCCTGCCGCAGGAGTTCATGAGCGGGCTCGGTGATGCGTTAAAGAGTGATACAACCGGTGACAGCGCCGAGACTTTCTGCAACGGCTCCACCACCCCGGCTGGCAATATTTTCAAGGCCGGCATTCAGTGGCGCAACGAGGGTCACGAGGCAATCAGTAAGGCCATTGAGGATGCCGGAGCACGCGAGGCTGAAAAAATTAAGCGCAGCCTGCGCCCACTCTCAGTGATCGCCGGGGTCTGTCCCCTGCTCGGCCTGCTCGGTACCGTTTACGGCATGATCGATGCCTTCCAGAAAACCGCGCAAAGCGGCGGCGCCGCCAAGACAGCGGATTTGGCCAACGGTATTTACCAGGCACTGGTCAGTACTGCCGCCGGTCTGACCATCGCCATTCCTGTCCTCCTGCTCTTCCAGTGGCTCTCAACCAGGGCTGACCGCGTCATTGACCATATTGATGAAGCCGGAACCAACTTTGTGATCCAGCATGCCCTCAAGGGCTCCGCTTCATCCAACAGCTAGTTAATCCCCAGCAATCCAGAACCATGAACTGCCGCCGAAATTCCGCATCTTCCGGGGACGGGGAAATCATCAATCTCTCCAGCATGATTGATGTCATGTTCATCCTCATTATCTTCTTCCTGGTGACCACCACCTTCAAGGAGGAGGAGATTGACCACATGGTCAACTTGCCAACCGATGCCAGGAACCAGTCCCTTACCCAGTCAACCGACACCTTGGTCAAGATCAATATCCGCAAGACCGGAGCGTATGTCATCCAGGGCAAGCAGGTCACTGAGGAGGAAATTGACACATTCATGGAGACAGAACTGCAGAAAAAACCGGAACTGAAGGTCCTCATCCGCTGTGATCAGGATGCCAAGCACCTCTACTTGGCAAACATCATGTCCATCTGCCGTCACGTCGGCGTCCCGCGCGCCAACATCGCCGTGAAAACCGAACAGTAGAAGCGCCCACAGATGCCCGAGGCAGAACCAGCTGAAACCCAGCCCAACAAGCAACCTGAAGAACAGGTTGATAGCGGAGCTGAAACCCAACCAGGGACCTTTCTGGGATTTAATCAGAAGCAACGCTTCAAGGCCTACGGCTGGGGAGCCCTGATATTGATCCTCGGAGCAAGCATCTGGGTCTTAAACTATCTGGACTTTTTCCGCTGGTATTCTTACCAGGATCAAAGCGGTCTCAACAAGGCAGCCAAGGATGTCGAGGTCGGCCATGTGTTGTGGGAAAAAGCAAAGCCGGCTGAGGGTATTTCCAAGGACAACACCATCCTGCAGTCCACGATCTCCTCAAACGGAGCGCGTATGGTGTTTGCCAGAGCGGATGAGGAAGGCAACTCCGACCTCTTCCTGATGTTATCTGATGGTAACACGTGGGGTGAGGAGCGACCAATGCGTGCCCTCAACAGCAAATTCAACGAGACCAGCCCCGACCTCAGCGGTGACGGCAAATATCTTTTTTTCACCAGTGACCGCCCTGGCGGGCAGGGAGGCCACGACATCTGGATGTCCAAGTGGGACGGAGTGGAATATGCCTGGCCACTGCCCCTCACAGAAAAGGTGAACACCCCCTTTGATGAAATCGATCCCGCCATAGATCCTGAGAGTCTGAAACTTTACTTCGCCTCCAACCGTCCCCACCAGGCGGTGGGAATCAGTGAGAAGGAGGCCATTGCCGCTGCACAGGCCGAGCAACTGGCTGATGTCTCCGAGCAGAAAGTCGATTATGACCTCTACTCCGCCGACATTGCCGGCGATACGACCTACGAGTTGATCTCATCCCGTCAGCTAAGCATGCTCTATTCCCTGCGCGAGGGCGCCCTTGCCGATTCCGAGGTAATGGCCAAGCTTGGCGGCACCGCCCAATCCGAGGCCGCCGTGGACAAGGCACTTGCTTTCCTGGTATCCCAGCAGGAGGAGGACGGGCGTTGGGATATTACAAAAACCGGTGGAGCAAACGGGCACGATGTGGCAGCCACAGCCTTCAGCCTGCTTGCCCTTTATGGTCGCGGCGAGCGGCACGACGAACCCTGCAAATACCAGGACAACGTCAAGCGGGGACTGGATTGGTTAATCGGCCAGCAAAACCCCGCCTCAGGCGACATGCGCGGTGACAGGCCGTTGAACAATGCCATGTATGACCATGGCATTGCCGCCCTTGCCCTGGTTGAGGCATACGGCGTTACCAAGGATCAGGAGATCAAGAAAAGAGCCGTCGCCTCCATTGACTTTATTGTCGATGCGCAACACGAGGAAGGCGGTTGGCGCTACCAGCCCAAGCAGCGCGGCGACCTCTCGGTAAGCGGATGGATGGTCATGGCTCTGGCCAGTGCTGAGATGTCGGGCATCAAGATCCCCAATAAGGAAAAGACATGGAAAGGGGTACGCAATTTCCTGAAGATCGTCAGCGGGGGAAAAGATGGTGGTTCCTACGGCTACACCGACTCCCCCGGCGCCAGGAACTCAGGCAAAAATGCCATGAACGCAGTTGGTTTTTTCTGTGCCCAGCTCACCCGCTCCTCATCCAACGCGGCCAAGGCCTTCGAGTCGGCTCTCATCATGGACAAAGCCGGGTTCAGCCTTGCTGACATCTACTACGCCTACTACGGGACACTTGCTGTCTACCAGCACCAGGGACCGATCTGGCGCAATTGGCTCAAGAGAATGCAGGGAGAGTTCCTAAAGGCTCAGGCACAGGACGGCTCATGGCACGTCAACGGTCCACACACGGGCCCCATGGGCAAGGTCATCATGACCGCTCTGGTGACACTCTGCCTTGAGGCACACTATCGATATACCCCTCTCTACGGGCTTGGCTTCGAGCCGGATCCCGCCGGGCCAAGCAGCAACGTCATCGAGGGTGACTCCCTGCCAAAGGATATTCATTTCCGCCAGGCCAAGCACCTTGCCGTGCTGAGCGAAGACAAATCTGATGACAAGGCACCGGTGATCACCGAGCACGGGGATTTCCTCTACTTTGCCTCTTCACGCAAGGGAGGCGAAGGGGGATCCGACATTTACCGAGCAAGGGTAAGCGGAGACTCACCCAAGAAACCGGTCAATCTCGGTGAGGAGATCAACAGCCCTGGCGATGAGGTTGATCCCGCCGTTCGCATGGCCGGCTTTAACCTGCTGTTTAATTCCAACCGGGAAGGCAATGCCTTCAACCTCTACAGTGCCAAGAGCAAAAGGGTGGTAAAGAAATACGACTATAGCAAGGTGCCTACCGGAGCCTGGTTCGTCAGGAATATCGGCTGGCTGATTGCACTGGCCGTTTCACTTGCACTCTTCATCTACCTGGCACGTCGTGCCATGAAACAGCCACGGGAAGCAACCGTGTCCCCTGCCACCGATGAAGAGGGAACATCTACCGGAAATGTCTCCTGAATCATTAGCCTTTCTTGCAAGAGGATAATTAATATGGCTTCCGACAAGCAGCACAAATCAGGAAAAAAGCGGAAACTCCTGCGCTTCCTTCCCGCACTGCTTGCACTCGCGGTCTTGGCACTGCTTGGCTCATTCATCTGGGGAAAGCTCAGCGAGAACGTCTGGGCATACTTCACTGATGACGACGGGATAAGAGTGGAGGTCCAGGAGAGCAAGGCCCGCTCTATCCTCTGGGAAAATCCAAGGCCCAACCTCTTCACTGCCCCTGAAGAGTTGCAGGATAATGAAAACTCCCTGAATCAACCCGGAAATAAACTCGAGGCTGCTTTCTCTCCCAACGGAACCACGATGGTGCTCGTCCGTGAAGGAACTATTGAAAGTGGTGATGACCTGTTTCTCTCAAGCTGGGACGGTCGCCTCTGGTCACCTCCGCAACCCCTCACCTCACTCAACAGTAACCGCAATGACCGGGGACCTGCCTTCTCCCGGGATGGCAATTTCCTCTACTTTGCCTCTGACCGTCAAGGAGGCCAGGGTGGTTATGACATCTATGTCGCAAGCCGCAACGGGACAGGATGGGACAATGCCACACCCCTGGATACTGCGGTAAACAGCACAAGCAATGAACTTGGACCCGCTCCCTCCGCAGATGGCACCCGGTTGTTTTTCTCCTCGGATCGTAACGGTAACAGTGAAGACATCTTTACCGCTGCCATCATGGCACAACCGGTAACCCCCGAGCCCGGAAAACCTCAACCCCCGATTGATCCCTCTCCGGAATCTCCTGCCCTCCCAGCCTTCTCAACAGCAGAGCCCGTCAAGGGCCTTAACTCGGAGAGCGATGACGTACAAGCCGCCCTTACCAGCCGTGGCGACCATGTCTTCCTCGCCTCCAACCGTGACCCTGACAAGGACTCAGGATTCGGTGTCTATATCAGTCGCATCGTGGGGGGTAAGGAATTAGCCCCGGAGAAAGTGGACCTCTACATCAAGGAGGGAAATGCCACCGATCCGGCAGTGCGCATGGACGGATTTGACCTTCT
>JAAESJ010000013.1 GCA_024229495.1 Verrucomicrobiaceae bacterium | reverse complement strand
TTCAAGAAAGCCGGGTTCGAACAGATTGAAATACAACCCGGGACGCCGGCAACAAACGACGCTGCCGAAACTGAAGAGACCCAATAGCTCAAAGGGCGTTGCCTGCAATTGATGCTCCATCAATTCCGATTACTCCATATTTCTGCTTGGCTCGCTCTTGCGTGGCACACTCCCGCCATTGAAGCGACAGCACAAATCCAACGCCTTGAGTTAACCCTGCCCACAACAAACCGGGCAATCTTCGGGCCGGATCCATCCCGCTTCTACATGTACACCAACCGGTCCTTCGAGGGGCGGCAGAGCAAACCGTGGCAGGGTGGAAAATTCGGCTACGTCAGGACGCCTAAGCGCACTACTGCCGGCGTGCTCTTCACAAAGTTCCACGAAGGTATCGATATCCGCCCGTCAGCCCGTGACCGCAGCAATAAGCCCTTGGATCCAGTCAGGTCAATCGCAGCCGGCAAGGTGATCCACGTAAGCAACCTCGCCGGTGCGAGCAATTACGGTCGTTACATCGTCATTGAGCACGACTGGGGTTATGGCAGATTCTACAGCCTTTATGCCCACCTTTCCGCAGTGAATTGCAGCCCCGGGCAGCCCGTAAGGCCGGGAACAACCATAGGAAAACTGGGCTACTCCGGGGTTGGCATCGACAGGACACGCGCCCACCTCCACCTTGAGCTCAACATGATGATCAGCCCGGAATTCCCGAGATGGTATGGCAAGCACTTCACCTCACCAAACCGCCACGGCCTCTATAACGGCCTGAACCTGGTTGGTCTCGATATCGCCGGTCTTTTCCTGGCACATCAACGCAACCCGTCAATAACCATCCCGCAATTCATGTCCGGTATGCAGGTCTACTGGAAAGTGCTCATCGCCAACAAAGGCATCCCCGCACTGCTCAAGCTCTACCCCTGGCTCGCCCGCAACATGGCTGATGCAAATGCCAATCCATCCTGGGAAATCTCCCTTAGCAGTTCCGGTGTTCCGTTGGCAATTGCTCCCTCAACAAAAAGCGTGGGCACACCCACCCTGAGCTGGGTCACCTACTCCCCCACCCCGCATTCCTGGAATACCAGGTCACGGCTCAGTGGCAGTAAAAGTTCTGCCACATTAAGCGCCAGCGGGCGCCGCTATATCCAGCAGTTGTCTGGTAACTTCTAGAGGAATCACTTCTCATTAGCCAGAGCCTGCAACAGGTTGCGGTTCAGCCGTATGCCGTCGAAGAAATTCTGCAGGAGAAAGTTCTCATTGGGTGAATGAATCCGGCAATCAGGAAGAGCCAGTCCAAGCAGGAGTGTATCCACGCCAAGCACATCCCTGAAAGTCTGCACGATGGGAATGCTGCCCCCCTCGCGGATTAATGCCGGCGGGGTGCCGAAAGTTTGTTCAAGCGCCTTCTGCGCAGCCTTGCCGAATCCTGACTGTGGATCCATGACATAAGCCTTGCCGCTGTGGCCGAAGTCATAATCAACACTTACCCCCGGCGGGGTGTTCTTCTCGCAATGCACCTTCACCAGCTCCAGGATTTCCTTGGGATCCTGATCAGGCACCAGTCGAAAGGAAAACTTCACGAATGCCTCAGCCGGTATCACCGTCTTTGACCCCTCTCCCTGATACCCTCCCCCTATTCCGTTAACCTCGGCAGTGGGGCGCGCCCAGCGCCGTTCCGTGTCGGTAAATCCCTCCTCACCAAAGAGCCCGGGAGCACCGGTAAGGCTCAGTGTCTCATCAGCGGGAACCGGAAGCCCGGCCCAGCTTTCCCGCTCCCACTCCTGCAGTTGCTCAACACGATCGTAGAAGCCCTCAACAGCAATCCTGCCGTCCTTATGATGCAGGCTTGAGGCAATTTGCGCTGCTACCATTGCGGGATTGGCCACCGATCCGCCGAAAACCCCGGAATGAAGATCCATGGCCGGTCCCCGGACCTTTAATTCCATGCAGGTAATGCCACGCAAACCGTAGGTAAAGGTTCCAAGCCCCGCAGCCAGCATTCCGGTATCCGAAACGGCAACGATGTCACAGGCAAGGTCCTCTTTATGTTGCTCTAAAAAAAGCTCGAGGTTGGGACTACCAATCTCCTCCTCCCCCTCAACGAGGACAATGACATTGACGGGCAGGTCCCCTTCAGCGGCTAACGTCTCCCCAATGCCGAGAATATGCGCAAGGTTCTGCCCCTTGTTGTCGGTGGAACCCCTGGCATAAATCTTCCCACCTTCAATACGGGGCTCAAATGGAGGAGAATCCCACAGGTCCAGCGGGTCTGCCGGCTGCACGTCATAGTGGCCATAAATCATCACCGTCGGACGACCCTCAATATGCCTGTTTTTGCCAACCACCACCGGATGTCCAGCTGTCTCATGGATGTCAGTCTCCAACCCCTGGGAAACCATCTTCTCTCGCAACCACCCGGCACACTGCTGGACATCCCCGGCATGCCTGCTGTCAGTAGAGACACTGGGAAACTTCAGGTAGGCAATAAGGTCATCAAGCTGCGCTTCATTCATGATGGATGGAATGTGCCGTGTCCGGTGCCGCAGCGCAAAGGGTATTCCCCCTGATTACCCGCTAAAATCCGCGCCTGGCCCGCTCAGTAGCCTGATAATTCTGGTAAGCCAGGAACCCGAAAAGGATCAATGAAAACAGGCTCGAGAAAAGAAAAAACAAACCAATTCCCACAAGCGCAGCACATCCGGCCCCAATCTGCCCGCGCAATACAGCCCTGCGACCGTTCATGAGAAACCCGAGGAGTTGCCCCCCGTCGAGCGGGAGAATCGGCAGCAGGTTCAGCAGGGACCAGAAAATGTTCACCTGCAACGTGAACATGAACAAAGCCGTGATGTAAATATTTCCCGGCACAAAGCCACAATAGAGCAGCGTCCAGATAACGGTTCCCAATACCAGGCCGAAGAACGGGCCGCCCAGAGTGATGATGATGCTCTGCCTGCGATTAAAGTGCCCGTGGGCCATCGCCGCCCCGCCCATTCCATGCAGGACAATCTGTGGCCTCCCTCCGTATTTCCGGTAGGCAAAGGCATGGCCCAGCTCATGAACGAGAATCGAGACTAGGACCACTCCGATCCAAATCAGCAGGATTCTCATGCCCTGCGGTGAATCGGCAATTCCAATGGGCCCTATCAATGCCGCTAAAATCCAGAAAAACCAGTGGATAGCCACCGGGATCCCGAACAGGCTAAAGCGCAGGTAACCGCCTTGAGCTGGATCGGAAACAAACATCGTCTTTATGGTTTGTCCCCCTTGGGTTTAAGCGCCTTAACAAAAACCGTTCAGCAAAGCCTGGAAGGCCTAAATGAATTCGTTAATCAGGTTCTCAAGCATCTCCTGGCGACCACTGGAAAGATCGGGTTCCCCATTGGCATGGGTGTGAACCTCAAGCTCCTCAAAGCCAACCTCACCGGACTCAATCTTTGCCCCGATGCCCGAATCAAAGCCGGAATAACGCTCATCGACAAAATCCGTAAGGCGGCCATCCTCAGCAATGGCATGGGCAATCTTCAGGCCACGCGCAAAGGCATCCATGCCGCCGATATGAGCGTGAAAAAGATCCACGGGCTCGAAGCTTTCCCGGCGACACTTGGCATCAAAGTTGAGCCCACCGGTGGTGAATCCACCCATCCCCAGCACTTCCAGCATCATCTGTGATGTCAGGTAAATATCAGTGGGAAACTGGTCGGTATCCCATCCGATCAACTCGTCCCCGGTATTGGCATCCACCGAGCCAAGGGCGCCGGCCGCTGCCGCCACGCGCATCTCATGCATCATGCTGTGCCCTGCAAGCGTGGCATGGTTGGTCTCAAGGTTGAGCTTCAGGTGATCCATCAGGTTATGCTCACGCAGGAAGTTAAGGCATGCTGCAGCATCCGAGTCATACTGGTGGGTTGTAGGTTCCCTTGGCTTGGGCTCGATATAGAACTGTCCCTCAAAGCCGATCTTCTTCTTGTGATCGACGGCCATGTGCAGAAATCTCGCCAAGTGATCCAATTCACGCTTCATGTCGGTATTCCAAAGAGTCGAGTATCCCTCACGTCCTCCCCAGAAGGTATAACCGGTACCACCAAGACGGTGAGTGACCTCCATGGCCTTCTTCACCTGAGCACCAGCATAGGCAAACACATCGGCATTGGGACTGGTCGCAGCACCCTGGTTGTAGCGGAAATGCGCAAACAGGCAAGCGGTTCCCCACAACAACTTGATACCGGTACGCTGCTGTTCCTCAAGGAGCACGTCAGCAACAGCATCGAGAGCCTCATTGGATTCCTGCAAGGTCGCCAGTTCCGGGGCCACGTCCCGGTCATGGAAGCAATAGAACTCGACACCTAGCTTTTCCATGAACTCAAAAGCCACCCGGGCACGGTTCTGTGCATTGGCAATCGAGTCAGTCCCATCATCCCACGGACGTTGCGCGGTGCCGCCGCCAAATGGATCGGCCAGC
The DNA here is from genome assembly GCA_024229495.1 of Verrucomicrobiaceae bacterium. Taxonomy (GTDB): domain Bacteria; phylum Verrucomicrobiota; class Verrucomicrobiia; order Verrucomicrobiales; family DEV007; genus CACIUL01. Next base: position 8,002 of record JAAESJ010000013.1, on the reverse strand, counting down.
GGATTACGCATGGCGTGCCAGTAGGCAATGGAAAAGCGCAAGTGATCCTTCATCGCCTTGCCGCCAACGCTCTCATCGGCGTTGTAATGCTTGAATGCCAGGGGGTTCTTCGACCCCGGCCCTTCGTATTGAATTTTCTTTATATCTGGAAATGCTTCGGATGACATTGGATCGAGATCATTCCCCGTCAGGGATTAACCGTCAAGGATGAACCGCACAAAGCCTGCCAAACTTGTTGCGGGAGGAATCTGCTCCAAGGCCGCAAGATCCTCATTATTCAAGGGACTCGCGCCACAATTCAGCCTCCCCGCTCAAGCCAATATCTCCCAGCATACCGACAATTTCCTGCTCCCCCGGCATTGCCAGTGCCTCCGCTTCAACCTGCTCAACGTCATGGGGAAATCCCGAATGCGGCAGGATCCTTGAGGCGATCGCGTAACAGGCCCAGGCACGCCAACAGCGTAGTTCAGCACGCGGGCCGGACATCCGTGTGGCATAGTGCTGCCAATGTCGGCGGGGATTACCGAGAAATTGCCCCTTACGGTCGGGGCGCTCCTTCAGGATCCAGGAAACTGGCAGGTAAGGCATGGGAAAATCGGCTAAACAACGCTCATCTCCCTGAAGGTCGGCAGACATGGCACGGTTTAACTGCAGCAAAGCCTGTGCAGGAAGTCCGGCCATCCATTTGGTTTGTGCGTATTCAAGGCAGAGCCTGTAGAAAGCCTCCCCCCGCTCCTTGCCCAGTGCACGCGAATCGGCAGCGCTCACCGCACGGGTAATCCGTGGCAAGAACGCACACGGCTTGTTGGTCAACAGCTCCGGCACCGGCAAAGACAAAGTTAATGATTACGCCCCCGTCAATCCGGCCCGGTTCATTTTCGCCACGTCACCCTCCACCATGACCATCCCTTAGCCACCAGCTGCTATCCCCCCCTGGGTAACGCCAGGAGCCGGTAGGAGGGTTGAACCCATGAGGTATTCATCAATGGCGCGGGCAGCACCACGCCCCTCGTTAATGGCCCATACGACGAGCGACTGACCACGACGGCAGTCGCCGGCAACGAACACACCTTCCACATTGCTGGTAAATTCCCCGTGATCTCCGATGAAAGTCTGCCAGTTTCCGCGCGGGTTCTGAGTCTCAAGCCCGAGCATTTCCCCCACCTCAAGTTCCGGACCAACAAAGCCTGTTGCAAGCAGTACCAGGTCAGCAGGCCACTGCTTTTCTGATCCCTCCACCTCGCTGAAAGGCGCACCACCTTCAACCGGATTGGACCAGTCAACCTCGACTGTCTTCACCCCGGTAATATGGCCGGTGCCATCATCCACAAACTCCTTGGCAAGGATATGGTAACTTCTCGGATCATTACCGTATTTGGCCTTGTTCTCGGCATGAGAATAATCCAGGCGATAAATCCGCGGCCATTGTGGCCATGGGTTGTTCTCAGCGCGTTCCAGGGGCGGTTTATCCAGAAGCTCAAAATTAATCACTGAATTGCAGCCGTGACGCAATGAGGTGCCGATACAATCAGCCCCGGTGTCCCCCCCGCCAATAACAATCACATCCTTGCCTTTGGCTGAAGTGTAGCTGTTGTCATCAAGGTTTGAGTCCAGCAGGCTCTTGGTATTACGCGTGAGAAAATCCATCGCGAACTGGATCCCCTTGAGCTCGCGGCCGGGGTTGCGCCCTGTTGGATCGAAAGGCTTGGTCGCCCCCGTTGCCATGAGTAAGGCATCGTGCTCCTTCAGCAAATCCTTGGGGTCAACATACTGCATCTCACAGCCCCTTTCCTCCATGATCTGTGTCATGTGACCGGAGACAAACTCCTCTTTCCTGCCCACGTGCACACAAGTGACAAACTTAATCCCACCTTCACGCATCAGGTTAACACGGCGCTCCACAACCTCCTTGTCCAGCTTCATGTTGGGGATGCCATACATGAGCAATCCGCCAATCCGGTCAGCACGCTCGAAAACCGTGACCTCATGCCCCACCTTGTTGAGCTGATCAGCCGCCGCCAGCCCGGCCGGACCGGAACCGACAATGGCCACCTTTTTACCAGTACGCCGACTCGGCTTGGAAGAAGTTACCCACCCCTCGGCAAAAGCACGATTGATGATGGTATTCTCGATATTCTTGATGGTGACCGGTGGATTGGTAATTCCGAGCACACAGGATCCCTCACAGGGAGCCGGGCACACGCGACCGGTGAATTCCGGGAAATTATTGGTCTTGTGAAGCCGGTCAATAGCTTCCCTCCAACGCTTCTGGTACACCAGGTGGTTCCACTCGGGAATAAGGTTATCTATTGGGCAACCATTACCGGATTGGCAAAACGGCACACCACAATCCATGCACCGCGCACCCTGGGTCTGAAGGTGGCTTTCAGGAGGACTCGTATTGATCTCCCCGTAATCCTCCAGGCGTTCAAGAGGATCACGATAAGGCACTACCTCACGCTCAAACTCCAAAAATCCAGTAGGTTTACCCATTTTCTATTTTCTATTTTATATTTCAGGCAACGAGTTCCTTATCGGCCTGCTTGCGCTCTTCCAGGACCCTCTTGTAATCCGTTGGCATGACCTTGACAAAATCACCCAAGGCCTTGTCCCATTCACCCAGGATATCCCTGGCCACGGTAGATCCTGTCAGTTTGCCATGTTCCTCGATTAAGGATTTCAGCTCGTCTATATCCTCATCATCGACAAGCTTTTCCAAATCGACCATTTCCATATTGCAATTTGGCGGAAATCTATTCTCCGGGTCCCAAATATAAGCAACACCGCCTGACATTCCTGCCGCAAAATTGCGGCCTGTTGGCCCGAGTATAACGGCGCGACCTCCTGTCATATACTCACAGCCATGATCTCCAACGCCTTCAATCACGGCATGTGCTCCGCTATTGCGCACACAAAATCTCTCAGCAGCATGTCCACGGAAGAATGCCTTGCCACCGGTAGCGCCATAAAGGCAAACATTGCCGGCGATAATGTTCTCTTCAGCAGGGAATCCTGAGGAGCGGGGAGGATAGATCGCCAGCTTGCCACCCGAAAGGCCTTTGCCGACGTAGTCATTAGCATCACCCTCGAGCTCGATACTGATCCCCTTGGCCAGGAACGCTCCAAGGCTTTGTCCCGCTGATCCGGTAAACTTGATTTTCACGGTATCCTCAGGCAGCAAATCCCCTCCGTGCGCCTTGGCCACCTCATTACTCAGTATGGTTCCCACGGTGCGGTCCGTATTAAGGATGGGCAGTTGAATGTCGACGGATTCACTGTTCTCCAGTGCCGGCTTGGCAAGCTCAAGCAACTTCATGTCTAGCACCTCCTCGAGGCCATGATCCTGGGATTCCGTGCAATAAGTTCCAACGTTGGAATGTGGTTTTTCTGCAGGGGTAAGTATCGAAGTCAGGTCGATGCCATCGGCTTTCCAGTGGTCAATGGCTTTCTGCATTTCCAGAGCGTCAACCCGTCCCACCATTTCGTTAATACTGCGGAAGCCAAGGTCAGCCATGATTTCCCGTGCCTCCTCGGCAACCATGAACAGGTAGTTCACCACGTAATCAGGCGAGCCGTTAAACTTCTTGCGCAACTCCTTGTTCTGCGTCGCAATCCCCACCGGGCAAGTGTTCAGGTGACACTTACGCATCATGATGCACCCCATGGTGATCAGCGGAGCTGTTGCAAACCCCATCTCCTCGGCGCCCAAAAGGGCTGCGATAACAACGTCCCGACCCGTCTTCAGGCCGCCGTCCGTCTGAATAACAACCCTGCTCCTGAGGTCATTAAGGACTAAAGTCTGGTGAGTCTCTGCAACGCCCAGCTCCCATGGTAAACCTGCATGCTTGATACTTGTGAGTGGAGATGCCCCGGTTCCTCCAGTCTCTCCTGCTATGACGATGTGATCAGCCTTCGCCTTGGTCACGCCGGAAGCAACCGTCCCAACACCAACCTCAGAGACCAGCTTAACGCTGACCCTGGAATGACGATTCGCATTCTTTAGGTCGTGAATGAGCTGGGCAAGGTCCTCGATGGAATAAATGTCATGATGCGGTGGCGGGCTGATCAATCCCACACCCGGTGTGGAATGCCTGATACGGGCAATGGTTTCATCCACTTTCTTCCCGGGCAACTCCCCGCCCTCACCCGGTTTAGCTCCCTGGGAAACCTTGATCTGGAGCTCATCAGCATTTGTCAGGTACCAAATAGTTACCCCAAAACGACCTGAGGCTACCTGCTTGATTGCCGAGCGTTTTGAATCCCCGTTCGGCATGGGGGTAAAGCGCTCAGGGTCCTCACCACCCTCCCCGGTATTGCTTTTACCGCCCAAGCGGTTCATGGCAACAGCCAGTCCCTCGTGTGCCTCAGCGGATATGGAGCCAAAACTCATTGCCCCGGTACAGAAACGTTTCACGATTTCAGAGGCAGATTCGACTTCATCGATCGGAATTGAGCCGCCATTGACACCGGACTTGAAATCCATCAACCCCCGCAATGCACACAATGCCTTGCTGCTGTTATTGATGTGCTCCGAGAATTGCTTGTAAGACTCGAAATTATTCGAGCGTGCAGCGATCTGCAAAGCCGCGATTGAATCCGGATTCCACATGTGTTTCTCACCGTCTGCCCGCCAGTGAAATTCACCGGGGTTCGGGAGTGTCGGAAGCCTGACCTCATCGCGCGGGGGATAGCCTAAGGAATGTCTCCTGAGCATCTCCTCGGCCAACTCATTGAGGTCAAGTCCCTGAACACGGCTCGCAGTCCCGCGAAAACAGAGTTCAATGACATCTTCCTTCAGGCCAACTGCTTCGAAAATCTGCGCTCCCTTGTAGGAGTGCAGGGTTGAAATGCCCATCTTGGCCATCACCTTCAACATTCCCTTTGCCACCCCTTTAAGGTAGGCCTCCACCAGAGACTTATCGTCCTGAAACTCCTCAGGATCAGTTAACCCCTCGCGTCTGGCTTTCCATAAAGCCTCAAAGGCCAAGTAAGGGTTGATTGCATCAGCACCATAGCCAATCAAAAGGCAATGATGATGAACTTCCCTGGCCTCCCCGGTCTCAACAACCAGGCCAATCTGGGTCCTTAGGGAATTTTTAACAAGGTATTGATGAACGGCACCACTGGCCAGTAATGTGCTGAGAGGAACACGCTCATCGGAAATTGCCCTGTCACTCAATATTGCCAGACTGCAACCGCTCCGGATCGCCTCTTGAGCTTCACTGCAGATTCTTGCAATTGTTTTACTGACCCCCTCTATGCCCTCCGACCTGGGGAAAGTAATATCAATCACTTTGGATCTCCAGCCCTTATGATCCATATGCTTAAGGGAATGCAACTGCTCGTTTGACAGGATCGGGTAAGGCAAACGCAATCTCTGCGCATGCTCCTCTGTTGTTTCCACGAGGTTCTTTTCCGGTCCAATGTAACACTCCAGTGACATGATGACTTCTTCCCGGATCGAGTCGATGGCGGGATTGGTCACCTGTGCAAAGAGCTGCCTGAAATAATCATACGGCATCCTTGGCTTATCACTCAAGCATGCCAGTGCCGCGTCATTGCCCATGGAGCCAAGCGGATCGCGCTTCTCGCTAACAATCGGCAACAACATGAATTGCATGGTCTCGGTAGTAAAACCGAAGGCCTGCATTCTCGGGAGCAGGTTCTCTTCATCCAGACCATGAGCATCAGCGGGAGTCTCAAGGTCATCGAGTTCAATCCTCTGATTCTTCAGCCATTGCCCATAAGGCCGCTGGGCGGAAAACTCGGATTTTATCTCTTCATCCGGGATCATCTTGCCCTTATCAAAATCAACAAGGAACATTCTCCCCGGCTGCAGCCTGCCCTTGGCAACGACATCAGCTGGATCTACATCCACAACACCCACCTCACTGCCCATGATGACACGGTCATCTTTAGTGATGTAATATCGACTCGGGCGAAGACCATTCCTGTCTAACACGGCACCAATGTATTTGCCGTCGGTAAACACGATCGATGCCGGACCGTCCCAGGGCTCCATGATGCAGGAATTGTATTCATAAAAATCCCGCTTCTCTTGCTCCATCTGTTTATGCTTCTGCCACGCTTCAGGCACCATCAGGAGCACCGCCTCCTGTAAAGAACGCCCGGACATCAGGAGGAATTCCAAGGCATTGTCGAAATTGCCAGAGTCAGAGCACTCCTCCTCCATGATCGGATAGAGCTTTGGAAGGTGCTCGCCAAAAAGATCCGTTTTCAAGGTTCCCTCCCTTGAGCGCATCGCATTGATATTACCCCGCAGGGTATTAATCTCCCCGTTATGGCTCATGAAGCGGAAGGGCTGCGCACGATCCCAACTGGGAAAGGTATTCGTAGAGAACCGGGAATGCACCATCGCCAAGTGGGTCTTGAAATCAGGATTGGCAAGGTCACTGAAATACTTAATCACCTGGGCAGTATTCAACATGCCCTTGTAAATCATCACCTTGGTGGAAAGGCTGCATATATAGAAAAGCAACCTCTCGTCCAGATCCTGGTCGAATCGAAGCTGATGACTGGCGCGTTTCCTTATGATGTATAACTGCCTTTCAAAATCATCTCCCTCGACTCCCTCGGCAGCACCAATAAACAATTGTTTAATGGAAGGTTCAGCCGCCCTCGCAGCCGGTCCCACATTAGCCTCCTCAGCGCACACAGGAACATCGCGCCAGCCCAAGCATACCTGGCCATGTTCATGAATGATTTTTTCCACCTCTTGAATGCATTTCTCCCTCTCCTTTTCGTCTTTGGGAAGGAAAACGAGGCCTGCTCCAAACTGTCCCTTTTTTGGTAGGTCAATATCGAGATCCTCCTTGGCCACCTTCCTCAGGAATCCCTCCGGCAACCCGACAAGTATGCCCGCACCATCACCCGTATTGGGCTCGCAACCACATCCACCCCTATGCTCCATCCTGACAAGCATCTCCAGGGCATCAAGCACGATCCGGTGACTCGGATCGCCCTTCATGTTCGCCACAAAACCGACACCACAACTGTCCTTTTCATTGGCAGGATCATAGAGGCCCCGTTTGGTTGGCAATCCTTTAAACTTCATAAGTGATTCGCTTGCCGACGTTCATGTGCAGGTCGGCGAAATATTGATGCTGGTTTGATCTTTCAGGTTGTGTAGCTATCCCATGTTCCTTGGGGTCTTTTTCAGACTTGGTTAAATGCCACGCACATTCCGCGTTTTTTTAACACAAAAAGGGCGCTCACTTTATCCACGGTAAGCCACAAACCAAGCGGAAAACCCACCAGAATGCACGAGATGACATATAATGAATTAAAAGTCAATGACTTACGTGTATTATGGCAATCCGCGTGCCAATTCCCGGACAGGAAGTAAAATCTGGAAAATGGAGTTTCGCGAAAGGGTTTCCTAAAATTGCCATCCCCCTTACCCCTGACCGGGATTGCTGCCCTTATCCAAGGAAAAGCGGTAGAATTTCTTGCCCACCGCTTAATCCCAAAGCTTTAATCATGAAAATGATTCAGCAAGTCTTCAGCACTCGGTATCCGGATAACTTCCCAGAATCTTCATGAAGCTGCAGTGTGCCTCAAGCTTGCCAAGGGCCTCGGCGAGCTCCGGGTCCAGACAATGCCCGACGATATCCACAAAGAAGTAGTATTCCCAGTCACGCCTCTTTGAAGGCCTGCTCTCGATCTTGCTCATGTTGATCTTGAAGGAATTGAAAGGCTGCAGTGCATCAAAGAGCGATCCGGGCTTGTCCCGCACCGAGAACATGACCGAGGTCCGGTCATTGCCGGTGGAGGGGCAGGTATTGTGGCTTAAAACCAAAAAACGGGTGGTGTTTGTCGCACGGTCCTGGATTGCCTCCTCAAGAATGGTAAGACCGTTTAAGTTCGCCGCCAGTTTCCCACCAAGGGCAGCTGCCCCAGGCTCCTTGGCAACGATGGCCGCCGCCCGGGTCGTGCTCGAGACTTCAATCAGTTCAGCGGCGGGAAAATGCTTATGAATCCA
>JAAESJ010000012.1 GCA_024229495.1 Verrucomicrobiaceae bacterium | reverse complement strand
GAGTTCAACATCAGGGCTGCCAGTATGAGCCTCGGTGGCCCGGGTGCGATTGAGTGGACTTCCTCTGAGGAGGAGTCGGTCAATAGAATGGGCAATGAGATGATGAGGGCAGGGGTGGCCCTATTCATAGCAGCAGGAAATGCCGCCGGACCTGCGACTATCGGGACCCCCGGGAGTGCAGAAGACGTGATCACTGTCGGGGCTCTTGACAAGAACACTGCAATAGCGATTTACTCTAGCCAAGGGCCTACTGAGGAGGGGCGCATCAAACCGAACATTGCCTTCGTGGGCAGTGATGTGATGGCCCCTGATGCCAATACCGGCACTGGTTACGTCGCACTATCCGGAACAAGCATGGCCACCCCTGGTGCTGCGGGAGTCGCGGTACTGATGTACCAGGCCAACCCGGATTTATCTCCTTTCGACATCAGGAACATGATGCAGGAGACCTCGACTTACCGGCAGTGCCACTACATGGCTGCAAATGAGCCATGTGCTGAGGATGCCATACCCAAGAACCGCCAGAACAACGTGTATGGGCACGGACATGTCAACGCACTTCCATCGGTGGAGGAGGCTGCTAACTATCACTATGAGTTGAGTCTGGCACTCAACATAACTCTGGATAGCGAGTACGGGATGGATAACAGAGTCCAGGTCGGCGCAGGGGATTCCTTGTTTTACAACCTAGACGGGGCGATTCAACGAGTACAGTGGAGGACTTGGGACATGAGGGATAACTGGATGGATCTGGCAGAATTCAATGCCGGCGACTCCCAGTTTGAGATTACTCATGGACTTCTCATTGACAGGCTGAAATTCCTCCCCAACAACACAATCGAGGGAGACCAGGTAATTCTAGTGAGGGCTATTTCGGGGGATGAGGCATCAACAAATCTAGCTGTTAACATTCACATCTCAGGTGAGGAAAAGGCGGAGGAAGGAAATGAAGATGGGTCCATGGCAGGGGTACTGATCGGAGTTCTGTCGCTTCTCGTCCTTCTACTTCTGATTACTTTGGCATTCGCTGGGATTCAACTCAGGGACAG
>JAAESJ010000011.1 GCA_024229495.1 Verrucomicrobiaceae bacterium | reverse complement strand
GGCATTTCCTCCATCACGGCAATTTCAGCCGTTGTATCGACTTCAGAGTCCTCAGCCAATAACGCGAAGGGTGAGCTTGCAACGAGTATCAATAGATGCAGTTTCAGGTGGGTCATCAAGAGGGGGGTGTTTCCCCTCCAGCTGCCAGCAGCGGAGTTTCAATCAGTGGGTGTTCAATAGATTAGAGAGACTTGGGGTCTTAAAGTTTTGGGGTTTTGGGGAGCGTAATTACGGCGGTCCGGAAGGCACCGTTCTACGGTAACAGCACAATCCTTGTGTCGATAATGATATTATACAGCATTTTTGGCGTGATGGCAGTTTAATGCCCAGTTTCGATTTGTCATACGGCTCGATGGGCTATTGATTCAATTTAATGAAGAGCATGACAGGGTTTGGGCACGGTGAGGCGTCGGCAGATGGCCTGGTTTACCGTGCAGAGGTTTCATCGGTTAATCGCAAGCAGGTGGATATTGTCGTCAGTTTGCCGCGTGAACTGGTAAGGCTTGAAAAGCAGGTGCGAGAGCGCATTGGCGAGTTAATTTCGCGGGGCAGGGTGAATGTCAGTATTAATGTTTCTGCCATTGAGGGATCTTCAGGCCAGCTCCAGGTGGATGAGCAACTCGCGCGGCAATATATTGACGTTTTAAGGGGGCTCGGCGAGAAACTTGAACATGGTGAAATTCTCAAGGGCTTTGATCCCTTGAGAGCTCCGGGTGTTTTGTCCCTGGGTGTGGTATTGCCCGAACCCGATGATGCGTGGGTGCTGATTAACCAGGCGCTTGATGCGGCCCTGAGTGCATTGGTGGAGATGCGTTCACAGGAAGGAGATCATCTATGCCGGGATCTGCGTAACAGGCTGTCCGTGCTTCAGGATCTGGTTGAGAATATCTCCGGTTGTGCGCCGGATGTCGTCGAGAGGTATCGTAACAATCTGCATAAGAGGCTGAGTGGTGCCGGGCTTGATATTGACAGCGATGATGAGCGCGTGATGAAGGAACTTGGCTTGTTTGCCGAGCGCAGTGACATCAGTGAGGAAATTACCAGGCTGCAAAGCCATTTTTTGCAATGCACAAGGTATTTTGACAGCTCGGAGCCTGTGGGCAGGCCGCTGGATTTCCTTGCACAGGAACTTAACCGCGAGTTAAACACCATTGGCAGCAAGGCCAATGATGCCGGCATTGCCCAGTATATTGTTGAAGCAAAAACCGAACTGGAAAAAATTCGTGAACAGGTCCAAAACATCGAATAATGACTGAGGAGTCCGGAAAGAAGGATGCAGGTTCCCGGCAGGGAATGTTACTGGTGCTCTCAGGTCCCGCCGGAGCTGGAAAATCAACCGTTTTGCGTTCAGTGGTTGAGAATGACCCAAAGGTGCGCTTTTCCGTGTCATGCACCACACGGCCGGCTCGCGAGGAGGAAGTTAACGGCAGGGATTACCATTTTCTCTCGGAGCAGGAGTTCGCTGACAAACTTGAGGCGGGTGAGTTTCTCGAGCATGCCGGTGTTCACAAGTGGAGCTATGGGACATTGCGCTCATCGGTTGCCGATCTTATTGGGGATGGCTTCGATGTGATCATGGATATCGATGTTCAGGGGGCGGCGCAGATCAGGGCCTGTAATGACCCATTGATTGCGCGTTCTCGCGTTGATATCTTCTTGATGCCTGCCGACACCGGTGAGCTGGAACAGCGCTTGCGAGCGCGAGGCAGCGAGGACGATGAGTCCTTTCGCTTACGCATGGAGAGTGCCATCGAGGAGCTAAGGCATTGGCAGCATTATACTTATCGCATTCTTAGCAGCACCCGGGAATCTGATTATCAGTCATTTATGACAATTCTTCAGGCTGAACGGCTGCGGGTGGGCAGATGGCTATAATCACCGCTATTCACTGCCATCCATCTTTTCAGGCATTGTGGCGTGAAGTTTGATTGCTATTTGCGCAATGCGTTTCGGTAAGTAACTACGGCATCTGCGATGCTGGTGGATAAAAGGGCCAGGTAGGAAGGACTGGCAATCTTGCGAGCTTCCTCGGGATTGCTCAGGAAGCCTCCTTCAACGAGGACAGCAGGTTTGTTGATGTCGGCGAGAACGGTAAAGCGGTCGCGCTTAATGCCCCTGTCCTCAGCCTTGGTTTTCTTCAGGAGTGAGGCATGAATGGCGGTGGCAAGCGCGATGTTTTCCGCGTCACGCGCATTTCCCGTGAGCACACTTCCCTTAACGCCCCTTGAGTTGTGGGTGCCGGTATCCTTTGGGCTGAGGGCATAGGTTTCAATGCCTTTGGCCGAAGAATTATTGTATGCATTGAAGTGTAGGGAGATGAAGATCGCGTCAGAAATACGGTTGGTGAAATCAACCCGGTCTCGAAGAGATGGAAAAGTGTCTCCGCTGCGCGTCATGCGCACGCGGAATCCTCTCCTCTCCAAGTCGCGTTTCAGCAGGTTGGCCAACTTCAGGTTATAATCCTTTTCATAACCGTATCTACTTTTGCTTCCCGGGTCGCTGCCACCGTGACCTGGATCAATAACCACCGAGCGGAAACGCTTGGCGCTCTTAATGTAGCTTGGCCGCAATACCGGATTGATGAGCTTGTCGAGGTCGATACGCGAGAAAAGATACTGGCGATTCTTATAGACTACAGGATAACTCAGGCGAAAAAGGATGCGGTTTATATATAGAGTGTCAGCGCCGCTGCGAATTCCCATCTCGATTTTAGGAGAGAGGAATTTAAGCCTGCCATCCTTTATAGTAAGCGAGGTGAAGCGGTAGAAGTCCTTGATGTTTTGAGCCGTGACGTAATCGCGTCCATTGTGCTTGATGACTTTCAAGACTGCTGCCTCGGAAGTATTGAAACACCATCCACAGCACAAACTGATGGCAATTGTTGCCAGCAATGTGCGCGGGATTGGAGCAATATCGGCCGTAATCATTGGTTTTTCGGGCAAGAAGCCAGCCTTTTAAGGTATTTGGCAAGTCTTATCGTTGATATTATTATTTCTCGAAGACTCAATTAGATTTTGCAAACAGGGGGTCGATCAAGTTATTTCCGCCCACATGTCTGCCGAGATACCTAAAGCTTACGAGCCCAGCGAGGTCGAAAATAAGTGGTTTACCCGCTGGATCGAAGAAAAAGCGTTTCATGGGAAATCCTCTTCGAGCAAAGATCATTACAGCATTGTAATTCCTCCGCCTAACGTGACAGGAGTGTTGACCCTCGGTCATGTCTTGAATAATACCATTCAGGATATCCTTGCCCGCCGGGCCCGGGCTGAGGGCAAGGAGGTAATGTGGCTGCCCGGGACGGATCATGCCGGGATTGCAACGCAATCAAAGGTTGAGAGGCATCTGCGCGAGACGGAGGGGAAGACACGGCGTGATCTGGGGCGCGATCCTTTTCTGGAGCGCGCGTGGGAGTGGAAGGAAAAGCACGGCGGGATCATTATCAAGCAACTAAAGAAACTGGGATGTTCCTGTGACTGGGATCGTGAGCGGTTCACGATGGATGAGGAATATTCCCGGCAGGTGCAGGATTGCTTTATTCATTTTTTTAATAGCGGGCACATCTATCGTGGCAAACGAATGGTCAACTGGTGCCCGGCCTCCCTGACGGCACTCTCCGATGAAGAGGTCATCATGAAGCCACGGCGCAGCAAACTCTATTTCATGCGATATGAGATTGCCGGGGAGAAGGGTGAGTTTCTGGAAATCGCCACCACCAGACCGGAAACCCTGATGGGGGACACTGCCGTTGCCGTCAATCCCGGAGACGAGCGTTATCGTCACCTCATTGGCAAAAATGCGGTTCGCCCTTTCCCGCGGGCAGAAATCCCGATCATTGCTGATGAGCATATTGATCCCGAGTTTGGCACTGGAGTCCTTAAGGTAACTCCTGCACATGACAAGGCGGATTTTGAGATAGGGATAAAAAACGATCTTGAAATCATTGATGTGCTGAACCCTGATGGCACTCTCAATTCCCATGCAGGTGAGGAGTTTGAGGGCATGGATCGCTTTAAGGCCCGTAAGCGCGCGGCTGAAAAGCTCGAGGAGATGGGCCTGTTGGTCCGTGTGGAGGAATATGAGAACAGCGTGGGCTTCAGCGAGCGTGCCGACGTGCCGGTGGAGCCTCGCATTTCGATGCAGTGGTTCCTGAGGTATCCGCAGGTAAAGGAGTCCACTGCGGCCGTGGCGGATCGAGAGATCAAGTTTCGTCCTGAGCGTTGGGCCAAAACCTATGCGCACTGGATGGAGAATATACAGGACTGGTGTATCAGTCGTCAGTTGTGGTGGGGGCACCGTATTCCTGTATGGTATCGACGGGATAGGGCGGAAGTATTGCAGAATGCTGAGTCGCTGGACAAGGAAACTGCCGGACAGGACCTGCATGTGAGCCTGGCGCCGCCTCCGGATCCCGAGAATTGGGTGCAGGATGAGGACGTGCTGGATACCTGGTTTAGTTCCTGGTTGTGGCCCTTTGCCACCATGGACGAGGCGTCGAAGGCAAAGTTTTACCCAACTACCGACCTGGTGACTGGACCGGATATCATTTTCTTCTGGGTCGCCCGGATGATTATGGCCGGGTATGAGTTCACCGGGCAGAAGCCCTTCGCCAATGTTTTCTTTACCAGCATTATTCGCGACAAGGAGGGCAGGAAAATGTCCAAAAGCCTGGGTAATTCACCGGATCCGCTGGATTTGATTGATCAATATGGCGCTGATGCGTTGCGCTTTTCGATCATGCGCATTGCGCCAACGGGCACGGACGTGCGCTTTATCGAGAATCGCAAGAAGGCTAAGGACTCTGATGCGGAGCAAAGTGAATGCCCACAGGTTGAGGAGGGCCGCAATTTTGCCAATAAGCTTTGGAATGCCTGCCGGTTTCGCCAGATGCAGGGTGGAAAAAACGGGCAGAAGACTGGAGCAACCGGTGACAAACGGGATGACCTTACCATTTATGATATTGATATCCTGGCCAAGCTTGATGCGCTTTCCGATCATTTAAAGAGAGCTTATGAAGGCTACAAGTTTCAGGAAATAGCGACCAAGCTATACGATTTTTTCTGGAGTGAGTTTTGTGACTGGTATCTGGAATCAATCAAGCTGCACTTGCGCGAGGACGTAGATCCGCAGGTGCGCAACAGAACGCTATTGGTCTTTGACGAGGTGCTGAATCGTTACCTGCCGTTGTTGCATCCTTTCATGCCCCATATTACTGAGGAGCTTTGGGAAAAGCTCGGGTTTGTCCGGGAAGGGGAGCTATTGATGTGCCGTTTGTTGCCCGGGGAGCAATTGCTGGATGGAATGAATCACGAGAGAATAGAGGAGGCGCAGCAGCGGACAGCGGCAGTTCATGAGGCAACAGGACGTGCCCGCCATATCAAGGCACAGTACAATCTTGCCGCTAACCGCAATGTGAAGTTTTTCCTCGAGCCGGCCGTGGATTGGGTTGTGGAGGAGCTGGAGACACTCAAATTTCTCTGTGGAGCCGGAGACATTGATGTTGCCGGCGGATATGAGGCGCCAGCTGGCACCCCTGCATTCCTGACGCCACTTGGCAAGATGTATATGCCCTTGGAGGGATTGGTGGACATTAAAGCCGAGGGGGCACGGATTTCCAAAGAGATGGAGAGAATACAAAAGGACATGAACCAGATTGTTTCCAAGCTGGCCAACGCCAAGTTCATTGAGCGGGCACCGAAAGAAGTTGTTGAGGAAACCAGAGCGCGTCGGGAGTCCTTGAAAGCGAACCTTGAGCAGCTGGAAGAGATGCTCGATAGCCTTGCCTAGATGTCTTGCACATGTGTCGGCAGATTATTTGTTTTTGAATCCGTGCCAGTGCTGGTTTAAATTTCCCTGCTGCCGGTAAGCAGCATATTCCTCCAAATTAATCACCAGCAATGCCAATGCCTGCGATTCGGGCAAAAGCCTTGTGGATCGATTCATGACTCACTCTAATAAAAAGCGTTCATCCGGCGTGCCTGACGGGCAGCAGGATGCAACTCCTTTGCAAGAAGAGGATAGCGAGGGTGCCAATGCGGGGAAATGGGTGGAGAATCAGGATATATTCAGCATTCCGGAGGCGATTGAGATCACAGATAAGATGCGCTCTGAGCTGAAGTCCGTTAGTGACTCGAGTTCCCCAAAATTGGCGCATTTACCACCCCGGCGCGAAGGATCTGAACCGGAGCCGGAGCCGGAGCCGGAGCCGGAGCCAGAGCCGGAGCCGGAACCGGAGCCGGAGCCGGAGCCAGAGCCGGAGCCGGAGCCGGAGCCCAGTAAATTTCTGGATTTATCTCGGATCGTTTCCTCTGATGAATACAACAAAGGGAAAACCCACGCCTCACCGCTTAGCCGGGGCAAGAGGATCAGTGGCGGGCGTGAACCGGAAAAGAAAAAGTTCCTTCAGGGCGGTTTGTCAAGGCTCGTGGAACGTGGGGTGGTGCATCCACAGCCAGTGAGGCTTGTGCTTTCCTCTGTCCTCTTATTGCTCAGCAAACTTTTCCTGATGGCTCTGATCGTCACATTCGCCATACTCATTTTTACGGGGAGCTTAAATGTGCTGTCGGAGATGTTGCCATTTGCCATTGCCTTTATACCCCTTGGCTTGGGATTTTTAATTGTTGCCAGCAAGGCGCGTTGCCGTGTTTGCAGCTGTCCCCTGTTTCATGTGCGGCTTTGCCGCAAGCACAGGGCGGCCCATTATGTACCAATGATCGGCATTGCCAGCAGCACGGCATTGCACCTGCTGTTTTTCAAGTGGATGCGTTGCATGTATTGTGGCACCGCCATCCGGCTAAGGCACAGCAAAGCTTCCAAGCCCAAGGTTTCCAGTCAAAACAACAGCAAGCCCGAGGATGAATACTAATGGGGGTCGTATTGAGAGCGCGCTTTACTGACGGTCTCTTGAGTCGATCCAGATGGTTACCGGCCCATCGTTGACCAGGGAGACTTGCATGGAGGCTCCGAACTGGCCGCTTGCCACAGGTTTTCCGGTTAGATCCTGGATTCGCCCGATGAACATCTCGTAGAGTGGCAGTGCCTGCTCTGGTCTTGCCGCGCGGATAAAGGATGGCCTGTTGCCCTTTTTGGTGCTGGCGTGCAGCGTGAATTGGCTGATAACCATAGTGTCCCCTCCGGTTTCAGAGAGTGATAGGTTCATGTGGCCGTCATCGTCATCAAAGATGCGCATGTGGGAGATTTTTCTGGCGAGCCATTCAACGTCTTCCCTGCAGTCACTCTCCTCGATGCCCAGCAGGACCAGCAAACCGCCCTCGATTTGGCTGTGCGCCAGATCGTTGATAATGACTGATGCACTGGAGACTCTCTGGATCAAGGCACGCATATTTTCCCTAGCCAACGACGACGGCACCCTCGCGGCAATCAACCCATTTATCGCGCAAGCCCCTCTGGGTCTGCCGTGACATGTAGAGCGTGACGCCATCCACATCAAAGACACACTCAGAAGAGAGGTTGGTCCGGTTGATGGAGCCGAGATTTGTCCATTCTTCCCCGGCTTGTTCCCCCTCGACACAGCGAATATATTCCAGAGAAGAAACAAGGGTGCCGTCTCCTCCGGCACGCGAAACGGCGAGTTCAGCGAGGTGATCGATAAACCCGTCCAGAAGGATGACTCCGCAGCGCAATCGTTGCATTGTGCCCCATATTATGGTGCTGCAGGCCGACTGTTAAGCTCAAAATGGGCATCCATATTGACATTCGCCCGCGCAGGGGATATCTAGGACGCCCGCCTCTTTGAGGCATTAGCCGATTATTTGCGGTTAAACGGCGAGGTAGCAAAGTGGTAATGCGCTGGTTTGCAAAACCGGTATTCGCGGGTTCGATTCCCGCCCTCGCCTCTCTTTTGCCTATTCCTCGCCGGCGCGCAGGAACCACTTTATTCCCTGCAGGGGGAAGGTGTATTCAATGGTGCCCTGGCCGCTGAGGCCTGTTGCTATGGGTTGCCAGTCCTTGAGGTCGGTTGATTTTTCGATCCGGTAGGTCTTGCCTTCCTTGACGGGGAAAGAGAGGTTTAATTGAGCGATGTTCCCGGAAGGGAGGCGGTTGGCACTTACGGCAAGCCGGCTTGGCCACGGGATGGAGCGACTGAAGGCGAAATCAAGGATTGCCCGGCTGTCCGCATAGCGTCTGCTGCGGCCCATTACCTTAGTTGAGCCCATTACCACTGCCACGAGGTCGACCCCGGAGCGCTCGGCCGCAGAGACGAGGCATAGTCCTGCATTGGCGCTGGTCCCAGTTTTCACGCCGTAGGCACCACGGTAGGTATTTCCGAGCGGGTGTTCGGGGAGCCACTCGTTGCGGTTTATGAGTTCCTTGTCCTGTGAATCCCCCAATACGTCCACCCAGTTCGTTGTTTGCCAGGTAAGCGTGCCGACGATCTTTTTGAACAGCTCCTTGCTGAGGGCAAAGTCCGCCAGAAGTGCGAGATCGCGCGCAGTCGAGTATTGTGCACAACCGGGGCGGAAGTTGATCGACTGTTCAAATCCCACCGGCTCTTTACAGAGATCATGAACGAATAATTTGTCAGGATCGCGGCCATTGGGCGAGGCGAAGACCGTGCGATTGAGTCCGAGTTCATCTGCCCGGGTATTCATGGCACTGACGAAGTCGGAGACGCTGCCTGAGACCGCTTCGGCCACGGCGAGGGCAGCGTCATTTCCCGATTCCAGCATGGTGCCGTAGAGCAGGTCCTCAAGGCTGACCCTGTCCCCAACCCACAGGCACATTGAACCTCCTCCTCCAGTATCAAGTCTACTTGTCTTGGTGCCGACCACTCTGGCAGCAAGGAAAGAAATTTCCTCCATGGCATCCAGCTGGCGCTCGCCTTTTCCCACTGCCTCCACCGCGAGCAGTGCCGTCATGATCTTAGTGGTGGATGCCATGGCCCAGCGACTGTCCGGCATCTTACTGCCGAGGATTTCGCCCGTGCGCCGGTTCATGACGATGGCGGCGCGTGCCGTGATGTGTGGAAGGGCGGGATCAATCTCCTGCACGTAGACAGCTCCGCAGTCCTGAATGGTGCCGATATCCTTAAAAGGTGTCCCTACTACCAGGCCGTCGCGTCCGTCATTGTCGAAGTCGCCTGCGGCAAGGGCAAAGCCGAACCGGTCCCCATCATCCTCTGTGCCGGCAAAACTCACCTGTCCGGCCCAGTAGGACCTGTGAGGATCGAGTCCGTCCAGTAGTCCGCCCGAAAAACCGAAGAAGGCCTGGATAGTTCCGCTATTTTCACCGCTATGGATGATATCCTCTTGTGGCACGCCTATTATGAGGTCACCGAAGCCGTCCCCGTCGAAATCTCCCGTTGTAAGAGCGGATCCCGCCAAGTCATCCCTTTCATTGGTGTCATAGGCTTTTCTCTGTCCGATGACTTCGCTTCTTGCCGGGAGAAGTCCATTGCCCGAGCCATACATCACATAGGTCGAACCGGCATTCTCGCTGCCACTGTCCTCGTAGGCTACCCCAATGGCGAGATCGTCATACTGGTCGTTATCGAAGTTCCCCACAGCAAGGACTTTTCCCAGCTGGTCTCCCTCTTCGTTCGGAGAGCCATCGATCGAATTCTGGGTGAAGGCTTCGCTACGAGCAGGTAAAAGTCCCTGTGCTGATCCTAAGAACACCCCGACCATGCCTGCATCTTCAGTTGCATCCGCAGTGTCTTCAAAGGGGATGCCTACAGCGAGGTCGTCATGGGCGTCACCATTGAAATTACCTGCTGCCAGTGCGAAACCGAATTGGTCCCCAGCTTCATTGCTTGAGTTAATCAAGGGGTCCTGGCTGATGAGTTCAGTGACAGCAGGAAGCATCCCCTGCGCCGAGCCGAAGAAGATGCACGCCATTCCAGCGTCGATTTTGCCGTCAGTGTCCTTGCCCGGGATACCAACAGCAAGGTCGTCATATAAATCCCCGTTGAAATTACCCACACTCAGCGCGTAACCGAACCGGTTGCCCGCCTCACCTGAGGAGTTGGATACATGGTCCTCGGTAAAGGCTTCGGTCGTGAATGGCAGCAGGCCCTGCGCTGACCCGAAGAGAATTGCCACCATGCCGGCGTTGACTCCTCCTTCAGTATCCTCGTAGGGGATGCCCACGGCCAGATCCTCGTATTTATCACCATTAAAGTTTCCCACCGCCAATGCCCAGCCGAGACGATCGCCGTCTTCATTGGTTGCGTTATCGATCGAATTCTGCGTGATGATCTCCGCCGAGCTGCTCAGCCCTTGCGCGGATCCTTTGAAGACAAACAGGCGTCCGGCGTCCTCTGCCTCATCCGTGTCCTCGTAGGGTGCACTGACGACAAGGTCGGCAAACCCATCGCCGTTGAAATCCCCCGTGGTCAACACGCGGCCAAACTGGTCAGAAGCTTCATTTTTGGCCCCAGCGTCGGCCTGCGTGAAAATGGCGGCCCTGCTTGCCGTCTGGCTAAGCAGGATTGCCAAAAGGACAACGGGCATTGTCGGCCAAGGCTTCATCATGACTGAACTCAAGCAGGGTTTTTGCCTGGATGCCAATATTTAAGCGAGCTTGTGATCGTGCGTGCTGACGATATAGCCAGAGGAGAAGCGGTTTTACATTGGCGGATGCATCCGCCCCGCCTTGATTGACTGCAAAGGAAGGAGGGGATAACTTTTTATGGTCACTAAGAGTGATGCATCCAGTAATTTGTAAGACTGCATGACAACTTCTTCATCCCGCTTTCCATAGTGGAGCCCTGATGCCCCGTTGCCACACCATTGCCCTCGTTCTCTGTGCTCTTTGCCCGTCACTGTCGGCATCCCCTGTGTTTTTTGCCAAACACTGCACCGAGTGCCACGACGCAGAGACCACCAAGGCCGGCCTCAACCTGGAATCTCTCAATGCCGACTTCTCCCAACCCGCCGCCGTCGACAACTGGCAAAAGATCCTCGAGCAACTGGAAACCCGCCAGATGCCACCGAAGAAGAAGCCTCGCCCCGATGCGTCAGCCAGGGAAAAACTAACGACCTGGATTCGCGCCGAATTTGCCAAGGAGAACATCGCTCCTATTATCGATCACAAGCGCCGCACCCCCGACTTTGGCAATCGCCTTGAGCACGAGGCTCTCTTCGACGGCTCCCATGCCGGTCCTGCCTCATCTCCTCCTCGCCTTTGGCGACGCAGTCCTCACATCTACGAGGAGTTTATCAAAAATCTTGGCGGGCTGCGGCATGCAGCCACCATTCATCAACCCTTTGCCATCGATGAGAGCAAGGGCATCATTGCCGATTACAGCACCCAGCACCTGGCAGGTTCCGCCACCCTGCAGCTCCTGATGATGAACTGCCGGTCGATTGCTTCCTACCAGACCACCGGCATCCTCAAGCGTGAGTGGGATGGGCGCATGCAACTCCACCGCCAGGACGAAGCGGTTTTGCGTGACATCATTGATTCTAAAGCCGCGCCAACCATTGCCCAGTTGACTGCTGCCATTACCCACGAATACCAGCTCTTTCTGGGGAGGGCGCCGACAGGTTCCGAACTTGAAAACACCCTGAAGTTTGCCCGGGAAGCTATCGCTGCCGCCGGGGTTGCCCCCGGGCTGCAGACAGTACTGGTCTCGATTATGCTCAAGCCTGAGGTCATCTACCGCCTTGAGATCGGGTTTGGCCAACCCGATGAGCACGGTCGCCGTCGCCTTTCCCCCCACGAACTCGCATTTGCCCTTGCCTATGCCCTGACAGACAAACCGCCGGAGCAGGTCAACGCCGGAACCGAGTCGCTGCTTTCCCTCGCCCACGCCGGCAAACTCGACTCCCCGGAGAACATCCGGCAAGCTATCAGGCACATCCTTGATGCCAATGACATGTCGATTGCCGACTACCGCATGTTTGCCGAGGATCACAAAGTGCGCAACACCCGCACCCTGCGCTTCTTCCGCGATTTCTTTGGTTACCACCATGCTCCCAGGGTCTTCAAGGATGAGAACCGAATCAGTGTCGACAGCGGTTTCGACACCAAGCGGATCGTCACGGATGCCGACCAGTTCGTCATGCATATTTTCGACAACGATCGCGATGTCCTCCGCAAGCTTCTCACCTCAAACCATTACTTTGTCACCTATCTCGGCTCCGACGAGCACTTCCGGCACGATCTCAAGTATATTCGGGAGAATGTCAACGATGCCGGTTACAAGACCAACATCGCCTACATCAACCGCATCGAGGCTGCCGGCAAAACTCCGATTCCCCTCGAGGGCCCCTCCAGCCGGACCTACGTCGGCTTTTATAATCTTGACCACTCAACTTGGGACTATCCGCGTAAGCAGCCCTTTCCGCTGCCGAAATCCCAGCGTGCCGGGATTCTCACCCATCCCGCCTGGCTCATTGCCTGGTCCGGAAATTTCGACAACGACCCTATCCGTCGCGGCAAGTGGATCCGTGAACATCTTCTTGCCGACCACGTTCCCGAGATTCCCATTACGGTTGACGCAGTCATCCCTGAGGAGCGCGACCACACTTTGCGCAAGCGCCTCGAGCCCACCCGTGCCAGGGAATGCTGGAGGTGTCACCGAAAAATGAATCCGCTCGGCCTTCCCTTCGAGAGCTTTGACGATTTCGGCCGCTTCAGGACCACCGAGATGCTAGATGATATCCTTACCATATTTCCCGATCGCCACCGCGATGCCCGCACGGTGCCTGTTGAGACTTCAGGCGAGATTACCGGCAGTGGCGAGGCCGGCATTGACGGTCCCGTTGCCGATGTCTTCGAGCTCCTTGAAAAACTCGCGGGATCTACCCGCGTCCGGCAGTCGTTTGTCAGGCACAACTTTCGCTATTGGCTTGGTCGCAACGAGACCTTTACCGATTCCTCTACCCTGATCGCTGCCGACAAAGCCTACGTCGAGAATGGTGGCAGCATGAAAGCGCTCATTGCCTCCCTCCTTTCCTCGGATTCTTTCCTCTACCGCAAATGATTTCCCAACGCCGTCACCTTCTCAAGGGCCTCACGGCCGGGGCCATCTCGCCACTTCTCACGCCGTTTTTGCACAACTTGCGTGCCGGTGATAACGGGATTCTCCCCAAGCGCTTCCTGTTTGTGGTCAAGTCCAGCGGTCTCACTCCTGCCGAGCTTGTTCCCTCCGACCTTGCCCCATCCATGGTCAAACCCGGCGAAAAGGAAAGCTGGCCTGCCCAGCTTGTTCCCACAAAGGCACTCCTTGATATTCCCCTGAACGATCACCAGCTCCCGGAATCCCTCAAGCCCCTCGCCGGGTTCACCGACCAGCTAACGATCCTGCAGGGACTCTCCGGGAAAATGTGCCGTGGCGGACACTCCGCCTGGTATGGTGCCCTCGGCTGCTATTACACGGGCAATGAGGGCAACCCCGGTCGCGCCGCTTCCGCCACCGTCGACGGCTCCCTTGCTGCCGCCCTTCCCTCCATCTTCCCCCACGTTGGCCTTACCCTTGGCGGCAAAGTCCTCACCGGCGTCAAGGATTCCGTGGTGTATCCCGGTATTTCCGCCCTTGCTGCTGATCGCCCGCTTCCTTATCAGGCAAGCCCGGCAATGGCCTATAAGTCACTTTTCAGCATTGCGGCCACCGGCAAGGCCGCCGCCGCCGAGAACCACCTCGAGTCCATGCTTCTTGACCACATGGTCGAGGACATCAACCGTGTCCAGCGCCACATCGGCAGCGCGGACCGGGAAAAGCTTGATCACTATCTCTTTGCCTTCGACTCATTGCGTGATCGCCGTCGCAAGCTCAAGGGTCTGGAAGCCAGGATTCGAATCGCGGCTCCCACTGTCACCGATAAATTCACCTCCGAGGTTGAGACGGATCGCATTGAGGCCCACTTCGATATTGCTGCCGCCGCCCTCATCACCGGCATCTCAAATGTCGTTAACGTCCGCGCCGACACCCTCGAGGTGACTTACCGTGGCCTCGGTATCTCCAAGCACGTCCACGGCCTCGGTCATAGCGAATCCGTGGACGGCATGACTCCCGTTGAGGCCCGCAGCCGTATTCGCTCCTTCCACCTTGAACAGATTGCCCGCGTGGCAGCCAAGCTCAAAGCTGTTCCCGAGGGGGATGGCACGATGTTAGACAACACCTTGATTGTTTACCTCAGCGATGCCGCCGAGAAGCACCACGGCAGTGGCATTGAGTGGCCATTTGTTCTCCTTGGCGGCCTTGCTCCGGGGGGCGGCAACCGCTACCTCCAGTATCCCGCCTATCAGCAAGCCGGGCACCACACCATCGCCAATCTCTACAATACGTTTATGCACCTTGCCGGCAAACCCACAGAGCAATTTGGCCGTCTCGACAATAAACTTCCTGTGGCCCTCCAAAAAGGCCCCCTTTCCCAACTTCTCTCCTAGTGCCGCCCGGAACGCGGCAACTGCCTTGTTTTTTTAAGGGGGGATAGGGTTTGTAGCCTCCCAAGGCCTTCTTGTCTTTTCCCGGTGCTTGATGTTAGAATGCCCATGATGAGAAGTCTGAAGGTGATTCTTCTGGCATTGATGTGCCTGTCCCGGCTCAGCGCTCCGGCATGGTCGCAGGAACAGTTCAAGGATCTCTTTAGTTCCGATGGTGATCTTATTCAGGCCCGGGTTCTCGGGGTAAAGGGCGGCAAGGTTGCGCTAATCCGCAAGACGGATGGCCGCAAGTTCACTGTCCCGCTTGATCGGTTTGATAAAAACACACGTGCAATGCTTGAGAGCGGCGAGGTGTTCACCACCGATGATGTCGGACGCCCCACCAACCGCAAGCTCTATCCACGAACCCGGAATGATCTCGCGGCAGCCCTCGACACGATTAACGCCGCCGCGCAATCTCAGGCAGCATTTCCCGATGAGCAGCGGCAGGCGCTTGCCTCGCTCAATGCCTACCGGTATCTTTGCGGGCTGCCGCACAAGGTCATCCTGGACCAGGGGTTGTGTGAATCTGCCCGTAAGGCTGCAACGGGCTGTGCGTCAATTGGCAGGCTTTCCCATGATGTGAATGCCGAGGCGGGCAAGTGCAACCTGCACAGCGGGATCGGCCTGGCCGATTCCATCCATGGATATATGAATGACAACGGTGCCAGCAACCGCGCGGACCGTGCGCATCGTCAATGGTGCCTGAGCCCGAGGCTGGGAAAGTTTGGCATCGGCAAGGAAGGCCAGTTCAGTGCCATGTGGACCATGGACAAGTCCGGGCCCAAGCCGCGCTATGCCGATGACTTCTTCGCTTACCCCTCGCGTGGCTTTTTCCCCGTGAAATACATTAACCCGGCAACTGCGTGGAGTGTCTATTTTCCCGGGGGCAAGCTGCCTCCCAACGACCAGATTGAGTTGAAAGTCTATAAGTTAAACAAGGCACTGGTGAAGGCGCCTTCCGGCACATCTGCCCCGCCCAATTCCACGGAGGTGGCGATCAAGTTTCTTTCAACCTCCCAATGGGTCATGCCATGCATCAACTTTGAACCTGCAGCGGAAGTGGCTCCCGGAAAGCGTTATTGGGTGAGCGTTAAGGCCGGGGACTCCAGGGCCGGCTATCTTGTGGAGTTCGTGAAGTGATTCGCGGGGTGCCACCGCATGAGGACTCGGCAACAAACGGGATCTTTGTCTCATTGGGTTGATAACCTCTGCATTTGCGACATCCTTCACTTCATGCCCCGGTTTTGTTTCCTCGCAGCAGTGCTCCTTGTCGCTGTTGATGTTTCGACTGCTGACGAATGGAAGTCGGGCCGGGAGCCCAGGGCAATCCCGGCGGGGATCTTCAAGACTGATCCCTCGCTGGAGGTAACCCTCTGGGCAACCACGCCGCAGCTCTACAACCCGACCAACATGGATATTGACCATGTCGGCCGAATCTGGGTCACGGAGGGGGTCAATTATCGCGGCAACCAGGGCCAAAGGAAACAAGGCGACCGGGTCGTGGTATTACAGGACACCGACAGCGACGGGCGTTGTGATCATTCCCACACCTTCGTTCAGGAGAAGGGATTCATTGCGCCGCTCGGGCTGGCTGTCTTCGATAATGTCATCTATGTCTCACAACCACCCGACCTGCTTGCCTTTACCGACGTGGATCGCAACCTGCGCTTCGATCCCGCGATCGACAAGCGGGAAGTCATCCTCACCGGCTTCAATGCCATCAACCATGATCATTCCCTGCACTCGGTCATTGCCGGCCCGGACGGGAAGTTATACTTCAATAATGGAAACTGTGGAGCGGTGTTTACCGACAAGTCCGGCAGGACTTTTTACCTCGGGGGCACCTACGGCGGTCACGGACCGAACTGGCCTGTGGACCACCTGAAGACATCAGGCATGAAATCCGGCGACGGGCATGTCTGGACTTCCGGGTTTGCCGTCCGCATGAATCCCGACGGCTCTCATGCTGAGATTGTCGGTCACGGGTTCCGCAACTCCTACGAGCAAACGCTCAGTTCCTTTGGTGACATGTTCCAGAACGACAATGATGACCCGCGTGCGTGCCGCACCTCCTTCGTCCTTGAATACGGTTGTGCCGGCTATTTCACCCGCGATGCACGGCAGCGAAACAAGGCGGTCAGGCGTCCGGGGCAGCCCTATGCAAGGGTGCACTGGCGGCAGGATGACCCGGGCACAATGGATGCCGGGGACATCTACGGAGGTGGTGCCCCGACCGGTATTGCCTTTTATGAGAACGGAGCCCTTGAAAGCAAGTGGAACGGCTTGCTGCTTAGTTGTGATGCGGCTCTGAACACCATCCTTGGCTACAAGCCGACACCGAGGGATGGCACCTTTAACCTGAAGCGCTTTGATTTCCTGACCAGTAACCCGGAGAAGCAATACGAGGGGGCAGATTTCTCGGGAGGTGCGCCGCGCAAGAACCCGTCCGCAGATAAGCTTTCCCCCACTTTTTTCCGTCCCAGTGACGTGACCGTCGGACCGGACGGAGCCATTTATTTCTGCGACTGGTTTGACCCGCGCATCGGTGCCTCAAGCCACATGGATGATTCCTTTTCCGGGACCATCTACAGGATTGCCCCGAAAAAATTCAAGCCTATAATCCCCGCGATCGACCTGTCAACCACTGCTGGCCGGATTGCGGCGTTGCGTAGTCCTGCGACTAACACCCGACATCTTGGTTTCCGTGCCATCAAGGCACAGGGAGCCGGTGCATTCCCGGCCGTGGTGCAACTGCTGAAGGATAGCAACAAGTGGATTGCGGCCCGCGGTGTTTGGCTGCTCCCCTACCTGGGCGAGAAAGGTGTCCGGGCCTGTGTGGCGATGCTGAGTAATGAGAATGCCTCAAAGCGTGTGCTCGCCTATCGCGCTTTGCGTCGCGCCGGGCATGACATGGTTGGTCACGCGCGTGGCATGAGTGCTGACCCTTCCCCGCAGGTGCGTCGTGAAATTGCCCTGTCGCTGCGTGATATTTCCGCTCAAAAAACCGCTGATATTTTTGTCGAGCTTGCGCGGCGTTGTGACACCGGTGACAAGAATTCCCTGGAGGCCATCGGGTTGGGAGCAGCCAACCAGGAGAGTGTCATCTGGACGGCCATCAAGCGTGGCCTCAAGCCCGGCAATCCTTCCGATTGGCCTGAAAACTTTGAGCGATTGACTTGGAGATTGTGGGGAGCGGCGGCAATTGATGATCTCACGGTCAGGGCAAAGGACAGGTCCCTTTCTCTGGAAAAACGCAAGTTTGCCGTGGAGTCTATTGCCTTTATCGATGATGCGCGTGCCGCCGAGGTGATGCTGGAGCTGGCCACAGGGCAGTCGGCCCTGAAGGGAGAAGCCATTTCCTGGTTGTTGCGCAATGCCGCCGGGGAATGGGCAAAGCACGACGTTAACAGGCTCCTCAAGGATAAGGGCATCTATGACCCTGCCACTATCAAAGTGGTCGCGGCCCCGGTTCCGGATTCCCCTGATGGTGCAGGGTTGCCTCCGGTGGCAGAAATCCTCAAGCTCAAGGGCGATGTCGCGCGCGGCAGGATTGCCGCTGCCCGGTGCCTGCTTTGTCACCGGATTGAGGGCAACGGCCCTGATTACGGACCGGACCTGAAGGGCTGGGGAATTAGCCAGACAAGGGAAGTGATCGTGCGATCCATAGCGGATCCCTCTTCCGAGATTGCCCTTGGTTACAAGGGCACGGAGATTGTGCTCAAGGACGGCGGAATTATTCACGGGGTCGCTTTCAACAACAGCGATTCATGGATCAAGAATTCGCCGCCAATCGTGATCCAGTCTGCCGGCGGAATCACGCAGTTTGTCCCCCATGAGCGCATCAAGAAGAAGAACGAGCTGAAGCGCTCGCTGATGTATGATCCCGCGACACTTCAGCTCAAGGCGCAGGATATCGCCGATATTGCGGCATGGCTGAAGATCTACCGGTAGGGTGATGCGTCCTTGTCCCGCGCCGGGAACCGGTGTTAGGGTGAGGGAATGCAACCGCTATCCAAGGCCCTATTGGCACTGCTCTTTTTTTCTTTCGTCCTTCCTGCCCGTTCCGCGGAAAAACCCGTAAATGTGCCGGGTGTTGATGCCGGCCGCGCTGCCGTGTTGCAAAGCTTCAAGGCCGGCAAGTCTGTTTTCACGCCCGCTCTGCGTGCCGCGTTCCTGGGCTATGCACGGGATAAGTCTCTGGCTGCTCTCAAGGCTGCGGGAACTCCTCTTCCCGGTGAGTTTATCGACTGGGTGGATTCCGATCCCTCCGTGGCCACAGGGGTTTACGCCACCCACGGCAAGCCTGAGGATGTTCTCTTGTGGCTGTATTCTCTGCGCCTTGACTTGGGCAAAGCCAAGTTTGAGCAATACCGGCAACTGGCACTGGCGGCAGCACTGGTCAGTGCCAAGGAGGGGATGCCGGCCGACATAACACCCCGCGCGCCGTTGAAGCTGAAGATTCCCGGTGATCCCCGCAAGGTGATTGATACCAAGTATGCCGAGCGAAAGCTGGATGTAAATGACCACATCATCAATTTCCTCAATGAAAACACGATCGAGGAGGCGGTTGTGGTCAGTAAGAAAAAACAATCGAAACTCAAGTATGATGATCGCGGCATTGCGATACCTGGCCCGGATGAGAAGAAAGGCACGCCAGCGAAGGCTTCATCCGGCACACGAACCCGTAACCTCTATGCTGCTGATGTATTGGCCAGCCTGGAATTGCAGTCAAAGTTCAATGCCTACATGAAGTCCAAGGGGCTTGATGTCAGCATTGATTGCGGGGAGAAGGTGATTCACTGGGACAGCAAGGCAATGGTGCGTGGGGAAACCTACCGCAGTATTGATGCCGCCTATAAACTCTTCCGGCAGGCCTATGAGGCCAAGGGCCTGTTGCCCGTCAAGAGGGACGCTTTTGCCTCACCTGCAGAGCGTTGCGTTTACCTGATCCGCAACCATGAGTATAAGTTTCCGCCGAAGGATGCGCAAAAGCGAAAGTGGCCGCAGTTTCCGCTGACAGCACCATGGCCACTGCTGACCATGCTCGCTGCAGATCGTCAACCCCTGCGCGAGCGCGAGGAACGCTGGATTGCCTTTCGCGATCATGGGGAATTCCATAAATACGGCGAATATATTGGCGGTATTGCCCAGCAGCACAGCATGCAGTCCGCCAGGCGGCTGAAGCCATACCCCTTTGCCTATGGCACCATTCAAATGATGCTCAAGGACGGCGGTGTTTGTGGCACGATGGGATCAATATCAGCGCGCGGCCACAACATTATCGGCGTGCCTTCCTCCCAGGCGACCCAGCCCGGGCATTGTGCTGTTGTGTTTTTTCAGCATCAGTCTGCTGACAACACGTTCAGTTGCAAGGGGGGGCAATACGCCACCGGCGGGGATGAAAAAACCGGGCCTTTTACGCCTTGGCCTTTCGAGGATGCCTTCAGAAGAACAGGGCGGAAGAATGGCTATGAGATTGCCTTTCACAATCGCAAACCCATGGTCTATCACCAGAGTCTTGCGTGGGGAGTCAACTATGGTTTCGGGTCCTACATGGATGCCACGATTGCCCATTCTGTGTTCAACCTCCTTCCTAAGGAACGGCGTGCGGTGGAGGGCTTGAAGCTGCTGGAGGGCAGCATTGCCATGAACCCCTACCACTTTCTCATTGTCGATACTGCCCAGCAAACGGCAAGCTCTACTCTGGGGCAGATCCGTTTCTGGAACCAATTTGTTGCTGGCCTGGCATCAGCCAAAGGTCGTCCCGGATGCCCGCTCGAGGGCCTATACAAGCAAACGGTAAGAAACAGGATGTTTGAGCGTATTGCCAAACTGCCAGTGCCCAAAGATAAGAAGTCCACACAGGCAGTGCTATCTTTTCTGGAGGGCTTGAAATGTGAGCACCAACAAGTCATGAATACTTACCGCAAGGCTGCGGGTAAGCCTCAGGCCGGGTAAATGACTGCCTGATGATGTTGCGATGTGATTTAGTTACCGGAGAAAATTCCCATACCCTTCATTTTAACTTAATGACCATGAAACACGTTTCCATTTTTCCATTAACCACAATACTCCTCGTCGCCGGCATATTTTTCACCTCATCGGCTCAAGCCGGTGAGCTGCTCCTGAAAAAGGGGGATCGTCTGGCGATCGTGGGAGACTCCATTACCGAGCAGAAACAATACAGCCGCTTCATGGAGAATTATCTCCTGGCCTGCACCCCGGAACTGAATTTACAGATTTTCCAGTTCGGATGGAGCGGGGAGCGTGCACCCGGATTTGCGCACCGGATGGACAATGACCTGATTCCCTGGAAACCGACGGTGGTAACGACGGCATTCGGCATGAACGACGGCAGTTACCGGGCCTTCAATGAGGCCATCGGCAAAAATTATGAGCAGGGCACGCGCAGGATCCAGGATCGCATGAAGGGAATTGGTGCCCGTATGGTAGTGGGCGGCCCCGGGCCGGTCGATCTTGACAGCTGGCGACGCGACAAGCCGGAGGATGACAAGGTCTATAATGATACCCTCGGAAAACTAAGCGCCATTGCCGGCAGATTGGCGAAGGAGCGTGGGTTTGTCTTTGGTAATCTGCATCCGCTGATGATGAAGGTGATGACTGAGGCCAAGGTCGCCAATGGTGCGGGGTATCACGTTTGCGGGGGAGATGGCGTGCATCCTGCCGCCAACGGACACCTGGTCATGGCCTACAGCTTTCTCAAGGGTCTTGGTGTTGATGGCAATATCGGAACCATCACTGTGGATATGAAGGCCAAGGCGGGTGCCTCCGAAGGGCACCGGGTCATTGCTTCCGGACCGGGGACAGTTGAGGTTGAGAGCACACGATACCCGTTCTGTTTCTCAGGAGCCGAGAAGGATCCGAACGGGACAAGGAGTATCCTGCCGTTTCTGCCCTTCAATGAGGATCTGAACCGCTTCATGCTGGTGGTGAAAAACCTCGGATCAGATCAGGCAGAGGTAAAATGGGGTGAGAGTTCAAAAATCTTTTCCCGCCCGCAGCTGGAGCAGGGCATCAACCTTGCCGCGGAGTTCATCGACAACCCCTTTGTGGAGCCCTTCCAGAGACTGGATCGGATCGTGCAGCAAAAACAGCAGTATGAGACCAACATGATTAAGCGCATCGTCACCAATTTCCGCCAGATCCGCAACGTTGTTGGAGAGGACGAGGAACTCGACGAGTTACTTGCGGGTGTATATGGCAAGCTGGGAATCAAGCAGGAGAAATACCAGGAGCAGGCACGTGCTTCCGTGCAGCCACTTCGGCACAAGCTGAGCGTTCGGGAGAAATAGCAGGGCGGGATTGCCCTGCCTGCCGCGTTGGTGTTCTGGGTGAGCTGTGTATATTTGCCCATGTGGCATTGGATGGGTATACTGCTTACGCCGAAGGCGTGAGAAGCTTCTCACATTTACGTCAAGCCGCCCGGGCTGACCCTGAAACCCCCCATGACTACCTGCCTGCTGAGACTGACCTTTTGCCTTTACTGGCTGGTGATCCTTGGCGGTTCCCTGCTGCCTGCCGCCCCCATCACCTGGCAACCCGCACAGGGGGTGGTCGACCCGAGCGTGGTCAACTCCCGGGGAGTGCTCATTGAGGCGGTTAATGCCAGCCCCGCGGCCGGCGTGGTGACGGTTAATGGCGTGAATTTCTCGCCGAGTAACGCCCTGCTCCCCAATAACGCGGTCAATGGTGCGCTCAATGGCTTGCAGACACTGGACCCGGGGCTTGATGAGTTGCTGACCACCATGGACTTCGGCGGCGGGCAGGCGGCTTCCTTCCCGATCGGTGAAGGCAGGCTGGTCAATGGGCAAGGCTATATCGTGCAGGTGTTTTTCACCGACCTGCGCGACTGCTGTTCCGGGCGCGTGATGACGTTTGGAGACGGGGCTGGAAACACCGTCGATGTGGATGCATCGGGCGGTGAAGGGCAGTTTGGGCAGGTCGCCACGGGAACCTTCACTGCCGATAAAACGACGCAGAGCCTGACTCTTGCAGTCAATGGTTTCGGTAACACGCATATCAACGCTTACCAGGTCCGCACGGCTTTGGAGTTGCCGGTGATCGAGAGCTTCACCGCGACTCCGCCCCAGATCGCAAGCGGGGAAACCTGCATGCTCGCCTGGAAGGTCAGAAATGCTGAGAGTGTAGAGATTGACATGGGCATTGGCAGGGTCGGGGCTGCCACCGGTGAAGTCACAGTCAGTCCGGCGGTGACGACCACCTATACCCTGAGCGCATCAAACGAGGGCGGGCTGGTATCAGCCTTGGTGACGGTCGGCGTTGACGTGCTGGTCCAAGCACCGGCCATAAGCGAGTTCCTTGCTGCCAATGATTCCAACATTGCTGATGCTGACGGAAATTTTCCCGACTGGATCGAGATCCACAACCCGAACGTTTTTGCCGTCGACCTGGGCGGATACTTCCTCACTGATGATCCGGCCGAGCCGGACAAGTGGCGCTTCCCGGAGGGGACAACACTTGGCGGTGGCGGATATCTGGTGGTGTTTGCCTCCGGCGCCGATCGCGGTCTACCCCGGCTGCATGCCGGGTTCAGGCTTGCCTCCTCAGGTGGTTACCTGGCACTGGTTGCGCCGGATGGCAGCTCGGTGCTCAGTGAGTTCACCGCATATCCACCACAGCGTACCGACATTTCCTACGGTGTCAGCCCGGATGGTGAGGGTTACTTCCAGGTGCCGACGCCCGGCGCCCCGAACGCTGCCGCCCTCGCTGGCTTCGTGGCAGATACAGCTTTCGATGTGGATCGCGGTTTTTTTGAGGAACCCTTTACCATGGCTATTACCACGTCGACCCCGGGCGCAACCATGGTCCACACGATTGATGGCAGTGAGCCCTCCATGGACAACGGCATTGTTACCCCGCCCGCCACGGCCGAGAGCCCGGGGGTGGCCCGTGTCATTGTCGAGCGCAGCACGGTGTTGCGTGCCGCCGCCTTCAAGGACGGGTTGATGCCGACGAACATCGACACACAGACATACCTTTTCGCCACCGACATCATCCGCCAGCCGGAGATGGATCCTGAAGTTGTCGATTCACCGGATTACAGCGCGGAGGTGATCCCCGCGCTGAAATCGATTCGCAGCCTGTCGATCGTCACCGATCCCGATAATCTCTTCGACAGCTCGGCCGGGATCCTGGCCAATACCCAGGGGCGCGGGATTGCCTGGGAGCGGCCGGTGTCCGTCGAGTTTATTGACCCGGAAAACCAGGAGGCTTCTTTTCAGGTCGACGCCGGGTTGCGGATGCACGGTAATGGCTCGCGCGGCAACCCGAAGAATTCGTTGCGCCTGTTGTTTCGCGGTGCCTACGGGGCAAAGAAGCTAGGCTACCCGCTTTTCGGCACGGACTGGGTGGCACAGAGGTTTAATACCGTGGTGCTGCGTGCGCAGGCTGCCAACAGCTGGACCAGCTCGCGGGAGGAGGACCGCAGGGTGACCACGTTTCTGCAGGACACCTTTGCCAAGGACTCTCAGGGTGCGATGGGTCACCCGGCCTCCGGGTCCACCTTTGTCCACCTGTTCCTCAATGGCACCTACTGGGGATTATACAATCCCACGGAACGTCCCGACGGAGGTTTTGGCGAGGAACATTTCGGTGGCGAGGATACCGATTACGATGCGCTTAACCGGCGCTTCAGTGTTGAAGCACTCTCCGGCACCAAGGTGTTCTGGGATGAGATGGTCACCTACTCGGCGACATTGCTCGACAGCCCGGTCGAATACGCCAGGATCGCGGAGTATATCGATATCGATAACCTTATCGATTATATGCTCCTGCACCAGTATATGCAGACACGTGACGGGCCTGATGATTTTGGCCATAACAACATGCGACTGGTGCGTCGCAACAACCCACCGGGTCCATTCCGTCTCTATGCATGGGACATGGAATACTCAATGATCGACACAACCGGGACGCGTGACTACTCCTACCCGTTTCCGATCTACTCGAGCAGCCGCACCAACAGCCGTGACATCACTGACAGTATTGCCTCCGTCTATATCCGCCTTAAGGACAACAACCCCGAGTTCCGGCTGCGTTACGCTGACCGGGCTTACATGCACCTCTTCAACGGCGGTGCACTCACTGCACAGAATGCGGCAGAACGCTGGAGTATCCGTGCCGGGGAAATCAAGAGTGCGGTGGTGTGCGAATCCGCCCGCTGGGGTGACCAGAGGCGTGCCATCCCCTACACCCGGGATGTTGAATGGATGGCTGAGCGCGAGCGCTTGCTCACCGACTTTTTCCCGGAACGTCCCCCCCATGTCATCTCCCAGCTGCGTATTCACGGGCTCTATCCCGGTATTGATCCACCGATTTTCAGTCAGCACGGAGGTGTCGTGCCGGTCGGGTTTAATCTCGGGATTTCTTCGGAAAGCGGGACAATCCACTACACGCTGGATGGTAGCGACCCGCGTGAGGCGTGGAGTGGAAATGTCGCCGCGGGTGCCGGCAGCCTCGCCGGGGGCACCGTTACCGAGACACTGGTAGAACTCGGCAGCAGCGGCTGGAGTTATCTCGATACCGGCGCCGCCCAGAGCAGTAGCTCTGTTGTTGCCGGGGATCCCGGCTACGACAGCAGTGACTGGAAACACCCGGACTTTGATGACAGTGACTGGAAGAGCGGGACAACTCCGCTGGGCTACGGCAATGTCGGCGCTCCCGCGGTGACATCACCGTCGGTCGGGTTTGGCGGCAATACCTCCAGTCGCCACCCCACAACTTATTTCCGCAGGGCATTCCAGGTCAGTAACGCTGCTGATTTTAACGACCTCGCCATGCGTGTGCGTCGTGACGACGGCGCGATCCTCTATCTCAACGGCCACGAGATAGCGCGCACCAACATGGCTGCCGGCACGATTGCATATGAGTCGCTGGCCGCCACCGGCGCCGATGAGGTGACACTTTTTGATTTCGACCACGCTCTTCTCCCTTTCCAGCTGATCGAGGGCGTCAATGTGCTCGCTGTTGAATTGCACCAGTCGAGCCCTGTCAGCAGTGACCTGGTGATTGACGTTGAGCTTAAGGGGACGCGATCGCTTAACGGTAATCCCGGCGTGATGCTCGAGGGTTCCGGGCCGGTTCTTGCCCGGATACTCGAGGACGGTGAATGGTCAGCACTCGCCACAGCTGACTTTGTCGTGGGCACGCCCGCATCAGCTGAGAACCTCGCTCTTTCCGAGCTGCACTATCACCCGCTTTCCGGCCGGGAAGGTGAGGAATTCATCGAGCTGATGAATGTTTCCGCTGTGCCCATCGACCTGATGGGGGTGAACTTTACCGAGGGCGTCGATTTTACCTTCAGGCAGAGCATTGTCCTCGCGCCCGGCGGGCGCATCCTGGTGGTCAACGACCGCGGGGTTTTCCCGGCCTCGCTGTTACCGCGTATCGCCGGGGAATTCGAGAACTCCACCAGCTTGAGCAACGGCGGCGAACGCATTGCCCTGGCCGATTTCTCCGGGGCAACTATCGTCGACTTCACTTACCGTGATGATTTTCCGTGGCCGGTGAGTCCTGACGGGGACGGGCCAAGTCTGACCCGCATCGCCCCGGGCAGCGGCACCGATCCCTCTGCCCCATCCAGCTGGCGTTCGAGCGTTGCCGGGGGGGGATCACCCGGTGAGGGCGATGTGCTTAGCTTCACTGGGCAGACAGGAGCCGACAGTGACCATGATGGGCTCAACGCGCTGCTTGAGCATGCGATGGGGACAAGCGACACTGTAGCTGACAGGATGGAGGATCTCTTGTCGGTTTCATTGGGAGAAGGCAATTTCCTTGAGATCAGCCTGCAGAGAAACCTTGCCGCCGAAGACATGAAGTTCACTATCCAGGCATCGGTTGACCTTGTATCCTGGGATGACTTGAATGCGGAATTGCAGCTGACAAGGTCCGATTACCGGGGTGGCGGCGTTGCGCTTGAAAGCTACCGGGTTGTCCGCCCGGGGGCGCGTCGCTTTGTGCGTGTTGTCTTTGCCCGGCAGCAGTGACGCTTTTTCCTGTTGCGCCCCGCTAGAAGCGGTAGCCCTGGGCTTTTTCGTATGGCTTGAGAGCGTCGACCTCTTTCTGGGCCTGGGCACGATACGACTCGATGAATTTCTCCAGGGCAGCTGGGTTATTGCGCTCATCAAAGGCGGCGAGGGCAGGATCATTGACCTGCACCATCCACTTGCGCAACCTTGCGCGCAGCCCCTCTACGGAGGCTTGTTCGGCGTTGCCCGTGCCCAGCAGGTTCTTCAGGCAACCCGGGTCATCGCGCAGGTCGAAAAACTCTTCCACGGCACGCAACTCAAGGTAGCTCACCCGGGCGGCCATTTTCGGATTTGTCCTGGCGGCCTGCTGCATGGCACTGAAGGCTTCTCCTCCGAGCCGGTCGAAGCGTCGCTTGCCGTTGCTCCAGGGATTGAATACATAGGCTGCCTCTCGAGTCAGCACCGAGCGCATTGGCAGGGCATCCCGGCCGTGGATATGGAAGAACTGGGTGAACACCGCGTCGCGTCCCTCCTGCTTTTCCCCAAGCAGCAGCGGCACGAAGGAGCGCCCGTCTGATGGCGGGGCTGGTAGCCCGGCGATTTCAAGGATGGTCGGCATGAGATCAAGGGTTGTTACCATGTGCCCGGTATCGATTGATCCCGGTTTTACCTTGCCCGGCCAGCGGACGATGAACGGCGAGCGCATGCTGTCGACGTAGCAGTTGAATTTCGCTCCCGGAAACGGCATACCGTGGTCTGCGAGGAATATCACGATGGTGTCCTCCTCAAAATCAGCCAGTTTTAGCACCGCGAGAACCTCGCGAACCATATCATCGAGGCGGCGCACTGAGGTGCAGTACGCAGCCAGTTCCTTGCGGACGCCCGGCAAATCCGGGAGGAACGCCGGGAGTTTCACCTCGTTGGCGTTGAAAGTCCGCGTGGCGGGTGCCCGCTCGTTGGGTGGCTTGGTTGCCCTGCCGCCGCCAAACGGACTGTGAGGATCATGGGAGTTGGCCATGAGGAAAAACGGCTGGTGTGAGTTGCGCGCCATTGCGAAGAACTTCTTGGCAAATCGCCGGAAAATTTCCGGGTCGCGGCCCCAGCGGTTTTCATCACCCGTTCCCTGCCAGCGGTAAGTCACTGACCAGCGCAACAACTCCTGCTGCCGCAAGGGCTTGCCAATGATGCCGCAAAGGTAACCGGCTTCATTAAGCAGTGCCGGCAGCGTTGGTGTTCCGGGCTTGATGCGCTGGAAGCCTTCCGCCCCGTTGTTTTGCGCATACAGGCCGGTTAGCATGACGCTGCGCGATGGCGTGCAGATCGAGACGCTGACATAGGCGTGGTTAAAGCGCATACCCTGCCCGGCCAGACGATCAATGTTCGGCGTGATGCCGGGCGCGGCACCGCCAAAGCATCCCGGCGTGTCCCAGTTCATGTCGTCGGCAACAATCATCAGGATGTTGGGCCGCTTTTTCGGCGCAATTTGCTGTGCCCATGCCGTGTCCGGGAATAAGGACAGGCAGCAAAGTGCGGTGAATGTGACGGGCAACTTGATCATTCGAGTGTCATGATCCAGACCGAAAGGTCAGCAACATCCTGTGGACTCAGGGTATAGGCGAAGCTGGATGGCATGCCCGAGTGCTTGGCGTCGGAACGTTTTACGATCTCCCCGGCCTGCACCACCACGCGTTTTCCGTTTGGAAGATAGATTTCCACGATCTGGGCAGTCTCTTCCTGGATCATTCCGAAAAGCTCACGACCGTCTTTCAACTTCAGGCTGGTCTGTTGGAAGCCCTCCACAATGTAGGC
>JAAESJ010000010.1 GCA_024229495.1 Verrucomicrobiaceae bacterium | reverse complement strand
CAGGCCGATCACGGTAATGATTGCCCAAAGCCCCGCACGTGGCTTCCTTGATTTGACAAATAGTTCCATTTTAATCCTCTGGGTCTGCCCCCGGTTCGTACTCCCATTCGGCGCAGGTCCGGGGAGTGGTTATATCCTTGCTTACTTCTTCTTGAGCCATGCACCACCAATAAGGCTTGATCCAATCCGCTGCTCGAAGGTGTGCACAGTCGATGCAGGCTTTATTGCTCATCTACCCCACCCCCATCGAACGCTACCGGCTGACGGGTGTACTTGTACCAAACCCCCAGCACATTCCTGTAGCAGATATCAGTCTTGTACAACTGCCACGGGTTACCCGGGATTAGATGCTCGGCGTATGTTTCCTCAGTCACGTCCTTCCAACTGCCAGCAACAGACTTGAGGATCAGTGAGTTAGGCTGGTACTGCTCCCACTTGAGGAAGCCCCAATCATCCAGCACCTCCCATGTCATCATTTCCATTCCGTTATCTTCCTTATCTCTTTGATGCATCCT
>JAAESJ010000009.1 GCA_024229495.1 Verrucomicrobiaceae bacterium | reverse complement strand
GAGGTTACCATTACCAAAGGGTTCTGGATCGGCAAGTTCGAGACCTTGGGCGACGAGGCAAACCTATTCAATGCGGGCGGCCAGAAGCTGGGCAACCGCTACGCCAAGTTTCTGCCCCCGAGCATCGGCAGCGTGGACAAGGTGGCTCCCGAGATGGAAAAATGGCAAAAATACTTGGCGGAGAAAGACATGGCTTACGCCGGCTGGAGCTACGACTACCCAACCGAGGCGGAGTGGGAATACGCCTGCCGGGCGGGCACCCGGACGGGCTACCCAAGCGCCATCAAAGACCTGGGCAAGTATGGTAACTTCGCCGACCGCACCTTGTATGAGGACCGCGAACTGGTGCATTACGTCTACGCCAACCGCGAGGCGGACGATGGCTATGGCCGATTATTTGCCCCCGTGGGCCAGTTCCTTCCCAATCCATGGGGCATCCATGACATGCTGGGCAACCTGGCCGAGTTGTGCTGCACCTATTATTCCGAACAGTTGACTGCGGGGCCCGATCCCAATTTCCAGTCGCTGCCTGCCCCCAGAGGTTCGCGCCTCCGTATATCGCGGGGTGGTTCCTGGTGCAGTCCGCCGGAGTATTTGCACGTGGCCTTTCGCAATGCTTTCACCGGCACCCAGACCCCGCATATCGGGATGCGTATCGTATTGCGGCAGGGGCAAGGGGTCACCCAGACCCGGACCGAGATATCCGATGCACTCCAGGCGCAGCTGGATGCCGAGAAAAAAGCCAAGCAAAACAAGAAGAAATGATCCTTTCCCTTGTTCGCCATGGTTGTTTTCTACTCGCCTTCGCCGCAGGTGTGCCGGAAACGTTCGGCAACGATTTCAAGGCACGGGTTCAGCCCTTCCTAACAAACTACTGCGTATCCTGCCATGGGCCTGGAAAACAGAAAGGCAAGCTTCGGGTGGATCACCTCACCGCGAGCATGGAAAAGCGCGAGGAAGCTGAGCTTTGGTCCCGCATGCTTGAAGCCATTGAATTTGGCGAAATGCCCTCGGACAGGGCGGACAAGTTTCCCAGCCGATCGGAAGCCCGGTTCGTGCAGGAATGGATTGCCCGCACCCTCGATGAGGCCGGCCTGAAAGTGGAAGAAAAAAAGGACAAGGAAGGCTATGGCAACCTGGTTTCCCACGAACTGCTCTTTTCCCCCGCCGAAAAGAAACGGACAATTGATGTGGCTGCCCGCCTCTGGCGCATCAGTCCGCAAGCCCTCACCAACATGGTTCGCGGTGCACGGATTGTATCCAATCCATTTGCACTGGAAAAACCACACGGTAATTTCCGCGATTTTAAGGGCAAATATCCCTTCAACTCACTGATGGCTGAACAGGTCACGGAACTGACCCTTGCTCATTCCGAGAAAGAAGCCAAGAACGCCCGGAAAATGATCGTCCAAATGCGGGAGAAGGGCAGCACCATCGATGAAGCCAACCAGGAGGCAATCAAGCGGCACTATCACCATGTCTTGCGCCGTTCGCCCACGGAAAAAGAGATGAGTTCATTGCTGACCCTGATCAAGAAGGTAGACGCCGATCTGGGGATTCCACGTGGCCTTCAGGCTGCCTATGCCGCGATCATCCTGCAACCCGAAACCCTGTTCCGCTACGAGGGAACAGGCAGCACCGATAAAAACGGCCTGATAGCTCTTTCCCGGCGCGAATTAGCCACCTTCCTCTCCTTCGCGCTGACTGACCTGCCCGCGGAGACCCATATTCTGCGCGCCTTCGAGAACGAGAAATTGTCCCCACGGCAAATCCTGCAAACGGAGACCCGGCGCCTGCTGGATGATGAGAAGCGTCCCGTCGCAAAAAAACGACTGCTGCAGTTCTTCCAGGAGTATTTCGACTACCAGAAAGCGGAGGATGTCTTCAAGGATCAGGTCAAGGGGCACAAGCACTGGGCGCCCGCCCTGGTTTACGATCTCAATGCCCTGGTGATGCACACGCTGGACAAGGACAAACAGGTCCTCAAAACCCTGCTGACAACGCGTGAGTATTTGGTCTACGTCAACAGTCACAGGGATCATGGTAACCCGCTCGCCTATAACCTTCCCCCGGACTGGAAGCCGACCCCTAAGCCGTTTCGCTTCCCCAAAGATCAACGCATGGGAGTGCTTACCCACCCGGCCTGGCTGGTAGCCCACTCCGGAAATTTCGACAACGACCCGATTCGAAGGGGTCACTGGATCCGCTACAAGCTTCTGGGGGGAAATATTCCGGACATCCCGATCACCGTGGATGCCAAGCTTCCTGATGACAAAACGATGACCCTGCGCGAGCGCATGCACGTCACACGCGTTGACGAATGCTACAAGTGCCACAGCAAAATGAACCCACTGGGACTGCCTTTCGAGTTATACGACCACTATGGCCGCTTTCGCTTTGACGAGCTGGACAAGCCGGTTGATGCCACCGGAAAGATCGTCAATACCGGTGTGCCCGGCATCGATGGAGAAGTAAATGGGCCTTTCGAGTTGATCGAGCGCCTGGCCAACTCCACCCATTGCGAGCAGGTCTTCGTGCGCTACGTGTTTCGCTTTTTCCTGGGGCGCAACGAGACGCTTGGCGACGCAAAAACCCTGCAGGAGGCCCATAAAGCATACGTTGAGAGTGACGGCAGCATGAAGGCGCTGTT
Source organism: Verrucomicrobiaceae bacterium (assembly GCA_024229495.1). Classification (GTDB taxonomy): domain Bacteria; phylum Verrucomicrobiota; class Verrucomicrobiia; order Verrucomicrobiales; family DEV007; genus CACIUL01. The sequence goes on along the minus strand of JAAESJ010000009.1, from coordinate 1,659 downwards.
GACTTCTCTCCTCAGTTCCGATTCATTCATCTACCGGGCCAAAAATGAAAAAGGAGCACCCATTACAGAATAACCGGGTGTCGCTACGGCTTTTATCATGCTTGCTGCTGACTCTTGTTTGCGACATTCTTGGCGCTGAAGAGGCTAGGCCTGATCTCACCCCCGTGATTAGCCGGCAGGGCGCGCTGATCTTCAAGGATGATTTTGGCGGGGCAAAGATTGGATCTGAGTGGAAGCCCTTGCATGGCACCCGCTGGAAAATCGTTGACGGCTCTCTCCGCGGCGAGCCATCAACCGAGGAATACCAGCAAGAACAAATTGGCAGGGGAAACAAGAGTCACAGCGGTCGCACGCCCAGCAGCCGACTAATGGTTAAAACAGATGACTGCATCATGCTCTTCCGCTTCAAGCTGACTAACGGCCTGTCGGGCGCCCATTTCGGATTCAACGACGGTTCGTTCAAGACCGGGACAGGGCATGTATGCCGGTTCACTGTCAGCACCCGCAAGGGCCTTACCCTGCAAAAGGACAGGAACGCCAAGCTGAAAGGTGATACCGACAAGACGCTGGCCACAAGTGAGTTCAACCTCAAGCCGGACATTTGGCACTGGATGATGCTAGAAATCCTCGGGGATCAAATGGCCGCGCAACTCTCCGGTGCCCCCGTCCTGAAAGCCCGCCACCCACGCGTCGGCATTCACCGGGACCAGGTCAATCTTCCCACCCGCGGTGGCGGGGTCATCCTCTACGATAATGTCCGGGTATGGAAAGCCATTGCTCTGGACGACTCAAAATGATGGCATGAATACCCGCTGCCTTGCCCTCGCCCTGCTTGCAGGGTTGCTGACCACCCTCGAGTCGAAGGCAAAGACGCCCCCGAACATCGTCTTTATCTTGAGCGATGATCAGGCCTGGACGGATTATGGCTTCATGGGCCACTCGGAAATCAAGACGCCAACCCTTGATGCATTGGCCGATCAAAGCCTGGTTTTTGAGCGTGGTTATGTGGCAGCACCCCTTTGCCGCCCTTCTCTGGCCTCAATGCTGACCGGACGCTACCCCTTCATGCACGGCATCACGGGAAACGATGTCGACGGAAGGAATAAGCGAGCCGAGCTGGACGTGCCAATGCGCGAACAATTCCACACCCATCCAAGCTTCGTCAGGATGCTGACAACTAACGGCTACCTGGCTCACCAATCCGGCAAATGGTGGGAGGGTTCATGGCGGGATGGCGGCTTCACCCACGGCATGACACACGGCGACCCGGGCCGGGGAGGACGACATGGAGACCAAGGGCTCTCGATCGGCCGCAAATCCATGCAGCCAATCAAGGATTTCATCGCAATGGCCATTAAAAAACAGCAACCTTTCCTCACCTGGTATGCTCCATTCCTTCCACATACCCCTCACAATCCCCCATCGCACCTCCTGAAGAAATACACCGTTGCCGGACGCTCCGCTGATGTGGCCAAATACTATGCGATGTGCGAGTGGTTTGACACAACCTGCGGCGATCTCCTCGGCTACCTGGAAGAGAAAAAGATCCGGGAAAACACGCTCATCATCTACATCTGTGATAATGGCTGGGCAGCAACCAGCACCAACAGGAATGACCCGGCGCAGAAACTGTGGAAAAGCTACGCCCAGCGCTCCAAG
>JAAESJ010000008.1 GCA_024229495.1 Verrucomicrobiaceae bacterium | reverse complement strand
GAGGGCAGGTGTCGTTCTGCGTTAATGTGCGCGATGCTTTTCTCGGGATTGCTGGAAAGAAAGTCAACGGCCAGTCCGGGAAAGCTTGAGTGTATCCAGTCGACGATGCCTGCCTGCATGGCAAGGTCTCCCAGATTGTTGTGCGTGGTTCCGCCCAGAACAAGAATGCGGCGGGTTTGGTCTTTGCCTGACACAATGAGGATTTAATTAGTGAGAGTAAAGGTTTTCAATTTGGTGTAACCTTAATAAAGCATTGGCGTTTTTGTAGACATCATTCCAGTTTAGTTACGAAGTGCACAACGATCAACTGCTCAGCATAGACCAACCTGAGATTGTCCGCCAGGGTGAGGGATTTTCCGTATCTTTGGTTTTTGAATTAAGGGGCAGGGCTGAGACAGTGCATATTACTGTGCCTCGATGGCCTGGGAATCCTCGCCCTGAGTGGGTGGCACATGCGGCTGTGATATTGGGATTGCCGATCGCAATGGCAACCGGCCTTCCAATGAAGGTAAATTTTCCGGTCAGCATGTGCCTGTTATCGTCATTACAGGACATTCAGGAAATGCTATCAGCCTGGAATGAGGAGCTCTCTGTGATTGAGGTGCAGGCCAATCCGATGATTGCCCCGGCCGGCAAAGTTAGTGATGGCCAAACGGCAACGTTCTTCTCCGGGGGAGTGGATTCCTTTCATACTCTGCATAGACATCGCGATGTTATTGAGCATGCCGTGTTTGTGCATGGATTTGATATTCCATTGAGTAACGTGGAGCTGCGAAGGGAAGTTTCTGCTCACGTGAGCAAAGCGACGGATGTCATGGAGATTAACCTGATAGAGGTAGAGACGGATGTTCGTGATTTTTCGGACCGTTTCTGTCATTGGGGCAGTCATTACTGTGGCGCAGCCATGGCTGCCGTGGCTTATGTTTTTGGAGGTGATCTCAATCGTGTGTTGATTCCTGCAACTATGACCCTTTCGCATTTGGGCGGATTTGGAACTCATCCTATGCTGGACCCGAAATGGAGCAGTGAGGCTATTGACATCGTTCATGAGGGTTTAGAGACGCGCCGTATTGACAAGATGAGGGAGTTGCCGGATGTCGCATTAAGGCATTTGCGGGTTTGTTGGGAGAATATTGACGGGAAATACAATTGTGGTCGCTGTGAGAAGTGCATCCGCACACTTGCCAACCTGCGTGCCCTGGGAATCACCGATCGTTGTTCGACTTTCGAGTGTGAACTTGATCTCGGTGCACTGGCAAATCTCGAGCTTGATCATCCTCTGGTTGAGGCATTCCTGATTGAGACCCGTGAAGAGGCAGAGGCAAAGGAAGACCATGAGTTGGCCGCCGCTGTTTCAAAATGTCTGGCCGAGTATCATGGTAAGCGTCTTCTCCATGATGTGCGGCAATGGAAGGAGGGGTTATTCAAGGATATCGGTTCCGACAAGGTAGTGCGGCGCATCCGTGATCGGGTTTTTGATGATGCCGTGAAGGATAACCCTGAATGGGTAATCAAGGAATACAGCAAGATGTTGCCTGATCATAAGAGTGGCCTATTTGAGGTTTTCTGGGAAAAGGAACGGAAATGGCTTCTTGGCAGGGTATTAAAGAAGCGCTTGATGCGCAGTTTGAGGCATGTGATCCCGGGCCTACGAAGGCGAAGAGAGCGATGAAAGGGGAGTGGTCCATTTCTTCTGATGGTGTCCGCATACAGGATGGAGAACTTGGCTGCGCGGGGCGGGTAAGGGTGGATGGAATGTTCCTGGCCGACGTTGCCTTTGTTGCCTCCGGCAATGACCTGAGAGCACCATTGTTTCCGGGTGATTGTCTTTTTTCCGGATTGCTGCTTCTCGCAATGAGCCAGAAATGCAACCTGCACAGTGAATTGCCACTTTCTCCGGGGTTTATAGAGTCGGTTGATGAGATCAGCAAAATTATAGATACCTGGTATCCGGAGGCTTCAGCAGTGCAGCTTTCCAGTTCTCAGGGCAGTCCTGCCCAAGGGGAAATAAAGAAAGCTTCTGGCGTGGGATGTTTTTTCTCCGGCGGTGTGGATTCTTTCTACAGCCTCATGAGGCATAAAGATGAGATCACTCATCTTATTTTTATTCATGGATTTGACATTCCCCTGCACAAAAAGGAGAACCGGGAAGTGGCATTGGTCGGTGTCTACAGGGTTGCTGAAGCCCTTGGTATGGAGGTGATTGAGGTGTCCACTGACATCCGCTATCTTGGTGATCAACTGGCATTTTGGGGCTATTATGGCATCCCTGTTTTGATGGCTAGTTCCCACCTTTTGAGCGGTGTATTGGGAAAAGTGTATTTACCAGCCTCTCGAACTTATTCTCAATTAGAGCCCTATTACAGTCATCCCTATGTCGACCCGATGTGGTCGACCGGCGAGTTGCAGATCGTTCATGATGGCGCTTGTGCCGACCGTGCTCAGAAGTGTGAGGCGATTGCCGAATGGGATCTCGCATTGCAGCATTTGCGGGTCTGTTGGGAATTGGAAGGAGAGTTAAACTGTGGAGTGTGTGAGAAATGCACAAGAACGGCGATGGCTTTTGATCTTGTAGGAAAACTCGACAAATGCTCTGTTTTTTCGAGTCCGTATCAACAAGAGCTCCTCACAACCTTTACATATGATTTTGTACGTTTGGGTTATTTAGAGGAGGCTTTGATGTTAGCCAGAAAATACGACAATGGGGAGCTTGTTGCTATGCTGGAAGAAGTTTATGCTTTAATTCGTGGGCGCAAAACTGCGGAGGAGTTGCATTTACATTTCAGTGAGATCGACGGGACTGATTCGTGGGGTGCGGTTTCCCGTTCGGTCCGTCCGAATCTCTTTGCCTATATCCGTGAGAATGATCCTGAGTGGCTGATCAAGAAGACACGTCAGACTCTTCCACAAATGCGTGAACTCCTGTTCCTGGTTTTTTGGGATCGCTGCCGGAGGTGGTTGTTTCGTAGCATATTACGGGAGCGCTGGATGCGCAGTTTGAGACATGTGATTCCTGGTCTACGCAGGAGAGGAGAGCGATGAAAGGGGAGTGGTCCATTGCTTCTGAGGGCGCCCGTATGCAGGATGGGGAACTTTGCTGCAAGGGACGTTTAAAGGTGGATGGAATGTTCCTTTCCGACGTTACTTTTGTTGCCTCTGGGAAAAATCTGAGAGCGCCATTGTTTCCTGGAAATTGTCTTTTTTCCGGATTGCTGCTTCTAGCAATGAGCGAGAAATACGACCTGCACAGTGAACTTCCCCTTTCCCCCGGCTTTATAGGATCTGCTAATGAGATCAGCAGAATTATTGATGCTTGGCATCCTGAGGCATCTGCGGTGGGCCTTTCCTGCGATCAGGGAAGCCTTCATCAGGGGAAAAGCGAAAAAGCGGCAGGGGTAGGATGTTTTTTTTCCGGAGGAGTGGATTCCTTCTACAGCCTGATGAGGCATAAGGATGTGATTACCCACCTTATTTTCATCCATGGGTTTGATGTTCCGCTGCACAAGGAAAAGAGTCGTAAAGTGTCATTATCAGGTGTTTATCGGGTGGCTGAAGCTCTAGGCATGGAGGTCATTGAGGTGTCCACTGATATCCGCTATTTTGGTGACCAGTTGGCATGGTGGGGCTTTTATGGCATACCGGTTCTGGTTGCGAGCGCGCATTTATTGAGCGGTGTTCTGGGCAAGATTTATTTGCCGGCTACCCTTGACTATGCGCAGTTGAAGCCAGATGTGACCCATCCCTATGTCGATCCGATGTGGTCCACAAACGAGTTGGAGATCGTGCATGACGGTGCCTGTGCCGACCGTGCCCAGAAATGCGAGGCTATTGCGCACTGGGACCTTGCATTAGAGCATTTGAGGGTATGCTGGGAGCTGGAGGGAGAATTAAATTGTGGAGGATGTGAGAAGTGTATAAGAACACAAATTTCCTTTGATGTGCTAGGTAGGCTTGATAAATGCTCTTCCTTTTCCGGTGACTACGAACCGGAGCGGATCAAGGAATACGCATATGAGTCGTGGAGATTCTGCTATTTGGGGGATACCTTGAGATTGGCCAGAAAGCATGAGCATGGGGCAATGATCAAAATACTCGAAGAGGCCTATCTGTTAATTCGTGCGCCTAAGACTGCTGAGGACCTGCATGCGAACATGCCGGCAATGGGATCTACGTCTTCATGGGAGGCAATTTCCCGTTCAATCCGTCAGGATTTGTTTGCTTACCTGCGGCAAAGTCATCCTGAGTGGATGATCAAGAAGATGCACAGGTATCTTCCCCAGGTGCGAGAATCCTTGTTCAGGATTTTTTGGCAACGGTGCAGGCGATGGCTGTTTAGGAGGGTTCTTGCCCGCAGGCTGGGATTTTTGAAACCAGGTTAAAATTTCATATTTGCGTTAATGGCTGGTGCGACCTAGCATCGGGATTCTTTCATATGCCTATACCAGACCCAGAACGCTGGCGTGGCCTTCGTGCAAGCGCCCGAGATGCACTTGAGCAGCGTGATTACGGCCTCAAGCCGCTGGTGGCGGAGGAGGTTGCCGGCAACGAGGATATCCCGGGGGTGTTGGTTTTTCCCCGATCAGTCCACTCGCAGAGCAATCGTGGTTTTTTCAGTGAACTGGCAAGGGTGGATGAGGAACCTCTTTCCGGCCTTGGGTTGAAGCCGGTCCAGTGGGCATCGGCGTGTATGTTTGGTGGCACGGCCAAGGGATTTCATGTTCACCCACCCTACATACCGGAGGGAACTGATCCCGAAGAATGGTTCCATAAATTGTACGTGGAGGAGAAGGATGATATGTCAATCAGGCCATATGATCGGGAACAATGGGATGTGATGTTTTTTGTTCGCGGGCTTGTTGAGTTAATCCTGATTGATGAGCGTGCCGGCATGCCGCGTGCAGTGATGCATTTTCATGTTGATGGTGATGACCATGGGGGAGGCAAGGGTTTCGGCGTGGTGATTCCTGCTGGCGTGTCCCATGCCATGCGCTCTGCAAGTGCGCAGGACGTGGTGATGGTTTACGGAACCTCAATGGTGTTTGATCCGGATTCCGAGGGCAGGATGGCCAGTTCCATTGAGCAGGCGTCATTGCCTTCTGAGTGGAGTGATTACCTTACAGGTGTCGGCACATAATCTGTATTGCCGTGAGACAGGAGGCAGACAGCCTTATTTCACACCCGGTTCTATCCTAAGGGTTGTTCTTTAGTTGTGGCGAGCCGCCATACTTTGGAGAGACAGCTTCCAGGATGCGAAAGTAAAACAGGCTGTCAATACCCACAAATGAGCGAGATTCATGGAATGCCCCGGGTTGATCAAGTATGGCAAAACCATCACGGTATTCCGGAGCCTGACGGTTAAGATCACGGTAACCGAGGACCACAACCGGTTGGCGGCCTTGTTGCTTTGCCGTGGCAATTTCTTTCTCTAAATCAGCCAGATTCTTTGCGAATCGCGTTTTATGATAATAAACCTGCATCATGCGCCCACCGAGGCCATAGCCGATGACATGGATAGGGGTAGTGGAGTTTTTTTCCCGGCTTTCAAGGTGGGTGGCGATGTTAGCAAAAGGGGCGTATGGACGAGAGTTGAGCATTTTGCGCGGTTCACGCGTTGTGTAGAGGTAAATCCCCAGGAGGCTTATTGCGATGAGGGTTGAGTATGCTGCCCGGGAGGTGATTGCCCGGCTGATTCCAGCAAGGCCTATTCCGAACCAGATGGACAGTGGAGCCAGGGTATAAATGATGTAACGATGATAGAAATGCTGGCCGGCTATTTTTGTGATCAACAGGGATGATATTGCGGCAAGAACCAGCGCTGCCAGCATTATCGTGGCTCCGGGGCGGTTATTACCAAGCCGCATTACCCCAAATAGTGAAGCGCTGAGTAGCAGTGATATTGTCGGCCAGGTCAACCAGGGTGAGGACTGCAGTTCCAGTGAGAGTGAGTGAATGCCTTTGGATTCAATGCCGGTGCCGCTTGATATATCCATCCCGAAGGCCATTTGGCATATGGCATTCTTCAGCGAGGACCACGTGAGCATGGCGTGATCGTTGATAGGTGCCCAGTCGAGCATCTGCAGAAAGTTTGGCATGAAGAGTGGCAGGAATACCATGGCGGCCATGAAGTTTACGGCCAGCAGGCGACTGATGGCCGTTGCTTTTTCATGGGGGTTGTTCCATTGCCGACAAATGACAATGATTCCTGCAACGGCAAATGCTGCTGCGTACAGGAATCCGTTGGGCAGGCTCCAGGTAAGCATTAACTGGTTGAAGGAAAACAGCAGCCAGTAGCGCCAGCGGCAATGCTTGTCAGCCATTGCGCAGGATAACCAGAGGCATCCCAGTATTACCCACAGCACGGCCAGACTATAAGCTCTGGCTTCAGTCCCGTAGCGGATGTGCCATGGGTGCAGTGCCAGGAACAAGGATGCCGCGATTGCTCCTGAACTGAATCCCCAGCGCCTGACCAGGAGACCGATTGCAAGAATCGATGCGAGGCCTGCAGCAAATGTGGGAATACGAACGGCAAGGGCATTGAACCGGTGATCCTGGGAACCGGTGAACTTTCTCCAAATCGACTGTGAGATTCTCGAGAGGGTTGAGACCGGGGGATGATTGGTGGGTTTTCTGTAGTTCCAGAATGTGTGATCCCAGTCACGTTTTAGAAAACGGAATTCTCCGGAGGAATCACTTTTTTCCTTCAGGTAGCCCAGAGAGGCAAACTTGATTGACCATAATTCATCCCACCAGAGGCTGCGGGTGGCGAGGTTCCAGCGAACAAATCCTCCGAGGATGGTTATGGTCGCAAGTAAACCCAGGAACAATGGCAGGGTCATGTTCTCGACAGGAGGGTTGCTCTTGCGGTCGTAGGGACGGATGGTTGCGCACCAGCGCTTCCATGTGAATATCAGGAGAATGCCTACGAATGCGCTTCCCGCGAAGCCAATCCACAAACCACGGGCGACATAATGGTCTAGCAGGGGCTTTGCACCGGTTGCGGCCACCTGTGCTTCTTCAATCGCGGTGATCCATGGTTTTTCCGCCAGTAGCAGGAAGCCAAGGCAATAAAGCGTAAAAGCAAAAACAGTGAATCGCACTGCTCCTGAGGGAGCGCGCAGGAAACTTTCCCCTGGACGGGCAAACAGTGCGAGTTTGTTCACTTTAAACAAATCTGAACAGAAGTTGGCGTGATGCCAGTGCTTTCTTTGCGTAAGGTTGCTTGCGGGAACTCCTTCTCTGGGCTTTATCTAGCCTTTTCCGTTTATATAAAAGGAAAACCTCATGAAGACCATACTGCGCGTTTTTTCCTATCTTAAGCGTTATCCCAAGCTTGCTTTCCTGCAGTTGCTTTGCGCGGTGGTGGGTACGCTTCTGGCAATCGTTTTCCCGAATGTAGCCCGAATCATCCTGGATGAGGTAGCTCCCTCGAAGGATGGAGGGGCATTGCTGGGTTGGGTTTGTGTGGCCCTCGGCGCCTACTTTGGTCGCGATTTCCTCAACTCGATGCGCATTATGCTCAACAATACCTTTGAGCAGAAAGTGATTTTTGATATTCGCAGCGACCTGTATGCCAAGCTGCAGCGATTGCCCTTGAACTGGTTCGATAACCGACCAACGGGCGATATAATGACCAGGGTTGCTGAGGATGTCACGGCCATGGAGCGGGTGTTGATTGATGGTATAGAGCAGGGTGGGGTTGCCTTGTTACAGATCCTGGCGGTGGGCATCGTGATGTTCGTTCTCAATCCGGTCCTTGCAGCGATCGCGCTTCTCCCGATCCCGGTATTATTAATTGGTGCCCTCATTTACACCAGCACGCGTGACCGTTACCGGGCGGTACGCAGGGCTACCTCGGAAATGAATGCCCTGCTTCATGACAATGTTGCCGGGATCAGGCAGATCAAGGCCTATACCATGGAGCATGAAGAGCATGAGCGTTTCAATGCGGCGAGTGACAAGGTGCGCCAGGCTACATTGCGAACGATGTTTGCCTGGGCAATATATAACCCTTCGATGAGTTTTGTTGGCGGCGTGGGGTTCATCCTGGTTATGGGGTTTGGTGGTAAGTTTGTGATCGATAACCAGATGACTTCCGGGGAGATTACTGCCTTTCTGCTATACCTTACCCTGTTTTATGAACCGGTGGGAAAACTGCACCAGCTCAATCAGATGCTGCAGTCAGGGCGAGCTGCCGGTGAGCGGGTATTTGAGATCCTGGATGCCGAGGATGAACCTGGCCTTGAGGATGGCAAGCAACTGCCATTGCCCGTCCGCGGGCATGTGCGTTATTGCGATGTGGGCTTTACCTATGGTGAAGGGGCTGCCACGCTCAGTGGTGTCGAGTTTGAGGCGCGCCCTGGACAGACGATTGCCCTGGTTGGCCCCACGGGGGCTGGGAAATCCACTGTCATTAATTTGTTAACCCGATTTTATGAATACGATACCGGTCATATTTTCATTGATGACCATGAGATTAATCAGCTTGATAAGGCCTCGTTGCGTGGGGTGATCGGCTATGTGACGCAGGAGAGTTTTCTTTTCAACGGCACGGTTCGTGAGAACCTCCTGATTGCCAAGCGGGACGCTTCGGAGGAAGAGTTATGGCAGGTGCTGGAGGTTGCCAATGCCGATTCCTTTGTGAGTAAACTGCATGATGGTCTGGACACCAGGGTTGGTGAGCGAGGTGTTAAATTGAGCGTGGGAGAAAAGCAGCGGGTCAGTATTGCCAGGGCGTTATTGCGCAACCCGCCCATCCTGTTGCTGGATGAAGCAACAGCCAGTGTGGATACCGAGACGGAGCGGGTCATCCAGGAAGCCCTTGAGCGACTTATGGAGAATCGAACCAGTTTTGTGATTGCTCATCGCCTGAGTACTGTGCGGGGGGCAGACTGCATCTATACACTGCGTGATGGTCAGGTGATTGAGAGCGGCACTCACGAGCAATTGCTTGCCCGTGATGGCCTGTATGCAGAGCTTTGCAGGACCAGTTTCCTTGATGAGAAAACTCCGGGATAATGCTCGGTGGCATTATGCCCGCCAGCTATCCGCCGAGTGGTTGTGTTTTCTGGTCGCTGGTAAATGTGAGGATTTTCCGTGAGGATTCTACACGAAATTCAGTGACGTTCTTCTGTCCCTTGAAGTCATTGAAAAACACCGTGTTGCTCATGGAGCAATTGGCCGGCAACTGGCCTTTCTCCAGAGGGAACTCGAAGTAGAGCCAGGTGTTGATCAGCCCGACTTCCTTGTCAGACCATTTCGGCTTGAGGATTTTTTTGTCAGGGAGGGTAAGGGTGAAATTTCCTTCAAGGTATGCACGGATGAGGGAATCAACATCCTGGCTTTTTTTCAGGTCAACGGCTTTGGCGCGTCCTTTGGAGAGTGTTTTTTCAAGGTCCACGGAACGGATTCTCAGTGCCACTTCAATGGACTTTGTAATCGGGTTCCATGCCGCTTCGGAGAAAGTGGCGTGAACCGGATGAGCCCGAGAGATACTGGAGGCGGCCAGCAAACCGGCCATGATTCCGGATACTATCCAGGCATTATTATTCCTTGGCATCTTGGTCCTTGGGCTTCTCAGCGTTCTTCTTTTTCTCCTGCTCTTTACGTAGGCGTTTCTTTTCATTTTCCGCGTCCCTCATCGGGTTGCCTCCCTTTTTGCTTTTGTGTAGCTGGAAACGCGATTTTATGGCGCGTGGCGGCCAATAGTTGTTATCCCTGTTGGCGTCGGCGGTTTCCTGCAGTGGGTCGAACTCGATACCGGTGATCTCCTTGCGCGCGATAATCATTTTACGCACACTTGTGGTATTCCTCCTCCATATCTCGGCAGGGATGCGCAAGGTCTCGGTGGTTCCGCCGGCGTAGGTGATTGCAATGACAAGGGGGGTAACCAGGCCCCCGGTGTTTTCCAGTTCGATAACATAGAACTTGCGGCGTAATGCGAGCAGTTTTTTGTCCTCATCATCGAGACCATCAAGGAATTTCCTGTAACCCGAGCGATCCTTTTCAGTGACGTCAAGCTTGTCAAACTTGTTATAAAAGTCGAGCAGGCTACGGTCACGCTCAGTTGCTTTTGGCGCGGAGGAATTTCGCCGGTCGGTCAGGTCTTTACTTGCAATCTCATCCCGTTTTTCCCTCTGCAGGGGTTTCTCGATATCAGGGTCACGGGTGTCTATTTCATACAGTCGCAGCGCTTTCATCGCGACATCAACATGTTTTGTGGTGTAGAACCATCCGCGCCAGAACCAGTCCAGGTCAATGCCAGAGGCGTCTTCCATACTACGGAAAAAGTCGGCAGGTTCCGGGCGCTTGAACATCCAGCGTCTGCTGTATTCCTTGAAGGCAAAGTCAAAGACTTCACGGCCCATGACGGTCTCGCGTAACACGTTGAGTGCGGCTGCAGGCTTTGCGTAGGCATTGTTGCCAAACTGGTGGATGGCTTCCGAGTTGGTCATGATCGGGCGCTGGTGGCTTCCTGCCATGTAGCCTGTTATGCCTTTCGGCTTGCCCCTTGACCCTGGCCACTTCTCCTGCCACTCCATTTCTGCTAGAAACTCGACAAAGGTATTTAGCCCCTCGTCCATCCAGGTCCATTGACGTTCGTCGGAGTTGACGATCATCGGGAACCAGTTGTGCCCGACTTCGTGGATAACCACCCCGATCAGTGCATGTTTTGTGCCTTCCGAGTAAGTGCCATCCTTTTCCGGTCGTGGCCCGTTAAAGCAGATCATGGGGTATTCCATCCCGCCTACCGGTCCGTTAACGCTGATAGCCACGGGATAGGGGTAGTCAAAGGTGAACTTTGAAAAGACATCAAGGGTGTGCGCAACTGCAGCAGTGGAATATTTGCTCCACAGCGGTTCAGCCTCGTTGGGATAGAATGACATTGCCCATGCGCGTTTCCCGGGAGAGAACTCATGATATTTTGCATCCCAGATAAATTTCCTTGAGGAGGCCCAGGCAAAGTCACGCACGTTCTTCGCACTAAATATCCAGGTTTTGCTGTCCTCGGGTTTTTCTTCTGCATCTTCTGCCGCCTTTGCTTCTTCAGGTGTGACGATAAAGGTCAGCTTTCCGGACTGTTTCCCCTCATCAAGGCGTTTGCGCTGTTGTTCAGTAAGAACTTCGTTGCTGTTCTGCAACTCGCCGGTTGCGGCGACAATATGATCAGCGGGGGCGGTGATCTCCACCCGGTAGTCACCAAATTCCAGAGTAAATTCTCCTCGTCCCAGGAACTGCTTGTTCTGCCATCCTGTATAGTCGGTGTAGGCGACCATGCGTGGAAACCACTGAGCAATCTCGTAGATATAGTTCTTATCTTCCTTGAAATATTCATGCCCTCCCCTTGCACGATTGAGGTCGGCATCAATAATATTGTGGGTCCAGTCAATGTTCAGCTCAATGTGTTTGCCGGGTTGCAGTGCTTGTGGCAGGTCAATGCGCATCATCGTTCCGATGATTGCATGCGATAGTCCCTTGCCCTTTTTATCTGCGACCTTGGTGATCTTGTAGCCACCGTCAAAGGAGTTTCGTGAGAGTTGTGAGCGCAGGTTATGGAAACTGCTGCCGGTCAAGCCAGGCGCTTCCTTTGTGAGCAGTTCTCCGGAATCCGGTTTAAATCGGTTCTGGTCAAGTTGCAGCCAAAGGTAGGACAAGATGTGGGGTGAGTGATTGTGGTAGGTGATCACCTCGGAGCCGGTGAGGTGTTGCCTGTCATCATCCAGTGTGATCTTGATGTGGTAATCCGCACGTTGCTGCCAGTATGCCGGTCCCGGTGCTCCGGATGCCAGTCGTGTTTCACTGGGGGTCGGCAGCGTGGTGCCCAATTGGCGGAACGGGTCTGCGGCATAATCGAACTCGTGAGCTTCCGCTGCGAGCAAGGAGAGGACAAAACCAGAGAGGATAGGGAATAAAGCCTTCATTTTTTGTGTATAATGGTTATTACCATAAATATTATAAAGTAAGGCAAGCCATAACAGCATGCAATGACACACTTTATCAAGTCTTCCTGACAGGTATTCTACATAACTTATAGCGAAAGGGTTGCCGGCTATGAGGGGAGATATGACCTGATTTTAATACGACTAATGTCATGCATTCTTTGCGTTGTGAGCCGATAAACCGTTTATTGATTAGATCACCCCTGTTACCCCCACATCTATGAAACCCTCCGCTCTTGGGCTCTTTGCCGGCCTTGCCCTGTGCTCTTGGGCCTTCAGCGGCAGTGCTGAGGCCAGTGGTTGGTACGAAGAAATAGTACCGAAAGGCAGCGATCTATACAGCGTTGAGTTCAAATGGAAAGAGTGGCCCCCCGGCACCTACTTCGCGTTTTGGAACGGCAGCCTCTATCCCAAGGGTGGCACGTACTATGGCGGCCTCCCTTCAGGTCCTGGAAAAACCGAGAAGAATTATCATCCCGCATTAATCTGGTCCTTCTGGAATCATCGCGACTACGACGGCAAGATCGCTAAGGCCATCTACACCGACCCCACCATGTACGCCCACCAATACGGCGGCGAAGGTATGTGCGGCGGCATCGCCGGCGACCGTCTGCCGTGGATACAAAAGGACACCTGGTACCGCATGCTCCTTAGGGTTTGGCGCCCGATCGCCACGAACGCTGACCACAGTTTTATCGGATGGTGGTGCAAAGATTTAGGCACCCAGAAATGGCGTTTACTCGGCGTGTTCAAAATCCCCTGTGTTGCCACGGGCATCGGTGGGAATGTGGGCTTTTTCGAGCTGCTTTCAGAAAAGAAATCCCGCCGCTTTCTCGCCAGGCGTAACGGTTACCACAGGTACGCGGGCAAGTGGGGCCGCAGCAACACCATGACCGTTAAGGCCGACGCCACACATACGTGGCTGGCTGAACTCAGCGCCGACAAACGCGTGGCCGAGTTCATGCATTCCAAGAACCCAGAAGACACCCACAATGTCGAGCCCGGCAGTAGTAAGACCATCACTGTCACCCAGCCGGGGCTACCGGTTCTCGACCAGCCCCAGGTCGAGATATTGGAAAGTGTCGCCCAGGGCAATCAATGCCTATTACGCTGGGAGATCCCGAGCAGCGCCGCGCCTCAGCTTAACTACACCGTCGCGGTCTATTCCGGTGAGAACGGCCAAGGCAAGATCCTTAGCACGCTAAGCCGGAACACCCCTTTCAAGCGAATTGCACTACTCGATGGCGGGCCTAGTGCTAAGAGTCTGAAACTCACCATCACCGATATCTATGGCCAACGTATTTCTAAAACTGCCAAGCTCGATACGGCACCCGTCGAGAACACCGTAGCCGCCGTCGACACAGCGCAATTACTAAGCGGCCTCCACTACACGTATTTCGAGTTCAAACACAAGCTGGACAACCTACCGTCCAGCGGTGAGCTCACGGCTGACAAGCAAGGCAGGGTAAATGCCTTCGACATCCACCTCGCCGCCACCAAGAATTTCAGTGTTACCTACGAGGGTTTGATTCGGGTTAAGAAATCGGGGCTGTATTATTTTGACCTCAAAAGTTGTGACGGCAGCCAATTATCCGTGGGCGGCAAACTCATCATCGATAACAATGGCCTGCACTCCACTAGCAACCGTGCCCGCGGGCAGTTCTTCAGCGCGGGGCATCACCTGCTCAAGCTCCGCTATTTCAAAGGGGCCAATAGCCGGTATCGGGAGCTCAAACTGTTCTGGGCCGGGCCCGACATGGCATACCGCCAAGTCGACCACCGTGATCTGTTTAGCCGCAAGACCAAAAGCCCGAGGCTGCAAATTGCTGACACCCTTCAAGACGACCGCTATACATTAAGGGCCACATTCACAAACAAGCAATTGCCCATCGCCAAGGTCGAGTACTTCAGGGCCGACCAACGCCTCGGCGAATCGATTGAACATCGATTGCTCGTCCAGAACAATGTGGCCATGGGCAGCACCGTCAGTCACAGCGGTCCAATCGAAAACGGTACCGCCGGCTGGCAGAGCTGTGACAACCAGTTGGGCACGACATTTTTTATGTCAGGCCAGAAACGCAATTGGATACTCTTTGACCTGGGCAAAACCCAGGCCTTGGGAAAAGTCTTCACCCGCTTTTATGTGGACGGTGCGCGTTACTACAACTACGTGGTTGAACTCTCCGCCGACAAATCCACATGGACGACGGTCGCCACCCGCGAATCGAAAATACCCGAGGGCTCTCAAGGCAACCGCCACAATTTCAACGCCACCAAGGCCCGGTATATCCGCCTCAACCACATCACGAACTCAGCCAACGCCTCCATACACCTTGCAGAGCTCATGGCTTTTCCTCAGGGCAAGAAATGCTTCGCTGAGCCATACGCCCTGAACACGCTTCTCCCGGCAGGCGACAATCAACTCTGGGCACGAGCCACGGACAGCGAAGGCAACACCTTTGATTCGAACCTGTTGGACATCGATGCCAGTAACATTGAGAACAGCCCATTGACCTCAGAGACTCTGGGTGAAAAGGGCCTGCCTATGGGGTTGGTCCACCAGAACGATAGCTATAGCTACATCGGCGAGGGCCGCTGTTTCTCGTATAAGAAGATCAAAGGCGATTTTCAAATAACCGCGCGGCTCAAGGACAACCCCCGGGCCAGTGCCTTGAACAAGATCAACAACAACTCGTGGATCGGTTTGTGTGTGATGGACGTGGTGGACGAACGCTGGCCGGTGGCAGGGATCTATGACACCGCGGGATACAGGCTGATGGGGTCAAAGGACCACACTGATTTGGGCGGCACCCGCATGACCCAACACCGTTTCGATGGCCGGAACAGGTGGATTCGCCTTGAGCGCGAAGGCAAGTTCATCCGCTGCTACAGCTCCCCCGATGGGGAGACATGGCAGAAGGAATCCGAACAATTTACCCGTCAACTCCCGGAGACGATGGCCACGGGTATCCTCTTCCGTACCATCCCGTATCTTAATAAGACGCTCTACAGCGCCGGGGTCGATACGGTCACAATCACGCCGCTCAAGGCAGCAACCACAGCGGTCAGAATCTATGAGCCCGGTGCTAACGAAATTACTCAACTCGAAGTGGACCCTCAAAACCCCCAGACGCTCTACGCCCGCAGCCTGAGCAAGATTCTGGTTTCAAAAGATGGTGGTACAAGCTGGACGGTTTTTCTAGACAACTTTAAGGGCGGCCCCCTGCAGGCCATGGCCTTAGAAGCACGTAATCCGTACCGCATGGCCATTGGCACGAACGCCGGCGTCTTCATGGCCACAGGTCCCGGCCAAGAATTCAAACCCTACACCCTGGCGGGCAAACACGTTAGCGCCCTCAGTTTCGTGCGAGACGACAACCGCCTTGCCGTGGCTGTGGGCCAACAGCAGAGCGAGATCATCCGCATCCACCTAGACAAAAAAGGCCAGCATAAACTCGCCGCGCTCAAGAACATCCACGTCCACCACATGTGCTACGACCCCATGGAGACAAACTGGCTGCACCTGGCCACCCAGCAAGGCCTCTACGGTAGCTGGAACAACCTCCACAACCTCTTCCAGCGCCACTATAATAATAAGTTCAACACCAGCGCTCGCGGCAACCTCACCACTGACCGTCCCGGCCGTGTGACCTACACCCTCAACCGAAACCCTGACGATAGTCTAAGCCTCTACCGAGGCGACTGGGGTGGGGTATGCAAGAAGATCACCGACTCCAGTTTTACGTCGGACACCCCCGTCACCGGCTTCCTTAAACTCCCGGGACAGGATCATTTTCTGCTGTGCAACAAGACCGGGGTTTATAAGAGCACGGACGGCGCGAAGCGGTTTAAGCGGGTTGATTTGAGGCTCGAACAATAAGTTTTCCCTCATGCTCGCCTTTGCGTTATCACTCGATAAGTTGTCTGCTATTAAATCCCCTCGCCTCCGATTAATGAAACCTTCCGCTATTTTACTCTTTACCGGCCTTGGCCTGATAGTGCCCTGCTCAGCTGGAATCAATGCCAGTGCCGAGTTTACCATCGCCCAGGACTGGGGGGCTGGAGCCAACGCCACCCTGCGCATCTACAATCACGGCACCACCGAAATCCCGGCCTGGCCCCTGGAGTTCAACTTTGCCCGCAGCATCACCCCTTACAACAACGTCCACATCGAAAACCATGATGGGGAGCATTTTGTCCTCCAGCCCGAGACTTTTTATGATGATCCCATTCCTGCCGGTGGTTCGATTTTCTTCGATATGCAGGTTAACCCGGGGAACGTTGCCGATGAAGAGCCGCTGAACATCATGGTTGGCGGGCAGCCCATTGGCGGGCCGGTTCTGGTGATCAGCGAACCCTCGGTTATCGAGGGTGATTCGGGTCTGCGCAGCCTGCTCTTCACCATAACCCTCAGTGAGGCGCCGCAGGCAGGTGAGCTGGTTTCCGCCGACTTTGCGACCTCCCCCGGGACTGCCACTGCCGGGGTTGATTTCATCACCACCACCGGCACGCTTGTTTTTGCGGCAGGCGAGATCTCGAAAACAGTCAGCGTGAGTGTCCGCGGGGATACCGTTGAAGAGGATAATGAGACCCTGCTCCTTTCGCTCAGCAGGGTCTCCGGCGCGGCGGTAGCCAATGCCACCGCCAGAGGCACCATCATTGATGATGACCTCATCATCAATGCAGGCGTCGGGGATGCCACCGTCTTTGAAAACGATGACAGCACCAGGGAGGTTGCCGTGGTCATTACGCTCGACCAGCCTGCCCTGAGCGTGATGAGCGTATACGCCGAGACCCGGCCGGGCACCGCCGCCGCCGGGATGGACTTTGTACCTGTATCCCGGAAGGTCACTTTCAATGTCGGGGAATTATCCAGGACATTTGCTGTTACGATCCTCGGCGACACTGAAGTGGAGGCGACCGAGTCCTTCACCGTTGCTCTTTTCAATCCCGCCGGTGATCTTGCAATTACTGGCGACCCCGCCACCATTACCATTTATGACAATGACGGCGGTGCGTTTGGCGGTGTCCTTATTAATGAGGTTTGTGCTGCCCCTGGTTCCCGTGCCCTCAGGTGGGATGATGGTGGAACCGTGCGCCTAGGCATGGGGATGCCATGGACTGCCCCGGGGTTTGATGCCGGAAACTGGCTTAGTGGAACTCTTCCCGCCGGTCATGGTGCTCCGGGTCTGGCAACAGATCTAGGCACGGAAATGTCCGGGATCACTCCTTCACTTTACCTGCGCACGGAGTTTATCATTGATCCGGAGCTGGTTGACAGCCTACGGGAACTTATTCTCAATATCGATTACGATGACGGCTTTATTGCCTATCTAAACGGGATTGAGGTTGCCCGCGCCAACATGGGCTCCAAGGGGCATTTCTGCTATGCGCATCAACCCGCATACAATGCACGCCCCTCGGATTCTCCGGAGGACTTTAATATTGGTACGGCGGCAGTGCATCTTGTCGCCGGTAGAAACGTGCTGGCCATCCAGGCTCACAATGCCGTCATCGATCCCGCTGATAATAAATTTGAGCTTTCGCCTTCATTTCGAGTCAATGCTTCCCTTACCCTTGCCGACCCCGCCACGACGATTTTGGGATCCGGCAGCCAATGGAACTATTTCATCGGGCTTGCCGAGCCGAGTGGAGGAATCATTGATCCAGTATTGCTTGGTGGCGGAATTGCTTTTGATGCCTCCTCGTCAGGGGACTTTGAAGACCTTGACGAATTCTCCGACTGGGTTGAATTACGCAACACCACTCCAGACCCCGTTGACATCAGTGACTGGAGCCTCAGTGATAATCCTGCCAAATTCTCAAAGTGGCGTTTTCCAGAAGGAACTATCATTCCCGGTTCAGGCTACCTACTGGTGCTCTGCGACGACCGTGAGGAGGTCAATGGGTTTACCCGACCCGAGCGACGCACGGTTATTCCTGCCGGCAGTTCCTGGCGATATTACGACCAGGATGCCGCGCCACCCGGTGAATGGAAATCAAAGGGCTTTGCTGATAGTGGATGGAAGAGGGGATTGGCGCCATTGGGATACAGCCCGGATAATGAGGACGGTGCTGCCACTATCATCGCCGGTGGGGAGAATTCCCACCTGACGGATTATTTTCGTCGGGTGTTTACCGTTGAGGACCCGACGGCAATCAGTGGAGGCTTGACGGTTCGTTATCAGCGTGATGACGGCCTTGTGATGTGGATCAATGGTGTTGAACTGCTGCGCGACAACATGTTGCCGGGTCAACCGGGGCATGATACCCCGGCTGCCGGCAATGCCTCCGGGGAGGGTGAGTGGTATAGTGTGATTGTGCCTGCTGAAGCCCTTGTTGCCGGCGAAAATGTGTTGGCTGTGGAGGTGCATCAGGCTTCGGGAAACAGTTCGGATGTCCGTTTTGACCTGGAACTCTTAAACTGGCAGGAAGTTCCAGGTGCTTTGGCGGCAATGTTGCATGCGGGATTTTCCCTTGATGAGGATGGTGAACCTCTCACGCTTCACGACAGCGGGGGATCCATCGTTGATGCCATTTCAGCGTGGCCTGAACAGGATTCATTCCATTCCTGGGGAAGGAGCTCGTCGAATCCCGCCCTTCTCGGCTATCAGGAGGCCACTCCCCGATCCGCGAACGGGGATAGCGCCGCGCCTGCCCGTGCCGCTGCGCCTCAGTTTTTGGCAACTGACGGCAGCACCCCGTTGCCGAGTGGGTTCTATCAAGATACGCAAACTCTTGTCCTGAAGTGTGCCACTCCCGGAGCAACCATCCGTTATACCACTGACGGCAGCCAACCGATGCAATCAGGTAACGGAAAAACTTATGCCGCTCCGCTTGACCTTGAGCGTGTTAATGAGAAGAGCGCGGTCATTATTCGTGCGCGAGCCTTTGCTCCCGGCTATATGCCCTCAAAGGACTTGTCATACACTTATCTAATCAGCCAGCATCCAGCCATTGAAACGCTTCCCGCCATCTCCCTGGTTGAGGATGCAGGTCGATCGTTTTTTCTTCCCGGGGGAATCATGGCTGTCAGTGGCGGCAGTTTTGATGGCAAGGGAAAATGGCAGCCCGGTGGGATTGATTCCTATAATGTGCCACAGCAGCGTGGCGCCTCCACCGAGCGCAAAACATCGGTTGAGCTTGTTTATCCGGATGGCAGCCGGGGTTTTCGAGACAAGGTCTCCATTCGTATGGCGGGTAGCGGCTACACCCGGCCGCGCTACCGGATGGAACACACGGGCGATTCCCCCTGGAGGCTTTTTGCCCCGACGGAGAAAGGTTCAATGAACCTGATCTGGCGTGATGAGATTGGGGCTGATGAACTTAATTTCAATCTTTTCCCCGGCTGGCACACTACCAGTTTCAAGCAACTGCGCCTGCGTGCCGGCAATAATGACCCCATCAACCCATTCATTTGTGACGAGTATGTGCGTCGGCTATTCGGTGAAATGGGTCATGACTCGCTGCGGGGGATGTTTGCCATGCTGTATGTCAATGGCTCGTTCAAGGGGATATATAATCTTTGCGAGAGGTTGCGCAACGAGACCTTCCAGAATCACTTTCGTTCCGATGCGGATTGGGATGTAAAATATAACAATGAATATTCAGCTGGTGATGCAATCGAGCATGCCCGTTTCCGCAATATTTACGAGCAAGACATGAGCGTTCCGGCCAATTACGCGGCAATGAAAAATGCCGCCGACCTCGTGAATTTTGCCGATTATTACCTGTTGAATATCTATGCCAATATGTGGGACTGGGCCACCTGGGGATCGGGAGCCAACAATTATGTCCTTTACCGGGAAAGGGTTCCCACCGGCACCTGGCGGTTCACGGTCTGGGATGCCGAGGGCGGATTTCTTAACCAGGGTTATTTTAACCAGGCGTCATTCGATTTGATCTCAGAGAACCTTACCGGCAGCGATGATACCAATGAGTTGGCCAGGATCTGGAAACATTTGGTTGGTGTTCCGCCTTTTGAGAACGGCGAGCACCGCGGGAGTGCTGAATTCCGTCTACTGGTGGCGGACCGGATTAACAAGCATTTCTTTAACGGCGGGATTCTTGATGATCGCAGTAATGTCAACCGTGTCCATACTCTCAAGGATGAACTGCGCGACACTGTCAGTGAGGGCATTGAATACATGGCGGGATCATGGAATGAAAACTGGTTCAATGCCTGGGTGAATCCCGGGGAGGGGAGGCGTTCCCATCTCCTTGGTCCGGCTGGGAACCAGTTCGCAGCCGCTGGGATCTGGCCTGCCATTACGCCTCCCGCCTTCAGTATACACGGCGGTGATGTCAGGCAGGGGCAGGGCATTACAGTGCTGGGGATTCCTGCGGGGGCGAGTGTTTACTATACCACGGATGGTTCTGATCCCCGGCTTGCCGATGGCTCTCCGTCTCCGGTGGCAAAGAAATACACGGATGGTATCCCCATAGAAGTCCCGATTGAGCTGAGAGCCCGCATCCTTTCTGCTTCCGGTGAATGGAGCCCGCTTACCGAGGCCCGGTTCTCTGTGCCGATCGAGCAGCCTACCGCTACCAGCCTTGTGATTAGCGAGCTCATGTATAACCCGCCCCCGGTCAGTGTCGCCGAGGAAGCTGCGGGCTACAGTGATCCTGATGACTTTGAGTTTATTCGCCTCACCAATGTTAGTCCGGATATTGTTGGTACCGAAGGCCTGCGTTTTAGTGACGGTATCAGCTTTGATTTTACGTTATCTGCGTTACGTGCCCTCCTGCCCGGGGCGTCTGTGCTCATTGTCGGTAATCGCAAGGCATTTAATGTGCGTTACGGGCATGCGTATGATGCACTCATCGGCGGCGAGTTTTCAGGGAATCTCAAGAATGGGGGCGAGAGAATCCAGCTTGATTTGGTCGGTAGCATTGTCGCTCCACTCCATCGCTTTGATTATGAGGATAGCCTGCCCTGGCCCCGGGCGGCTGATGGCTTTGGGTCATCAATGTTGTTGTTGAATGCAGAGGAATCACCTGATCATGCCCTCGGTTCAAGCTGGACATCCTCTGCTCATCCTGGTGGACATCCAGGCGGGGCACCTGTGCCATTGACCTATGAAACATGGAGAGCCCTAGCCTTTCATTCATCCCAATCAACCCGTGATGCCATTTCCGGGCCGCTTGCCGATCCTGATGGAGATGGAATCAGTAATTTTGCCGAGTATGCCCTTGGTGGCAGCGCTCTTCTTGCCGATGCAGAGTTGTTGCGTCCCCGTGTATCGATCGTGAGCAATGAAGGCAAGGCATACTTTGCCATTGAGCATTTGAGTGTCCCGACAGCTGTTGAGGCCAGGGTCAAACTTGAGCATTCTGCCGACCTGGTGACATGGACTATCGGTGATATGATCGAGCGGGAAGTCCCTGCGATTTTATCCAGCGGTCATGCGGTTCATTCCCTGCGGGGAGTTGAGCCCATTGCCTCAGAGGTTCCGGCGGCTTTCGTTCGTCTCAAGGTGGAATAGGGTTTTCCCTTACCTCTCAACGCGCAACCAGCGCCGTACCAATAGGGACAAGAGATCGCCGGCAAGCACAATCAGCGCCCCGAGAAGCACAAAGAACACCATCTGGTCGAAGGATCGGGCGGCTCTTGCGTGCTGGATCAGGTAGCCCAGGGAAACGACCCCAAGCATGCCAAGGATCGTGGCTTCGCGCACACAGGTTTCCCACCGATAGAAGAAATAAACGATCATCCGGTTGAATGATTCCGGGAGAATCGCTGCCAAATAGGCACCGAGTCGCCCTCCGCCATGGGCAATAACGGTTCGTGCCGGCCGGCGTGGCGCATTTTCAACGACCTCCGAGCCGAGTCTTCCCAGGATTCCGAAGTTGTGGATTGCCAGTGCCAGCACCAGGGCCCAAGGATCAGGGCCGAGGATCGAGATAAGCAGGAAGCCGAGAATGTATTCGGGCAGGCTGCGCGTGAAGACGAAGGCCAGGCGGACAAGCTTGTTGATGATACTCCAGATGGCGGGGAAAGCACCACGCCCGCAGGAAATTCCGAGTGGTTTTTGGGTTGCGAGGTTGCGGGCAGCCCCGGGGATAAACAGCAGGGCAAGGAATCCTGACAGGGCCGCCGCCGCGGTGGCAAGCGCCAGGGTCATTCCCACTGCCTTCAGTGCCTCACCCTCGAGCAGCAGTTCCATTGCCCACGGGCGGAAATCCGACCAGTCGCCGGAGGCTTGCACCGGAGCAGGGGTGAGTTTGCCAATGAAGCGCTCGAGGTTGGCACTGCGCTGGCTGTCGGTAAGCACCGAGGTGTAGAGATCACCGGCAGTCCATGCCCATCCGGCAACAAGCATGATTACCAACAGGCTTGAATACAGGAACCACGGGCGCGGTTCCCTGCGCCTTAAATGTGCAATGCGCATTAAGCGCGTTTCCTCGGTTTGCGTGGACATGTCAGGTATCCATTCTTTTTCGCAGGGCCCTGCTCCACCACTCGATGATGACAATCAAGGCGAAGAGCACATAAAGGTAGGTCCACACCTCGCGGTAATGGAACTCGTCGGAGGCCAGCTTGATGCGGTAACCGATCGTTTCAATGCCCACGAAGCCGAATACCGCTGCGGTGCGCACCGCGCACTCAAGCCGGTAAAAGGTATAGGTGATGAGGTCGGGGAGGGCGCGCGGCAACAGTCCTGCAAGGAACGCGGCAACACTACCTGCACCTATGGCCCGCAGGGCAAGTTGCGCCTTCCGTGAATGTTCCTCGAACATTTCCGAGTAGATCTTGGCAAGGATTCCCGAGTAGGGTATCGCCACCGCGATGATCGCGGCATCGGTGGAAAGCCCCATGGCGGTAATGAACAGCAGGCCCCAGATCAATTCGTGGATGGAGCGGGCAAATGCCATCATTGCACGGGATACAATGCAGAGGGGTCGCAGTGCCCAGCCCAGCACTTTGTGTCGCCGGATATCCGGCCACCACGCGGTGGACGAAAGGAAGGCCAGAAGGGCGCCGCAGGGAATAGCCACGCTCATTGCCAGCAAGGCAAAGCGCAGAGTGCGCAGGGTGGCACTGATGACGGTGAGAAGAAAAGGCTCTGCCCCCTCGACGGGTTTCTGGTATTCAAGCGCCGGCCGGAACGCTGACAGGAGAAAATCACCGGTGAGCGTGAGGTTGCCACTGAACAGGCGCAGCGGGTTGAGGTCCAGTACCCAGAAGGAGGTGATGGCTGCCAGCGAGATGATAAGAAGAGTTGCCCTTCGTGAACCTAGGTAACGCTGGAAAGTGGTGGCAATCATCGTTACCCTCTCTCGAGAATTTCGTCAGGTTCGAGGTGATAGAGCTCCTCCAGTTCCCCGGGTTCGAGTTGGTCGGGACTCTGATCAAAAAGCACCTTTCCTCCCCGCAGCCCGATCAACCGGGGGAAACTGGTGCGTGCCAGCTCGAGGTTGTGCAGGCTCATCAGCAGTGTCAGCCCGTGTTCAACGGCAATGTCATTGAGCAACTCCACAAGGCTTGTAGCTCTTGCGGGGTCCACGCTGGATACCGGCTCGTCGGCAAGGATTGCCTTCGGTTCCTGGAACAGGGCACGCGCGACCGCGACCCGTTGTTGCTGCCCTCCTGACAACTCGGATGTGCGGGCAAAAAGTTTTTCCTCAATGCCTACCCGTTCCAGCAGTGTGTGGATCTTTGTCATTGTCGGTTTTGAGGGCACCAGCAGGTTGCGCAGGTTTCCAATCAGCCCCAGCTTGCCGATCCTGCCGCTGACAATATTCTGCCAGACGCGCAGATTGGGCACCAGTCCCAGGTCTTGAGGAATGGTGGCAATTCGAGACCGGGTCAGCCGTAATTGGCGGGGAGAAAGGTTCTCGGCATTGCTTCCCAGTATCTCGATGGTCCCGGAATTGGCCTGCAGCGTGGCGTTGCATAACCGCAAGAGGGTAGTTTTTCCGCTGCCGCTTGGGCCAACAATGGCAACCCTCTCTTCACCCTTTATAGACAGAGAGACGGATGCCAGGGCCTTGAGTTTGCCATAGCGGCACTCCACCTTCCTTAAATGGAAGGTGGTCGGCGAGCTATGAGTAGTTTCCGGCATGACTTGCCACTCTTTACCATCGGTGCCTGCCTAGTCGTTGAGCAACTTGAGTTGCTTTGCGACATCAGCGATCGCCTGGAAGTCCTCGTTCTTGGCTGCGATGATCTTGGAGCGGGTGAGTGCCTTGAGGAGTGCTGGGTCATCGATTGCAATCAGGACCGCCTGGAGCTTGTCAGTAAACCCTGCGCCAAAAATGGTTTCAAGGTCCGGATGGGCAGTCCAGTTGTAGTCGGCGTATGGCGGTGTTTTCCAGATGATCCTGCATTTATTGGCGTCCAGGTCCCCGCTTTCGACCATGCTGTCGTATTTCTTGTAGCTTAGAGCCCCGACCTGGAAGGTGCCTGTCTCGACAAGTTTGGCAGTCTTGTCATGCGCACCTGAGAAGGCGGGTGGGTTTGAAAACCACTTGATGGCATCGAATCCGGTTGCCTCCTCGATGAAAAAGCTGGGCATTAGCCTTCCGGAGGTGGACTTTTCCGAGCCGAAAGTAAATTTCATGTCCTTGATGGACGCGGGAAAATCCTCGCTTAATTCAAGGCCGGTTTCTGAATTGGCAATGAAGTAGGAGATATAATTGGGGTCCTCAATGCCCTGGGCGATTGCCCTGGCTCCGTCCACCTCAGCGCGTGCCTGTACGCCGGTCAAGCCGCCGAACCATGCAAGGTGAATTTCGCCGTTAACGAACTTGTCCACGGAGGCACCGTAGTCGGTGGCTGGAACAAACTCTGCGGTGATATTGAGTTCACTTGAGAGGTGATCGGCAAACTTACTGAACTTCGCCGTTTGCTCAGTGGTGTTTTCATCGGGGATTGCGGAAAAGCGCAGGATCTTGGTGGCGCTTGAATCCCCATTGGAATTCCCGGCATTTTTAGAGTTATCCTTCTTGCAGCCGGGAGCTAGGAGGAGGGTGCAGATTGCCAGACCGGCAACGATGAGTTGCGGTTTCATGGTTTTCTTTTTTTCGGCTTGGTTAACATTTGAACTTCCTTTGTCTAATGGGTGAGGGATTTAAATCGCCCTTGTGCAGGGATGCAAGTTACTTTGCTCAAGTTATTTAATTTTGCGGGAGTGCGTGATGTGGTTTGTGATTCTAGGCTGATTCAAAGCCGGTCAGGACAATTTTCCCGATTGCTTCGCCTTGCTCAAGGAGAGTATGCGCGCTCCCGACCTCTTCAAAGGGAAAGCGTTGCTCATGAATGAGTGGTTTGAATTCATTGTTCTCAACGCGCCTGGTGATTTCGCGTAGAATCTCGCCATGGCGGGTTTTTCCCAGAGCTTGATTGTGAAGGATGGGGATGACCATGAATACGACGTGTAGTGAGAGTGCTTTCTGGTGCAGTAGACTTAGGTCAGCGGTGGTGCGTGTATTGACGGAAGTGACCCGTCCCTCCAGTGC
The DNA here is from genome assembly GCA_024229495.1 of Verrucomicrobiaceae bacterium. Classification (GTDB taxonomy): domain Bacteria; phylum Verrucomicrobiota; class Verrucomicrobiia; order Verrucomicrobiales; family DEV007; genus CACIUL01. Next base: position 12,562 of record JAAESJ010000008.1, on the reverse strand, counting down.
CGCCGCCTCAAGGCTGCGCGTCAGGTTCTCCCCCCCGACAGTGTCGAATACCACATCAAATCCTTTTCCGGCAGTGTGTTCATCGACGTATTGCTCAACGGATTGCTCCTTGTAGTTGATGGGTTGGGCTCCCAGTGTGCGGGCGATAGTCGCCTTTCCCTTTGAGGAGACCGTGGCATAAACATTGGCGCCGGCATTTTTTGCCAGTTGAATGCCGACATGCCCGACGCCTCCTGTTGCGCCGTGCACAAGTACCCGTTCACCTTCAGCAATCCCCGTACCCCGGATGAGTGCGTCCCATGCCGTAATACTCACCAGTGGCAGGGCGACGGCTTCCTGCAGCGATAGGTTGGCGGGTTTCTTGGCGAGGAGGCTGGCATCGGCAACCTGGAACTCCGCCAGTGCCCCGGAGTGTTCCAGGACGGCACCTGTGCAACCAAAGACCTCGTCACCGGGTTTAAGCCCACTGACTCCTTCTCCGGTTTCCTCGATAGTTCCGGCCACGTCAAATCCAAGCACTCCGCTTTCCGGCGCAATTGCCTTGAGTAAACCACTGCGGATCTTGTAATCGATAGGGTTGACCGTTGAGGCGGCCACCCTGATTAAAACCTGGCCTTTTCCGGCGACAGGCTTTGGCAACGAGGATGCCCTGAACACTTCCGGGCCTCCAAATCCCTCTATCGTCATTGCCTTCATGGGCTAGGAGATTAGCGTGGAGGGCTTCAAGGTCAACGCTTCAGCGAGTATTTTCGTGGCTTGGTGCGTGATTCCGCGTATCTGGGTCAAGCGCGGGTTTGAATTGTTCTTGGAGTTTGCTATTTGATCAGGGTTGTCGAAATGTCCCTTGCCGGGTCTTGCCCGTGAGTATCCGTATGGCCAAGAAGAAGATCGCCAAGAAAATCATCAAGAAGAAGGTCCTCAGGAAGGTCCCCCGCAAGAAAACGGGGAAGCGAAAGATTGCCAAGAAGAAGGCACCTGGAGTTTCCGGACAATCTGTATCCGGGGGGCGGGATGGAGGAGGAAGGGCAGAGGTGATCCATGTTGATGACATGTATTCGGACTGGTTCATTGATTATGCCAGTTATGTCATCCTTGAACGTGCCGTGCCGAATGTTCATGACGGGTTGAAACCTGTGCAGCGGCGTATTCTCCATACACTCAAGGAAAAGGATGACGGCCGTTACAACAAGGTTGCCAACCTTGTTGGCCATACCATGCAGTATCATCCGCACGGAGATGCCTCGATTGCCGACGCACTGGTGAGCCTGGGCCAGAAGAACCTGTTGATCGACACGCAGGGAAACTGGGGCAATATCTTTACCGGCGATAAAGCCGCGGCATCGCGATATATCGAGGCACGGTTAACAAAATTTGCGCTGGAAGTTGCCTTTAATGCCAAGACCACGAACTGGGCGGCGTCCTATGATGGTCGCAACAAGGAACCGGTCACTCTTCCGATGAAGTTCCCCCTTTTGCTGGCGCAGGGGGCTGAGGGTATTGCCGTGGGCCTTGCCTGCAAGATTCTTCCGCACAACTTCAATGAGCTCATTGACGCCTGCATTAACGCGTTACGTAAAAAGCCGTTTGAGATATTTCCCGACTTTCCAACCGGGGGGCTCATCGATGTCTCGGAATACAACCGTGGACTGCGCGGGGGAAGAGTTCGCGTAAGGGCACGCATAGAGAGGACAAAAACCAAGCGTGTCCTGCGCATTGTTGAGGTTCCTTTCGGGACAACTGCCGGTGCACTGATGGATAATATTGTGGCCGCCAACGAGAAGGGGAAAATCAAGATTTCCAAGATTGAAGATATTACCGCGGAGAAGGTTGAGATCAATGTCCACCTGCCTGTCGGACTGGATCCAGATACCGCGATTGAGGCACTTTATGCCTTTACTGACTGCGAGATGTCAATTTCTCCGAACTCATGCGTCATCGAGGACAATAAGCCCCGGTTTTTGGGCGTTGATGAGCTTCTCAAGCGCTCGGCATTGCATACCAAGGAGCTTCTCAAGTGGGAACTCGAGATCAAGCTTGGAGAGTTGCAGGACAAATGGCATTTCAGTTCCCTGGAACGGATATTTATTGAGAAGAGGATTTACCATCGTATCGAGGAATGCACCACCTGGGAGGCGGTGATCTCGGAAATCTGGACAGGGTTGAAGCCATTCCTCAAGAGGTTGAAGCGTAAGGTGAGCGATGATGACATTGTTCGGCTGACAGAAATCAGGATTAAGCGTATCTCGAAGTTTGATTCCCTGAAAGCCGACGAGTTGATCCGTGGCATTGAGCAGCAGATTGCCGAGACAGAGAAGGATCTCAAGGGGTTGACGCGTTACGCTGTCCGTTATTTCAAGGACTTGAAGGAGAAATATGGAGCGGTCCGGGGACGGAAAACCGAGCTTGCGAGTTTTGGCAAGGTGGTTGCCCGCAGTGTTGCTGTTGCGACAGAAACACTTTACCTGAACTCAAAGGACGGCTTTGCGGGATTTGGGGTTAAGCGTGACGGAACCGTCGTGGATAAGTGCTCAAGGATGGATGACGTGATTGTGTTTGGCCGTGAGGGAACAATGAAGGTGTCCAAGGTGGCCGAGAAGACCTACGTAGGAAAGAACCCGGCCCACGTGGCGATTTTCCGCAAGGAGACCCCGAGATTTTACTGTATGGTTTATCGTGATGGGCGTGATGGACCTGCGCGGGTCAAGCGCTTCAGTGTTAAGGGTGTGACCCGTGACAAGATGTATGAACTGACACGGGGGAGCAAAGGCACGCGGGTGCTCTATTTCTCAGTGCATGATTCCGAGGATGATGCCCCATCGGTGATCGTGGTGCTGAAGGCTGCACCGCGACTCAGGACCAGGGAGATTGAGGTTGATTTTGGTGATCTTGCCGTCAAGGGCCGGGCTTCCCAGGGTAGCATCATTACCCGGCACAAGGTGGACAAGGTGATACGTCGCAAGTCCCAGATGGAATTACTCTGATCCTGACAGGCGGGGATCAGTTTACCGGGTCCCATGCCAGCCTGTAGAAGGTGCGGGCGCCAACTTTGCCGGCGGGATCGGTAAAGGTTTCGCTCGTCGTGGAAGGGGTGAAAGTGTGGTAAGCCTCCCAGGTGCTGAGGTCACTGGATTTTTCCATGGTGAATTGCTTGCCGGGAATGACATCGTTGAATGAAAATACGGGCTCTGTTGAAGTCAGGGTGATGCTCGGCAACCTGCCCTTGTCCGCACGCCATGCAATCGCGTAATCCCCGGCAATATCCGTTGTCACTGTGAGTTTGTAACTGCCCGCGGGAAGCCCCCTGAGGTAGAGATGTTCGAGGTTGTCGATACTGGAGTTGCTGGAATCCAAAAGAGCCGGAGTCCCGCTGTCGAGCCGGTGGAGTTCCAGTGACATGTCGGCAATTGACTCATTATAGGATCCTCCGCTCAGCCATGGGGCCGCGATGATTTTCCGGTTCCAGTTTAGCATTACGGAGAACTCATCGACGTCATTTTCCAGTTTCAGGTTGTAGACTGTCTTTCCCCCGGTGGGCAATGTTGCCCGGTTCCAGCCATGGTTCCCGGCAACGGATTCGCTCGAAGCTTCCCCTCCGACAAGGATATGGTAGCTGTTCTGGACATTCATTTCTCCCGCGCCGTAGATAGTGTCAATCGGTTGCGACGTGGTGCGCTGCCAGGTGGGAAATTCCTGCTTTGTGGCTCCGGCCATGAGGATAGCTTTCATGACTTCAGGGCGGAAGGCGTTGCCCATGCCCCTGCTGTTGGCAACCCCGAGTAAAAGTGTTGCGGCTGCGCTTACCTGAGCTGTGGAGTAGCTCGTGGCGCTGTCATTGGCGACAATCTCCGGTTTGCTTCGGCCCACGCCATCATACTCGATTGCGCCACTCCCTGTGCCGATTGCGCTGATGGTGCCGCCACGGCTGTGGCCACCACTTGTAAGGCCGACAGATAGAGCGTTGTAACTTGCGGCAAGGATGGGGGGTATGCTCGTATTGGCACTGCTGTTCAGGCCGACACAGGCCATGAAACCGTCACGCTCCATGGCGTAATCCAGACGCCGTATAATTTCCCTGTATGTCCTGATGTCACTGTCGATTTGTTCAATGGTTGCCTCCGGTGAGTGACCGCTGATGATCCAGGAATGATTTTGCAGTATACTTCCCTCGTTGCGGGGCGGAATCATGGTTCCCGTCAGCAGGAAATCGTTGCCGATCCAGTTGCTCACGAAGTAATTGTCGACCAGTTCGATCCTTGGAGAGATCGAGTTACTGCTGTAGATACGTTCCCCGACATTTCTTGCATGGCTTGATCTGCCGTAGGTTATGTTGGCGTTGATGCTCTGGAGTCGAAAGGTTTTACCAAGGAATATATCTGTCCCGCTGAAGTTGAAACCGATGGAGGGATTCTCCTGGCCTGAATCCTGCGGGAGGTAATTGGTGCCTGCGGCAGCCTCCACGTGGGAAATTTTCAGTTGAGTCGAGATCAACTCTGCATCAATGGAGAAGTCGGAACTGCTGGGATGCTGATTAATGGCGTGTATCGCGAGGACGTTTTCGCCTTCAAGGAGGAAGTCGGCCGGATTTTCCAGGGTGATGTCCTGCCATTGTGCTTCGTGAACTGATGCTATGGCGTTAAAGGGCTTGAAGCCGGGTGTAACAAAGAGGCGGGCAACCTCGGTGCCGTTGATCCAGACGATTGCCCCGTCATCGACGTAGACGCGCAGGGTAAGGCGTGCGGGGATGCTGCCGGGATTGATATTGAACCCGTGGCGGAGGTAAACCGTGGAGTATGAATTTGGCATATCGGAGAGGACAGTATTGTCATCCCCGTCACCATAGCCGATGGGAGTTTGTCCGGTAAACCAGCTGGCGTCTTCGTTGAAGCCGAGTTTGCGCCATTCATGAAGCGGGTTAGAGGGCTCGCTTGTTCCCCTCCTGTAACGCCAGGAGGAATCCGCGGCCTGTAGGTAATTCTTTGCAGAGTAATTGGTTTCCGGAGCACCTCCCAGTTCAGTGACGAGGGCATTGTATCCGGATGGACCGCCCCAGTTCTGGGCATTGATGACCGCGAGAGGAATGACGGCGACGAATAAGGTGAGGGCCGCCCGTAGTGAGGGGATTGGGGGCATTTGACTTAACTTATCACCTGATCAATACGCAGTAAAGGCACAAGAGGCTTCATCGCGAGGGAGATTTCTCCTTAGGATTTCCCAAACAGGTATCCTGTTGCGTTGTTGGTGATGTTGGGTGGCCTTCGAAGGCGCTCAAAATGGTCGTATCCTTGTTTGAGGTTGCACCAGAAATCGTGCCATTGCTGTCCTGATGCCTTTTCCATTCGCCCGGAATGCATCCGGAAGGGGAAGCAGTGCACCCGGAAGAAGGGTTGCCCTCCATCCAGTGCGGCGTCTGCCAGGAGATAGATTTCCTCGATTTGTCTGTCGCCCATGGCGTAGCAGCCGATGGACACACAGTTGCCGTGGATCATCAGGAATGACCCTGTCCTGCCTTTTGCGCGTTCAAAGGCATTCGGGTAACCGAGGTTGAAGGAAAGGTGAAACCTGCTGTTGGGATTCATGCGCGCGCGGGGAACGAAGTAGAATCCTTCGGGAGCCTGCCGATCGCCTTCCGCGATCTTGGGGCCGAGTTTCCCTGAATAGGCACAGATCGGGTATGACTTGAAGAGCTCGAACTTGCCGCCCTTTTCCTTCTCGATCCACAACTCAAGAACCTTTTCCTCCTTGAATACTCTCATGAAAACGGGCGCCCCGAACTTGAGCGACTTGCCGGAGAGTTCCTCCTGCAGTCCTGGAAGGATCCCTTCCCTGATTTTTTCAATGCGCAATGCCGCACCCTCAGCAGTCTTTGCCCTGAGTTGTGGTTTTATGACAAGCAAAGCGGTGCCGCCAAAAATGAATAACAGGAAAATGATCAAGGTCTTGGACATATTCAGCCATTGTCATGGACTACAATATTAAACGCCATGCTGTCATGGAATCTTTCTTCCAGATAGTATTAATTACGCTCGACCGCGGACGGTTGAAGGGTAACTTGAGACCCTCATGGCTGGCATTGATCCTGCAGAACCCGCAATTGGCGTGATAGGAGGCAGTGGCCTTTACCAGATCGATGGTCTCGAGGATATTGAGGAGCACAGGCTGAAGACGCCTTTTGGCGATCCCTCTGATGCCATTATCGGCGGGCGTCTTTCAGGAAGGCGGGTTTTTTTCCTGCCACGGCACGGGCGCGGTCACCAGGTGCTTCCCCATGAATTGAATCACCGTGCCCATATATGGGCGCTCAGGTCGCTTGGGGTAAGGTGGATCATTGCGGTTACGGCGGTCGGAAGCCTCCAGGAAAAATATGTTCCGCGTGATATCGTCCTTCCGGACCAGTTCCTTGATCGAACCAGTCGCCGTGCGGAGCACACCTTTTTTGGGCAGGGTATATGCGCGCATGTGGCATTCGGCGATCCTGTGAGCGCCGGTCTGCGTGAGTTGCTTTTCCGGAGTGCATCCGGGTTGCATGAAGGTAGTGTCCACGATGGTGGAACCTATGTGAACATGGACGGCCCTGCGTTTTCCACGCGCGCAGAGTCCCTGCTTAACCACAAACTTGGCTTTGATGTCATTGGCATGACGAACCTCGCGGAGGCCAAGCTTGCCAGGGAAGCTGAGATGTCCCTTGCGACTCTGGCAATGATCACTGATTACGACTGCTGGAAAACAGGTGAGGAGGCGGTTACCGCCGAGGCGGTTATTGCCCACCTGAATGCCAACGCGGCCGCAGCAAAGGAAATTATTGCAGATGCTATCCCCAAGATCCCGGGGGCAGCAAACTGGCCGGAGCATTCCGCACTTGATGGTGCATTGGTTACTGATCCCGGGCTTTGGCCCGAGAAGATCAAGCTTAAGCTTAAGCCGATCCTGGGCAGGTTCCTTTAATCATTTACGATAGGCCTTGCTGACTTCCTCGGCGATAATTTGGATGCCCTCAGTGACGGTTTCCAGAGACTGGGAAAAGGTGACCCTTATGCATTCGTTGCTGTGTTGCCATGGCGTATTGAGACCGAAGAAGAAGTATTCTCCCGGCACGACGAGAACGTCGCGTTGTTTAAGGCGGCGATAGAGTTCACTGGATGAGATTGGCAGGTCGGGAAACCAGAACCAGAGGAAGAATGCCCCCTCAGCGGCATGAATGCGGTAAGGGATCGAGTTTCCAAAGGCTTCAGCGACGGCTTCCCTGGCATGCTCGGAACGTTCCCTGTAGAAGGGGCGAATAATGTCGTTGCTGATGCGGATAATCTCACCATTCTCAAGGAACGGGAGAGCGATGGCCTGCCCGATATTGTTGTTTGCCAGGCCGACCACGGCTGTCATTGCCGAGATCGCGCGGGTGATTTCTTCAGAGGCAATGATGATACCTGTGCGGGTCCCGGGAAGGCCAAGCTTGGAGAGGCTCAGGGTCAGGATGACATGGTCATCCCAAATGGGTGTTGCATCGGTGAATATCGCCCCCGGGAAGGGGTTGCCGTAGGCGTTGTCGATGATCAGCGGGATGCCATTTTGCTTTGCAAGTTGAGAGAGCCTGATGATCTCGGCGTCACTGAGCACATTGCCGCTTGGGTTGGTTGGGCGGGAGACACAAATGGCTGCGATATCCTCGGTAATTTCCAGGTTCTCGAAATCAACCCGGTACTTGAATGTATTACCGTCCTGCTCCTCAATGAGCGCGGGTAACGCGGTAAAGAGGTCCTGACTGACCCCCTGGTTTGCGTAACCGATATACTCCGGGGTGATGGGCAGGAGAATTTTCCTGTGACTGCCATCGGCAAATTTCCCCGCCAGCATATTGAAGAGGAAGAAGAATGCGGTTTGTCCTCCGCAGGTAACGGCAACGTTTTCAGGTTGCACGTTCCATCCTGACTCGCGATTCAGGCACCCGGCTACAGCCTCCAGGAAACGCGGGTTTCCCGACGGCGGGTCATAGTTGACGAGGATGCGGTCAAGGGTATCACCTTCATCCAGTAATTGCGCGACCCGTTGTCGCCAGATTTCCTGGACCTCGGGAATGGCTGCGGGATTGCCACCACCCATCATGCGCATGTCAGGATTGGTGGTCAGGGCGTTTCCAAGGTCATCCATTAACTCGAGGATGCCACAGCGCTCACGCAACTTTTCGCCGAACAGTGAGAACTCAATGTCCATTGAGGTTTTAGTCATTGTCCGTGAGTGTCACGAAAATGTGGGAATTTGTCAAAGATGTGCTAAATTTTAGTATATGGCACATTTTTTGATGCCGGTTAATAACTTGATTTATGGGTAACGAGAAACGTACAAGGGCGCGGAAAGCACGGTCACGCCGGGTTGACAAGAAGGCGATTGAGGAAGGAAAACGTCGTCGTGCTGGCGGCGGGGACAACAAATCCCAGGAGATTGAGGGCACGATCAGTGCCGTGTTGGCCGGGACCATGTTCAAGGTTAAGTTGCAGAATGGCCATGAGCTGCTGGCGCACATCTCCGGCAAGATGCGCAAGCGATTCATTCGCCTGGTGGTGGGAGATCGCGTAAAACTTGAGGTTTCTCCCTACGATATCGACAAGGCCCGCATCACTTATCGGCTGGGATAATCACCAACCGGGCTCCGAGACTGGCTGTTTGGCTGTTTTCCCCCTAAACAGGCTGAATTTTTCTTTTTTCCTTAGTCTTGCGGCTTTGGCTCGGATCGCCTAGTCTGCGTTTATGGCCAAGCAGGCTTTAGGAAAAGGTCTAGGCGCTCTTATTGGGCGTGTTGATAAAGACGATAAAGACGAGGATGTCACGGCATCGCCGGTGAACGCTGATCCCGAGCCCGGTGATCGCGTGATCTCGGCGAGTCTCTCGGAAGTGATTCCCAGCCCGTTGCAGCCCCGGAAGCATTTTACTGATGATGCCCTTGATGAACTGGTTGACTCAATCCGCGAGCATGGGGTCATTCAGCCACTCATTGTCCGCAGGGTTGGAGACAAGCTTGAGTTGATTGCCGGTGAGCGCCGGTGGCGAGCATGCCAGAAGGTGGGAGTGGCCACGGTGCCAGTCATTGAGCGTGAGGCAAGTGATCGTGATGTGCTGGAGATGGCGCTCATTGAGAACCTGCAACGTGAGGATCTTAACCCTATTGAGGAGGCCGATGCCTATGTGCGCCTTGCGAAGGATTTTGGCATGACGCAGGAGGAGATTGCCGGCCGGGTTGGTAAGAATCGTGCCACGGTTGCCAATTCCATGCGCTTGCTGGACTTGTCTGTTGAGGCAAGGGAGCACCTTATCGGGGGGCGGATCAGTATTGGTCATGCCAAGGTCATCTTGGCGGTCAAACTGCAGGAGGAGCAGACGCTCATTGCCGGGCAGGTGGTTAAGCGCGGGTTGACGGTAAGGGCGACGGAGAAACTGGTTAATGAGCACCTCAATCCGGAGGCAGAGAAGGGAAAAGTCGTCAAGCCCGGGAGAACCAACCAGCTTTCAGCAGCCCTTACGGAGGTTCAGGAGCAGTTGCGAGAGCGCCTCGCGACCCAGGTGCAGATTCATCACGGTGCGAAAAAGGGTAGGATCGAGATTGAGTATTACAGCAATGAGGATCTCGAAAGGTTGCTTGAACTGATGGGCGTTTCCTGATTGGCAGTGCGATTTCTCCCGCTCATTCTGATTGTCATCATTGCGGCGCTTGCAGGTGTTTTTCTGGCAACTTCCGGCAACAAGGCCAATTCAGGCCCCTTTTCCGGGGAGCGGGCATTTGCTCACGTGGCTTCACTGGTAGGCCTTGGACCGCGACATCCCGGCAGCGAGGCTATTGCTGGTGCAAGGGAATACATTACGGGTCAGTTGCAGCAGGCCGGCTGGCATACCAGCCTGCAGGAATTTGAGGAGGACACTCCCAGGGGGCGCATGTCATTCGTGAATATCCGTGCCCGTTTCCCGCCCGGAAACGGCGGTGAGATTGACTGGAAGCGTGGAGGAGGGCTCCTTCTTCTCTGCTCACATTATGACACCAAGTTGATTGAAGGGGTGAAATTTGACGGTGCCAATGATGGTGGCTCGAGTAGCGGGGTGCTACTGGAACTGGCCGGGGTGTTGCGCGCAAACCCGGATATTGCCCGTCGCGTTGAGATGGTGTTCTTTGACGGGGAGGAGGCTTTTGTTGATTTCACCGAGGTTGATGGCCTTTTCGGCAGCAGACACTATGCAAAGTTTTGGCGATCTGCTCCTGTGGAGGAGAAGCCAGAGGCGGCTTTCTTGCTTGACCTCGTGGGAGATGCAAGGCTTCGCCTTGATCCTCCTTCTGATTCTCCGCGCGAATTGTTGCGCGAGCTTTACGGGGCGGCTGAGGCGGTCGGCGAGCGTGGCATCTTTGGACTGCACCCGACACCGATCACCGATGACCATGTGCCGCTTAACGCCGCGGGGATTCCCGCCCTGGATGTGATTGATGCCGCCTATATCAGCAGGGGGAACTGGCATACTGCCTCCGACAATCTTGGCTCAGTGAGGTCTCAAAGTCTCGAAAAGATCGGCCGGGTGATGCTTGAACTGCTGGCCCGGCGCTTTGGCGATTGAATCTGTGTGCTCTTTTTAAAGTTTCCCTTGCGGATTACCCCTGATTTGATTTAATAGGCGACGCATTTGCAATGCACTGAGAAAGGTTTTTTAGCCTGTGTCTCTTGCTCATTTTAATGATGCGCCCGTAGCTCAATTGGATAGAGCGCCTGATTACGGATCAGGAGGTTAGGGGTTCAAGTCCTCTCGGGCGTGCTTTTCTTGTCTGGTTTTGGTTTATTGCCCAGCAACATTTGAACCTGTGTCCTGCAGGGCTTAGGGTGAGAGGCGAAAACATCCAGATGAAGATTCACTGCCCCATTTGCTCGACCGGGATCGATGTCGAGGAGGCTCACGCCGGTAACAAGGGGCGTTGCATGAACTGTGAATCGAAGTTCATCATCCCGGTTGCCGCTGATGACCCGGTGGAGATCCTGGAGCGTGGCGAGGACCTGTATTGCCCGATCTGCTCGACACACATCGAGGCGGAAGGGGTCGAGGCTGGTGACAAGTGCCGTTGCATGAGCTGTGAGGCCAAATTCATCATCCCCGAGAACCGCAATACTGCCATCGAGATTTTGGAGCGTGGAAAAAGCTCCGTCCAGAAGGATGCCCCGAGGATGAAGGTGGCAACATCCACGTCAAAGGCAACATCCACAGCAAAGTCAGGGGCAAAGTCGCCTGCAAAGTCAGGGGATGAAAAGGAATTGAAGGTCCCGGTTGCCGGGAGTGGGTCCATGCGCACCATCGTGGTGCATGCTCCACAGAAAAAAGGCGGCGGTGTCATGGTATGGGTTGTCATTGTTTTGGCCGGTGCCGGCATCTTCGGCTACATGAAGTTCATGGAAGGGGGGGATGAAAACGGCGCGCAGGCCGAGATCAAGGCCAAGCCTCCGGTTTTGAAGAAGGTCAATGTGCCGTCGCGCCCGGTTGTTGCGCCGCAACCAACGGAGGGTGAAGCCCTGGATGATTCGATCCCCTTTGATACCTCACTGGCCGATATCGGCACCTTTGAGCTGACGGACAAGAAGAAGCAGCGCGGGTTGGACTTCCTAAAATCAGGGGAACTCATCACGCGTGAGGCGGCCTATACCGCGTTTCGATCCCTAGGTGATGATTACAAGGACGCCTACGCGGAACTGCTTGGCCAGGCCCGGGTGCATCACCTTGCCCTGTTGGGCAAGAAGGCAGAGAAACTTTCCGGCGGTCCGCAGGCGCCCCCGGATTTTGAGAATGCCCACAGCGCATGGAAGGCGGCAGCAGACGCGGCCCTTGAGATGATCCGCACCAACTGGCGCACTACCGCCCCTGATGGTTACCGGGAGAAGCACCAGGAAATGGAGGGGGCACTGGAAAAGGCCAGGGAACTCCATAGTGCCCTGCTCCCGACCCTGAAAGGTTCAGGAAGGCAGGCCATGGATTCCCTCCAGGAGCTCGCAGGAGTATTCACCGAGTTTGCCGTAGAGCTTGCCTGGTGTGCGGGAGAGGACTCGGCGCAGACCGACATTACCAAGCTGGTCGCCGAGGCGCGCGGCAGTGATGGGAAAGAGAAAGAACCGGAGAGCCTGCTGGGGCGTGCGCGGGTGGAGTTTGCCGCCTCTGATGCCATTGGCAAGATGAACAATGCACTTAACCGAGGCACTGCCGGATACCGCAACTTCGCCGCCCTGCTCAATGAACGGCGCGTGGCCCTTGGCCTGAAAGCCCTGCGCCTGGAGGATACCCTGATTGCCGCCTCGGAAACGCATTCCGGGGACATGCTTTTCCAGAATTACTTTGCCCACAACAGCACCGATGGCAGCAAGCCCGGTGTCCGTGCCAAGGCCGCCGGATTTACCGGCAGGTTGACCGGTGCCTGCATCTACCGCACCAGTCCGGACGTGCAGGCCGCTTACAAGGCCTGGTGGCTGACGCCCGGCTTCCGTGCCGCCATGTATTCTTCTGCACCTGACGTGATGGGCCTGGGCAATGCCGAGGCCTACTGGACGCTGAACAT
>JAAESJ010000007.1 GCA_024229495.1 Verrucomicrobiaceae bacterium | reverse complement strand
CGCACCATCTCCGTCGGTTGGGCCAACGCCAGCAATACGCCCTACAGGAAATTCAAGTCAACCGACTACGAGGGCGGTATCCGCACGCCCTTCATCGCCCATTGGCCGGGAGTCATTAAGCCGGGCATGACCGGCCAGGTCGGCCACATCATCGATATCTCCGCCACCTTTCGCGACATCACGAAGGCAAAATACCCAAAGCAAATCAACGGCAACAAGACCAAGCCGCCACTCGGCAAGTCCCTGCTGCCCATCTTCAAGGGCGAAGCGCGGGAACCTCACCAGGAAATCTACTGGCATTTCAGCCGTGCCAATGCCCTCCGGCAGGGGGACCTGAAAGTGGTCCGTGCCGGCAAGGCCTGGGAACTCTACGACCTCAAGGCCGACCCGTCCGAGATGAATAACCTGGCCAGGCAAAAACCGGAGAAGACGGCCGAGCTCGCCAAGATGTGGGAAGCCTGGAGAGAGGACTACAAGAACAAGCCGAAGTAACTCCATGAAAATATTGCTCCCCCTGCTCATCAGCACCTGTTTTTTAACGGGCCCGGCATCCGCACGGCCCAACATCATCCTCGCCATGGCCGACGACCAAGGCTGGGGTGACATGGGCTACATGGGCCACAAGGTCCTTAAAACCCCTGTCTTTGACGAGATGGCAAAGTCCGGGCTGCGCTTCGACCGGTTTTACGCGGCAGCACCGGTGTGCTCGCCCACCCGCGCCAGTGTCCTCACCGGCCGCCACCCCAACCGCATGGGCTGCTTCCAGTGGGGCCATACCCTGCGCAAGCACGAGATCACCCTGGCCGAGGCCCTGAAGAGTGCCGGCTACACCACCAGCCATTTCGGCAAGTGGCACCTGGGATCAGTGCGGGCTGAAAGCGAAGTGGCCCCGGGCAAAAACGGCTTTGATGAATGGGCCTCGGCGCCCAACTTCTATGAAAACAGCCCGCTCTTCAGCCACAACGGAAAAGTCATCGAGACCGAGGGGGAAAGTTCCGCAGTTACCGTCGACCTGGCCCTCGAGTGGATGGCCAAGGTCAAGGAGAAGCCCTTCCTCTCGGTAATCTGGTTCGGCAACCCGCACACCCCGCACGTGGGTACCAAGAAATTCCTCAAGATGTATCAGGAAGAAGACAAGGCATATGCCAACTTCTACGCCGAGATCACGGCGATGGATGCCGCCATGGGAAAACTCAGGGAAGGCATCCGCAAGCTCGGCGTGGCAGACAACACCATCCTCTGGTACTGCAGTGACAACGGCGGACTCAAGCCCAACTCCATGGCCGGGCTTTCCGGCAAGAAAGGCAAGCTCCTTGAGGGCGGCATCCGCGTACCCGGCATCATCGAGTGGCCGGAGGTGATCAGGCAAAACCGGGTCACCCAGGTCCCCGCCAACACCGTCGACATCTATCCCACTATTCTGGAATTAAGTGGAGTTAAGCAACCTGCCGGGCAACCCATCCTTGACGGGATAAGCCTGGCGGAGTTGATCCGCGGCGGGGACTTCACCCGCAAAAAACCCATGGGCTTTTGGAGTTACCCGGCGCGGGGCAGGGGCATGCATGCACGCCAGATGCTCAAGGAATTGCGCACAGCACAGCAAGCCGGCAAACTGCCGCCTGTGGCAAAAGCCGGCTTTGTCGATCAAAAATACCCGGCCGATCAATTTCCCGGGCCCTCGGCCTGGATCTCCGGGCAGTGGAAACTGCACCGGCAAGCCGGCAAGAAAGGCACCGCCGCAAGCTACAGCCTTTTTAACCTGGCTGAGGACATCAAGGAGGCAAACGACCTCTCAAACAAGGCACCTGTGCGCCTGGAACGCATGAAGGACGAGCTGGCCAACTGGCAAAAGAGCGTGGTCAATAGCCTTAATGGTGGCGATTATCCGCAGGCTAAAGGAAAATAGAACACCATGAATATCGAGGGTGTCATCTGGTTGTTGGTCATGCTGGATGCCGTGGGGGCCAATTTTATCGCCTGGTTCTGCCCGCAGTGGTATGAGACAAAACTGCCGTGGTTGCATAAATTCTTCCCTCTGAAGAAAAGCTGGTGCCTAGTCTACCTGATATTGAGCCTTTGGCTGGGGTGTGTGCTCCACCGGCAGGAAGTGCTGCCCTGGTAAGAGGAGGCAAAGCCGTGCTTCCGGTCAGGGGTTCTGTGCTCCGCCTTGTTCTGCGGTTCCTCGGATTCTCTTGATCTCAAGCCAAGTGTTTCTGGTTCTCCACACAGGGTCTTCAAGGCGGGCATCCCAAATCGCAAGGCCCACCGAATCGTCGTCGGCCACCCAGCCCAGGTGATCTGCAACAGGTGTAGCCTGCCACTGCGCAGCATTGCCGGGCATGCCAATCAAGAGCCTTGAGCTATGGATTCCTGCCGCCTCCTTCAGTGCGGCATAGGATCTCCAATCGTCAGCGCTCGCTCCAGTCTCTGCATATCCCATAACGTTTAACCCGTCGACATGAGGGAGAATATCGGGCCACCAACTTTGTCTAGGGGCATGCCATTTGTAGGCAAAAGTATCGACGGAAAGCTCCTTTCCTTCCGCACGAAGACGCGCCGAGAGTTCCTTGATAAATCGGACGAACGCATCCTTGGATGCATCGAGATCTCCTTTGCCTTCTAGGTCGATGTCGACGCCATCGAGCTTCAGACGCAACGTCTCTGTCACAAGGGCATCTACAAAGTCTTCCCGATGAATGTCGAAGGCCGATCTCGCCAGATCCCAATCCCAACCCGAAGATGTCCCATTGTAGACACACAACATGACACGGACGCCATGGGCGTGCCCCCATTCCCGGAGTTCTGAAACCCTTGAATCGTTGACCTCTTTAAACCTTGTGACCAATTCAATTCCACCCTCCTTGCCGGGATTCCAAAACTGCAGTCCGAGGTGAGTGATTCCGTCCTTTATGCCGAGTCCATCGAAAGACTCGCCGAGACGCGCTTTGGAGTCTCCTATTGCATAAGGCGGCACCCAAGTCATGACCCTGCGGGCCTTGGCCGATTGTTCACCGTCAGCCGCAGCAGCCCCGGGGAGACCGACCAATAATGCGAGAATGGTGGTTCGGAGGAATCGATACATCGGGGCTCTCGTGGCTAATTTTCTATTACCTCCCTGTGTATTTTCTTCCGCATAAAAAATCTCCTTTGAATGAATCGAACTTAATTCATTAAGGACTGTTCTGCCCCCAATTTCCTTGATGAGCCCCCGTAAACTCTAAATTGCTAGGCAGTGACCCCAAAAAGCATTATATTTGTTGGCCTTACCGGGTTTTACCACTCACCAAGACATGCAAAGAAGACGATTTTTAAAGGGGGCAGGTGTTGCCATCGCGTTGCCCATGATGGAGTCCATGATGCCGGAGGCAAAAGGAGCTGCTGCCAAAAAACCGGTGCGACGCTTTGTCTGTCTTTCCAACAACTACGGGGTCTACCAGAAAGGATTCTTTCCCGACACCACACAAGTTGGCGCGAACTACGACATGCCCGGGACTCTCAAGCCGCTTGAGAAACACCGCAGGGATTTCACCACCTTTTCCAACCTGGATCACGGCTTTACCGGCGGCCATCAGGGAGTGCCCGTCCTGCTGAGCGGAGTGCGCCCGGTTCTCGCCCACAACTATGAGGAGGGCAATATCAGTCTGGACCAGAAGCTTGCCGAATATCACGGGGCGGCAACGCGCTTTCCCTCCATGACCCTCGGGGTCAGGGAACGCAACCTGCTCAGCTTTACCCGCACCGGCGTTCAGGTTCCCAACACCAGTATGCAACAGGCCTACCGGGCAATGTTCTTTGAGGACACCGCCGAGAGGAAAATTTCACAGGCCGAGCGCTTCAAGCGTCACAACAGCATTCTCGACGTGGTCATGGGGCAGGCCAAGTCATTGAATCGGGAACTGGGGAAGCAGGATCAACACAAACTCGAGGAGTATCTCGGCTCCGTGCGCAGCCTTGAGAAAAAAATCTCCCAGCAGGAACCCTGGCTGGAAAAACCCAAGCCTAAGGCCGAGGTGGCGGAACCTAAGCCCGGCAACGGTACCGAGGAACAACTCAAGGCGATGATCGAGATTATTGCCCTGGCACTTCAGACAGACTCAACGCGAGCCATCACCTGCACCAGCGGATTCGCCAACGGCGACTTTGGCCTCAGCGGCGGATACCACGGCTTCTCCCATCATGGTGAGCGTGACGAACCTGTCGCTGCCCTGAAGAAAATTGAGGGGTTCCAGATCTCGATGATGGCCTACCTGATCGACCTGTTAAAGAAACAGGAAGACCCTATCAATGGCGGCTCCCTGTTTGACCACACCTCCATCCTCTACGGCTGTGGCATGGCAGCCGGGACACACCAGACAAAGAACCTTCCATTGGTTTTAGCCGGCGGTGGATTTAAGCATGGAGAACACAAGGTTTACCCGATGCCTGACCCGCAACGCATACCGGCCGCCAATCTTTTGCTCTCTATCCTGCAGCAAAGCGGGCTGGAGATCGACCGCTTCGGCTCAAGCACCGGTTCGCTGACCGGTCTTGAGTGGTCATAAAGCGGCAGGCGCAAAGAAACACTGCTTATGCAGGAGCTAAATTGGCATCAATGCGTATCTTGAATCTTCCATTCATGCGGATACTAACCGTGGCGGCCCTTATCGGCAGTCTGCAAGCATCGGCGGAAGAGTCCCTGAAGAGTCTCACTCCTTTTTTAAGCCAACACTGTTACGACTGTCATGGGACGGAAAAGCAGAAAGGCGATATCCGCCTCGACACCCTAGGGAAAGACTTGGCCAACCATGCCAACCTCGAAATCTGGCAGGGCGTACTTGACCAGCTCAACCTGGGGGAAATGCCCCCAAAAAAACAACCTCAGCCAACACGCGATGAGATCAAGCCAGTGGTTGATACCCTGACCCGGGTGCTGGCTCAAGCCTATGCAAAGACACGCAGCACCGGGGGGCAAACCGTATTGCGCCGCCTAAACCGCCACGAGTTGCGCAACACCTTCCGTGACTTGCTTTACCTTAAAGGTGCGGAATACCGCCCGGGAGCGGCAGGATCCAAGCTGACCGACAATAACGGCAACGGCAGCGTGGAGCGCACCGGAACCGATCCCCTGCGGTTCTTTCCCGAAGACGAGGCGGATGAGGGTTTCTTCAATATCGGAAACAAGCTGGTCATGTCCGACTTTCTGCTGAAGCTGGTCCTGGGAGCCGTGGAGGAAGTCCTCGGGCAGGCCACTCGGCTTGAAGCCAAGCCCAAGGTCGAGACACGTCGCTTTGCCGGACATCTCATCAAGGATAGGGCAGGACACCTTATTGAGTCTACCTCGCGAACAATCAATCCCGGCTATGACATGATGGCCACCGGTTACGAGCGTAACGGGCGCCTGGCTCCAACCGAAATCCGCAGCGGAGTTGGTGTGGCCGCTCGCTACCGCATCACCATCGAGGCCTCTGCGCATAATCGCCAACACCCTTGGGGGGAGATCTTCAAACTGGATGAAAAAGACCCATTCCAACTCTGCCTGAACATGGCAGACACCAAGAATGGAGGTATTGCCGGGCCAACCTCCACGTCCCTGAAACTTTGGTCGGTGCCCGGTGACGGCAAGAAACACACCTTCACCCATGAAATCTGGATGGACAAAACATGGACGCCATGGATCGGCTGGGAAAACGGGACGATAGACCGGGCATTCCGGGCCGAGGTCATTGTCGAGAAAACCATGCCCGGGAAATTTCACCCAAGACCGGACAAGAAAACCGACAAGGCGGCACATGATGCCTGGCCCATGGAAATGGCGAAAATCCTTTTAGAAAACGGCTACCAGGGACCGCACATCCGCATCCACAGCCTGACCCTGGAACCCGTGCTCGATAACTGGCCACCCAAGAGCCACACTTCCCTCTATGGTAGCGGGTCGGGCAAGGAGGAGGAAATCCGCCAACTGATGCTGACTTTTGCCGCCCGGGCATTCCGTCGCCCGGTAACGCCAGACATGGTGGAACCCTACGTGCAACTGGTCCTGCAACAAAAGGTTGAGCCTGTCGTGACATTGCCGGGTGGAATTCAGGACCTTGCCTACCAGGTTTATAAGGGGCTGTGGGAAAAACTGCCTGACTTCGACTCTCTCAAGCCGGTGGCACAGGGAAAGCTGCCAAAGGGCCTCATGGACATCGGAGTGTCCGGGATGAAGGAACAATTCGGTATGGTGTTTACCGGCAAGCTGAATGCACCAAAGGCCGGGAACTATGTCTTTGAAATCGCCTCGGATGATGGTGCCAGGGTCCTGATTGACGGGAAAAAAGCCGTTGAGCACGACGGGTTACACGGAGCCCAGCTGAAAAAAGGCACCCTTAAGCTCAAGGCCGGTGAACATAATCTGCGCGTTGAGTATTTTGGCTATGGTCAGCCCAACAGCTTCCGGGCCGGCTGGGGCGGCCCAGGCATGGCGCACACGCAGCTTTCCGCAGAGAGCCTGCGCAACAATTCCAATAACAAGAAAAAGACCGATGAGGTCCCGCTGCTGATCCGCGCGATGAAAGACGGCTATGCGGCCATGCTCTGCTCACCTCAGTTTCTCTACCTTGCAGAAAAACCGGGTCGCCTTGACGACTTCGGCATTGCCAGCCGGATGAGTTATTTCCTTTGGTCCTCCATGCCCGATGAAACCCTCCTCGCCCTAGCCCGCGCCGGCAAGCTGAGCAACGCGGCAATCCGCAGCCAGCAGGTGGAGCGTATGCTCAAGGATGAGAAGGCGCAGGCCTTCATTCGCCATTTCCCCTCAGCGTGGCTGCGCCTCGACAAGCTCGGAGACATGCCGCCCTCAGGCGGAGATTACCAGTTTTACAAGAATCTCAAGGTAGAGCCCATGCTGGCAAGGCAGGTCACGCTTTACTTTGAGGGAATCCTCAAGGCCAATGGCCGCGTCGAGGAATTTATCGACTCGGACTACACCTACATGAACCAGACCCTGGCCAAGTGGATCTACAGGCGTGAAGGAATCCGCGGCGAGCGCTTGCGCAAAGTTTCACTCAATGATCCAAGGCGGGGCGGGATTTTTACCCAGCCGGGACTCATGACTGCCACAGCCAACGGAGTCGAGACCTCGCCGGTAATCCGCGGGGTCTGGGTGCTGGAAAATGTGCTGGGAACCCCTCCCTCTCCCCCGCCGCCGGATGTCGAGCCTCTGCCAACCAACACCCGGGAAGCCACCAGCGTGCGCGAGCTCCTCCGCTTGCACCGCAAAAACGAGGCCTGCTACAGCTGCCATATCAAGATCGATCCTATGGGCTTTGCGTTTGAAAATTTTGATGTCGTCGGCCGCTGGCGTGACAAGTACAGGCGGGCAAGGGATCCGATCGACACGTCGGCCACCATGGCCAATGGCAGGGAAATCGCTGACATTGTGGGGTTCAAGAAAATGCTACTGGAACGCAAGGAGTTGGTGGTTCGCTGCTTGGCCAACAAGATGCTTACCTATGCCACCGGGCGCCAACTTGAAATTGCCGACCGGGGCGAGGTTGACCGCATCCTGGAAAAGTTGAGCCAGAAAGAGAACAGGTTGCGTGATCTCGTTAACCTCGTCGTACAGAGCGATATTTTCCTCAGCAAATAATGACAGTGGAAAAGCGCATGACCCGCCCCCTTTCTATTATCACAGCCCTTGTCTGGATTTTCCCCTGTGCCGTGAACACAGCGCTAGCGGTATCCCGGCCAAACATTATCTACATCCTCGCTGATGATGTCGGTTACGGGGATCTCTCCTGTTATGGGCAGAAAAAATTTCAAACCCCGAATCTGGACCGAATGGCTGCCGAGGGCATGCGTTTCACCGCACACTATGCCGGCGCATGTGTCTGCGCTCCTTCACGATTCACTCTGATGATGGGCAAGCATATCGCCCGGGCCCATACCGAGGGACAGGGACAAGAATTGCATGTCGGGGACAAAACCATCGCCAATCTCCTGCAGGATAACGGCTATGCCACCGCAATGATCGGCAAATGGGGACTGGGTCGCAGGACGGGACTTCCCAACCTCAAGGGGTTCGACTTCTGGTATGGCTTCCTTGACCAGCGTCGTGCCCATTTTCACTACCCGGAATGGGTCTGGAAAAACGGCCGGAAGGAAATGCTCCCGGATAATCCTCAAAAGCAAACCCGGCATACCCAGGATTTATTCACACGGGAAGCCCTGCGCTTCATCCGGGAAAAGCACGAACAGCCCTTCTTTGTCTACCTTCCCTTAACACTGGTACATGCGGAGCTCATTGTCCCCGCCAAATTCGAGGAGCCCTTCCTCGGCAAGCTGGATGACAAACCGCAGGAAACCAAGCCCTATGGCATTCTCAAAGGCGGCTACAACAAACCGCGCAACCGCCATGCCGCCTTTGCGGGTGCCATGAGCTTCCTTGATCGTGACATCGGCAAGATTTTTTCCCTCCTGAAGGAGTTGGCAATCGACGAGAAAACCCTGGTCATTTTCACCAGCGATAACGGCCCTCATAGCGAGGGGGGGGCCGATCCGCGTTACTTCAACAGCAGCGGCGGGTTGAGGCGCGGCAAGGGGTGGCTCTATGAGGGCGGCATCCGGGTGCCGATGATTGCCCGCTGGCCCAACCGGATTGAGGCCAACAGCACCACAAATCATCCCTCTTGGTTTCCCGATGTCTTTCCCACTCTGGTGGAACTCAGCGGTATCGAGCCCCCCCAGGATGAGCTTGACGGAATCTCTCTGGCTCCAACCCTGCTTGGCAAAAGCAAGCAACAGGCAGGTCCGTATTTATATTGGTCGCATCACCGCCAGCGGGCCGTTCGGGAAGGCAAGTGGAAACTGGTGCGTTTCTACGAGGCATACAACGACATCACCCGCTACAGGGATGAACTCTACGATCTTGAGAGAGACATGTCCGAACAAGTCAACCTTGCCGAGGCTCAACCTGATCAACTCAAGGCCCTCGTCAGGAGGCTCAACAGCCTCGAGCCCTGGAAGTAATCGGCCGTATACTCAACCCTGTTGCCCGTTTAATCCTTCTTGGCACCGGCTCCGAAGAGCGTCAGGCAACCAGCCCTGTTGCCACCTTGCCGCCCTTTGGGCCGGTAAGGCGATGCTCTCTGCCGGCGTGATGATAGGTGAGTTTTTCATGATCCAAGCCCAAGAGGTGCAGGATCGTGGCATGCAAATCCCGGAAATGAACCTTGCCCTCCACGGCACGTGCCCCGGTTTCATCAGTGCTCCCGTGCACATAACCGCGCTTCACCCCGCCACCGGCAAGCCAGAAGGTAAAGCCGTGAGGATTATGCCCGGTCTCATCCTTTTTGTTGCCGGGAACAAGTCCGGGGCGGCCAAACTCCCCTCCCCACACCACCAGGGTGTCATCAAGCAGGCCCCGTGACTCCAGATCGCCAAGCAGGGCGGCAATGGGAGCATCGGTCGTCTCGCAATTGGCGCGCAGGTCGCGGCGATGTGATTTGTGCTGATCCCAACTGCCATGGTTTACCTCGATAAACCGCACACCCGCCTCGGCAAATCGCCGAGCCAACAGGCATTGCCTGCCGAAATCAGAAGCCCGGCTGGTTCCGACAGTGTAGTTACGCCCCACACGGTAGTGCTCAAGGGTCTTTGGAGACTCATTGCTGATGTCCAGTAAGCCGGGAGCAATTGCCTGCATCCGGAAACCGCGTTCCATCGACGCGATCACCGACTCCAGCCTGGCGTCATGGAGCCGGCCGGCAAGATGCTCATGGTTCATCTCCTGAATAAAATCCAGCTGCTTACGTTTCAGGGCAGGCGCCAGGTGGTCACTGCCGATATTCGGGATGGTGGCCTTGGACATGTTCTCGCCGTTAATTCCTATGGGCATTCCCTCATATACCGGCGGAAGGAAAGCGCTGGAATAAACCGAGGGCTTGGCGGTATTCAGGCTGATCATTCCCGGCAAGCTATTGTTTTCTGTCCCCAGCCCGTAAGTGATCCATGCACCCATACTGGGACGGGGCCGCAAACGTTCCCCGGTGTGCAACTGCAGGAACGACTGCGCATGATTTCCGGTATCCGCGTACATACCGTTAATGACACAAAGTTTATCCACATGCTTGGCCGTCTCGGGCAGCAATTCGGAAACCCAGAGGCCGCTCTCCCCATGACGCTTAAAATCAAATACTGACCCTGCATGCGGGGACTTTCCCTGCTGCGGCTTGTAATCGAAGGTGTCCAGATGGGCGGGGCCACCCGACATGCAGAGGAAAATCACCCGCTTGGCGCGCGCACGCAGCGGTGACGTCCTGACCCTCAGGCCGTCAGCAAGAGCGGATTCCGCCAACATGGCTGACAGGGCCAGGTTTCCAAATCCACAGGAGGCTCTGCGCAATATCTCCCGCCTGGAGAAATGATTCCTGCTCACATTCATATCAATCAATATACCTGAACTCGTTCGAAGCCAGCAAGGCTTGGCACAAAGTAGCCCATGCAAAGATGTGGGCATCTGTTTTCGTGTTATCGGCGTTTAATGAATCGTGGAGGCTTCTCACAAAAGCGATGCTGCTACCAAGCTCTTTCTCGCTGGGATTGCGCTGCAGAATACGGCGATAGGCCCATTGTATACGATCAGGCGCGGTTTCACCGGCTTCGGCGATTAACTTTTTGCCAAGAAAACCGGCCTGCTCAACCACCATCGGGTTATTAAGCAGATAGAGCCCATGCCCCGGTTGAGTGGTCACATGTCGACGTCCCATGACCTTAACGCCATCTGGCAAATCAAACGCGGAAAGCTCCGGAGGGGGCGCATGGCGCAGGAAGCAAAGGTAAATGCTGCGATGCAGGCTGGGCCGGTGCAGGCTGGGTGCCTCGCCGGGCGGAAAGTTAATGAGAATATCAAGCTGGCTGATATCCGAGCCGGCCCGCGGATTGACCTCAAGCTGGCCGCTGGCCTGGAGGATGCTATCGCGCAATGACTCGGCATCAAGCCGGCGACGATTATGCCGAGAGAGCCAGGCATTCTCAGGGTCGCTAGCTGCCTGCTCGTTATCTGGCAAGCTGTCGAGTTGATAAGTGCGGCTCAACACAATGTTGCGAATCATGCGCTTGATGGACCATTTCTCCTCCATGAAACGCTGGGCAAGGTGATCGAGCAATTCGGGGTGCGTCGGGCGGGTGCCGTATACACCAAAATCATCCGGCGTAGCAACAATCGGCTGCCCGAAAAGATGATGCCAGATCCGGTTTACCATGACCCGCGCGGTCAGGGGATGCCGGGGATGCGTCAGCCACCGGGCCAACTGCAGTCTGCCGCTCTGGGCAGGATCAACCTTAACCGTCTCGTCTATTTTTATGGCGGTAAGAAACCCGCGCGCAACCACCTCCCCGAGTTGCTTGGATTCCCCGTTTCTGTGAATCTTGGTATCTGCAGGTTTCTTCCTTTCACGCACCCCCATGGCAAGGTTTGCCGGGGTTGCCTTGGG
>JAAESJ010000006.1 GCA_024229495.1 Verrucomicrobiaceae bacterium | reverse complement strand
TCAATAACGACTCGCCTTCTTCCTCCTTTTCCTGGGGAATCAATAACGACTCGCCTTCTTCCTCCTTTTCCTGGGGAATCAATAACAACTCGCCTTCTTCCTCCTTTTCCCGGGGAATCAATAACGACTCGCCCTCTTCCTCCTTTTCCTGAGGAATTAGTAAACTGCTCTCCTTATCAGTATCCTTATCCGGCAAGAGGAGATCACTTCCATCCTCCTCAGGCTCATCAGCCTCTGACTTTACTGGCTGCTTTACCGCAGGTTTAGCACGAGGCATCACAAGCTGAAACGGATGTTGAAACTTGACCATGGGATCGGGAGCAACATGGTAATTATGACAGAGCAAACACCCATTCCCTGCTCTTTGTTCAGTATGACAATCCGCACAATTCACAAGCTTAAGATCCTTGAATCCACTCTTGAAAATATAGGGATTAAACAGGTTCAGGTTGTTATTGATTCCAGAAAATCCCGTCTGATAATTCCTCAATCCCTCAACAGATCTGTCCAGCACATGGCATGACACGCATGCCGCCTTGGAAAGAGAATCATCAGGTCGCATCAATTCGGGTAAGCGCACATGACTGCGATGCGAAAAGCGGGTAATAGGACGCCCTCCTGGATCGCCGGCAGCTGACAACCAGTTAACGCTAAAAGATCCGTCATCATGCTTGTCCGCTGTGTGGCATTTCAAGCATCGACCAGGACCAGTAGCTCCCGTTCCCTGAAGGTGATCGGCCACGGATTCGAATAGGTCATCGGCATAACTCAGACTACCGGCCGCTTTCCCGGCTGTATCAATAAATGCACGAATCACAGGGTCCGCATGCCCCCGCGGCATGTAGGAAAAACTCCCCGTCTCCGGAACAAACGTAAACATGCCCCCGGAATCCGTCGGCAACCTGACCACTCCATCACCACTCTTGCCCTCCTGAACTGACAGTTGTGCAAAAATATCACCAACCGCCCTGCCGATACGCACCCGTGATTCCGGAGAGGCTCCAGCCAATAACCGGGTATCAGCAAGGCTATTGCGCAATGAATCACCACCATCTGAAGCGTAAACACTCTCAAGAATTGATGTTACTATTTTAACCGCAGCTGCCTTTTGCCCTGCGTCTGCCTTTCGCAAGCTCCGCAACGAAAGCCCGGAGTCTTCCAGAATGGCCAAAGCATCCGAGATGTCCTTGCCTCCCTCGGCAACCAATAGTTTCAGCAATGGCGACATCTCGCGACCCGCAGCCCCCCCCCACTTCTCCTCCAACAGCTTCGCGGTTTTGCTAGGAAGATGGTCATTGAGTTGTCTACGGTCGACTTTTGGAAAAGCAAAAATCTCCCATTCTCCAAGGCGCGTCGTTTTCTCGTGACAATCACCACAACTTTTAGCAAATCCATCGGTGAGCATTGTTGCTCCGTTGACATCTTCATGATGACAATCAGTGCATCCGGTTTTGCTGAACTCCTTAACTTCTTCCCTCTTAAAAAAGTCATCAATATGGGCAGTATGATCAAAGAAAATTCGAGTCTTTCGACGATATGGGAAAGAAGTAAACTCCGGATGACCGCTGGTGAAGCTCCTAAACTGCTCGACATGGCAAACCTGACACTGGGTATCGCTGATTGCCTTGTTGTCTGCAAACTTGCCGCGATGTTCACTATGGCATGCTGCACAGGCAATACTCTCGTGATCACCCGCGACAAGGGATGCCAGGGCTAGCGTCGCAGGAGGCCCCGCCTTCTTCCCTTTATCAGCAGCATGAGCTTTCTCGGTAAGGAGCCGGGAATGCCGCAGCGGCAGAGTGTGCGGGCTAAAAACGCGCCCCTCATCAGGATTACCAAGCTCAGTATGACACTCCAGGCATCGCCCGCTATCAGCAAGTGCTGTGACAGAAAACGAAATCGGGAGCTGATTACCTGAAGCAAAAGAACTACTATGACATTCACCACAGGAGATAGCCGCAGTGGAATGGGCATTACTCAGAGGCCCGGGGTTCAGTGGGTGGGCAAGTTCGCTGGGCTTGCGGGCAAAAAGAATCAACACTATGCCGACCGATGCCGCGAAAACAAGGAGTGACACCAACCCTCTTTTGCGTCGCAGACTGGCACGCGGACGGCACGGGAGCACTGAGCGGCAACATGACCCGTCGGGCAACGGACCTGACGGACAGGCACCGCCAAGGTGCACCGGACGTGTACAGAACCAGCGATCAGAATGACTAGTAGCACCGGTGACCTTGTTATATTGCCCCCTAACCGGTATGCATTCCCCCGAAACCCTGGGAGCATCCGGACCGTCAATCTTGGCACCTGCCCGGCAACGTCCTCTGGCACTCGGGCCAAGGGCACACATGCCCTCGCATTCCCTGCCACAGGTCCATCGCTGGTTGGGGCGCAGGTAAGTCGTACCTGTGTGCTGAGTTTGTTGGAGTGGCTCTACCATCTTTAATGAACTCAAATACGACCAGTGAAATTCAAGGCCAAAACACCATGGGCAATGGCAAAAACAAGTAGACTGTAGGTGAATGGAATATGGACAAAAAGCCAAAGCTTTAAAACTCTCTGCCCGGAATACTGAAAATCCAGATTGTGCTTCTGTTCCACCAAGCCGTTGAGTTGCTCCAAGGCAGGAAGTTCACGCGTATCAAGATAATGCTGCAGGTTCTCAAGGCGGCTTACAAGATCCCGCATTCCGCTCCTGCCACTGAGCATGCGCCAGATCGATTGTCGCTTTTTAAAATAAGGCCGCAGATTCTCAATGTAGAAGTCGGTGAGAGAGGACGACTCGACTTCTTTCTCCGCAGCCACTACAATATCCTCCGCCTGCGACATCAAAAGCGTGCGCAGGGCGGGTATTCTTTCGTAGACGAGTGACTCCCCTGAATTGGTAAGTAATCTTGGAATTGAACGGGAAAGCAGAATTCCAATGACTCCGCTCAGGCTCACTATGGTGAAAACCGCAGCAAGGACGCCCTCGAACACGCCATTGGGCATCCTGAAGCGAATATGCACCAGAAAAAGCACCACGCTGAGAAAGCCAATATAGATATGCAACTGCATCCAGACCGATGCTTTCCATACCGGCAGGAAAGGTATTTTTTTTCGGGCATTAAACAATGCCAGAAAAAGAATCACTCCAAATAACGCAAGCCCCGTGTAGTTGGCATCCGGATGTAGCGAATGATACAAAATTCTCCATAAACCCAGCAGCAACGCACTAACTACGAGGAAAACAAAAATGGATAAACCACGACGTCTAGTAAAATAGCCCATAGAATTTAACGGTTAAGCCATCTCACAAGCCCGGGAAGATCACGCATATCCGTGCGGACAAGGGCATCGTGCGGACAAGCGTTAACGCAGGCCGGCCCACCTTTCTGTCCGCTGCATAGATCACATTTGGTTGCCTTCATAAATGGCTCTTCCCAAGTCTTTTGTCTCAAAATCTTACCACTGGAATCAATTTCCACCGGATATTGCGGTATTCCTTTCTTATCAGTGATCGGAACCATCTGAATATTATCATACGGACAGGCATTTGCGCAGGATGCACAACCTATGCAGGTGTAGTCGTTAATGAGTATATTTCCTTCATCCTCCTCACGGTGGATGGCCCCTGTAGGACACTCAAGCATGCACACCGGGTCGATGCAGTGCAGGCAAGCATTGGTGAACTGAATGCCGTCAGTTGCTGGCCCATGACGGATAAACCGCGGGTTATTCTCATGAGTAGACGCACAAGCCCGCACACAATCATCGCACCGTGTGCAACGATCCAGATCAATGAGCATGGCCGCTGTGCCATTTATAGCTCGATGATCAAGAATGAACTCAACAAGGCCATCGTTAATCTCCTCGGATTTCCCGCTCATCATCGAGGAAAGATCATTTGTTTCTCTTGTCAGCCCGGTTCTCTGACCACCCTCTGCAGAAAGCTGACTCCGCTCCTGTTGACTCAAGGCAGGCAATATATGTTCATCAACCACGTGCGTGGGAATCAGCAGAATATCTACATAGCCCAAAGCCCGCACGGTATTTCTCGAGCCGACTGCGGCATCATTTTCATGATTGTGAACAAGCTCGTGTAAGCCGAAGGATTGACCTTTACCCAGGTAGGCAACCGTCTTCTCTCCCTTATTATAATTCCGGGTAACCCTCACAAACCCAGCTCGAACCAAGTAAAGTCCATTGAGATAATCCTCTTCCTTAATAACCACCGGTTCACTCTTCAGTCGTTCTGGCAACGTCATAGACTTCACATCTCTCTTGAACTTATGTTGCCAATCAAACGATCCATAGCGCAGAAATCGGGTCTGCTCTGCAATGTATTGTTGCGCATCCTGAGTCAACCGGTCAATCGGCGCAGTGGCACGTAAATGGGAATGCAGTCCGTGTTTACGGTAATTGTCATCCACATGCGCATACCACTCCGGAGCGAACCGGCCAATATCACGAAGACCCTGCCAACGTATCTCCAGCAGGGTTGTATCATCATCTTCGGCAATGACGGTAGCTACGCGTGGAGTGCGCCCAAGGGCAGCAATCTCACCGAACAATTCCCCGGACTCAACAATGACTGACTCCCGTCCATCAATTACACGTGGTATATCCTGCAAGAAAAACGCATCCTTTACCTTGTCTGCAATATTCTCTGCACCTGAATATGGACGTGACTCCGGATAGGGACTTTGCCTGAACACCCGCGCAATTGTATTCCACATACTCCGCTTCTTTACCGTTCCTCTGCCAAGCAACTCTTGGGGTAAACTATCCAGTATCGGGCGCACTCGACCTTCAAGAATGAGGAAAGCCGAGTTACCATAATCTCCTTCCCTGACAACAAACTGCCCCTTCTTGAAGCGGCGAATACGCGTATCGTTTCTCAAAATACCACGAAGTGGCAACATTGCCGGAAAAGCCTCTTCACTGAAATTGCAGAACGGCTCCATCCGCAACAGCTTGTCTACATCCGCCTCATCCATACTTAAGCCAAAGGGCTCTCGCCAACGTATTGGGCGATCGTCCTTGGCAGGTCGCTCAAGTAGATGCGAATGATCCATGCAAGATGAGCGCAGGCGCCGATCTAAGGAATAAACGTTTTCCCGTGGGGTTTTGGTATCAGGTTGTCAATGGCGGCAAATTTTGAGCCGTCATGGGAAATGGCAAACTTCTTCGTCAACACGCTGATCTTATCTGCTGCCGCGACAAGTTGTGCCTCATTTTTTGTCTTAAGAACAACGGTGTCTACAACCTCAAGGATAGCGGTCACCTCAGCGGTATTCACCTGCTTGTTGAGCTTTGCAATATTGCCCTTTAGCGCATGCGCACGCAATGCCTGCTGTATCCCGAACGCTTTTGCTCCGCCAGGAGGTTTCGCCTTTGCTGTCGTCGCCTTACCAACTGCGCGCAAACTGTATTCCAGGCTAAGCAATTGCCCCATCATGAACAACATCCTCCTACGCTCTGGCGACGCCTCACGGTTTTCTGTTCCACTTTTCTTTACCGGAACAGCATCCGTCATGAAATTGTGCCGAACCTCGCCCTGCAACCAACCGGAGAGATCGAAATCCTTACTGAAGGCCGGATGCCCACCCTTATTAACAAGTTCCTCATGCTTGATAATATGACAATCAAAGCAGTTACGAGCAACGGCGTAGAGATTACCAGGGTAAATCATACCCGCCTTCTCCGATATCTCCTTACGTTGCTCGCGAGATATTTTCTCTTTATTATGCTCTTTGATCCAGTCCCTCGCAGCACCGTGGCAACTCTCACAACTTATTCCTGATATTGCCGAGGTCTTACTGCCTTTCTTCTGCAGGACGAAATGACACTCGACGCAAAGGCTGTCGGATGTAAGATCATCCACTTCTAGCAGGTCAGCGATTTCATTCGCTTTATCCGAATCCTCAAGCGTTTTGAATGTTGCGAAGTGCCTGGAAGCCCGCCACGCATCAATTTCTTTTCCGTGACATTCCGTACACGAATTCGCCCCCATCACATGGGCGGGATCCAACCTTGGTTTTTGTGCATTGCCAGAAGCAATGCACATGACCAATAACACAAATGTGATCAAAACAGCATTTCTCATGTTTTTAAAAATTCAGTTAAGAGTATCACGAAAAAATAAAATTTCACTTAAGAGATTATGAACTGCGGTGAGTCGCTTGCAAAGTATCTGCACTAACTTAAGTTGAATTAATTTTTAATCAATCCTAGATGGCTTAACGCTCTTTTGCACAACATCATAACAACTGGAGCCGTGAAGTTCGCACCAAGAAGCGTAATAACCATAACCGCTCTGGTGACTTTCTCTATAATCTGCAGGGTTGAAGCCTCTGAAAGGATTTCCGCTGGCAAACTGGGACAACTCAGTGACCGCGTGCTTCTGGCGCAATTCGATAACAAAAAAACAGCTGACCCCGAAACCAAACCGACACCAGGCAAGGCAACTGCGGACGAGGATGAGACCCTGCTGCCAACTGAGCCCGATGAGGGAGAAAGCCTGCTGCCAACTGAACCCGATGAGGGAGAAAGCCTGCTGCCAACTGAACCCGATGAGGGGGAAAGCCTGCTGCCTGCCAATCCTGCCCTATCCAATCAACATAAGGCTACCAACAAACCATCACCCGGCAACGAGCCATCCAGCGCAGCTTCAGCACATACGACTTACCTGAAGTGGCTTGCTGAGGAGAAGGCCTTCCCAACTGCTGTCACCTGTGCAAATTGCCATCCAGATCATTTTGAAGAATGGTCAGTTTCAGCGCATGCATACGCTCAGATGAGCCCAATTTTCAATACCATGCATGCCACTGTTCTCAAGCTGACTTCCGGCACCAATGGAGACTTCTGCATCCGTTGTCATAACCAGGTAGGAATGCAACGGGAAGAGGAGCTTTTTGTCAGCAACCTTAAACGCCACCCCGCATCAATTGAAGGCATCACCTGCGTAGTCTGCCACAGGGTAGATCGTAATTACGGCAAGGTCAGCGGTCGCACGGCTATCGTAGAAGGCGACCTGCTTGGGAAAGTCTACGGACCGAAAGGTGGGGAAATTCTCAAACAGGCATTGTCTGACGTTGATAAATACAAGATCCAGAACAAGAATGTTAATGGTCGAAGACCGGTACATGCCGATGCTGTAAAATTTGATCCTATTTCCACTTCCGGATTCTGCGGCTCTTGTCACGACGTTAACCTCCTTAACGGATTTCGTCTTGAAGAGGCATTCTCTCAGTTCAAGAATTCCGCCTCAAACAAGCGGGGGGAAACCTGTCAGGACTGTCACATGGGAGAAATCCCAGGAATAGCAAAGCCAAGGCACGTAAGATTCCCATCCGCTAAAAAAGGAGCAAAAAACGAACACCTCTCGCTCGCTGAGCTTAAGGCAACCGGGGAAGTAGACAGGAACTACAGACAGGAACCAGCTGCACGCGTTGGAGAAGAACGGGAGCCTACGCAAATACGCAAACGCACCAACCATATGTTTGCCGGACCGGACTATTCCATCGTGCATCCCGGACTATTCCCGCACTCTAAAGAGCTTAAGGACTTTACCTACCAATCACGTATCAGCAGAACCATCTCCGCCATTGAGAAAGATGTGGCAGCACGAGATCCCAACGCTTCGTTTGACCGTCAGACAGCAGAAAAAAAAGGTGTAGAACTGGCTAAAAAATATGCGCTTGCCGACTGGCTGAGCTTCCGCTGGGAAGAGGGTTGGGGGACTGATGCCTTTGAAAACGCAGAAAAGATAAGGGTTCAGGAAGACCGAAAATCTTCCTCTGCCACAGGAGGACGCCATGCCCCGGTCACTTCTTATTTTGCAAAGTTGCCCGAACAGGAACTTAAGGAAGTCATCGCTGCTGGATGGCATGATCCCAACCCTTCCAAATGGCGCAAAGGTGCCCGCGCCCGAAAAGATGCCCGAACATTACTCGATAAGCAATTTCTGCTCCTCAACCGCATCAATGTTGAGCGCCACCAAATCTGGCGACGTGGTCTGCAGTTAGGTGATTTCATTGTCACCAAGAACAACGACCGTGGCCTAGCGTTCAAGGTTCAGGTAATAAACGCAACTGATGGCCATGGCGTCCCCACTGGCTTTGACGCGGAACGGCTGATCTTTCTACAGGTAACCGTCACCAACAGCAACGGCGATATCCTCTTCCAGTCAGGAGATCGTGATCCCAATGGTGATGTAAGAGACCTGCATTCATCATACGTGCACGCAGGAAAGTTGCCAATTGACAAGCATTTGTTCAACCTTCAATCCAAGTTCCTCACCCGTGCCAACCGTGGCGGTGAGCAAGAGCAAATCGTGCCGGTTAACCACTCCCCTGATCCACTACCCTACATCCGACCTGACACTCGTGCTGGCATTCTCATAGGACGGCCGTCAGGCGCACGCAAGCAGGCGAGGCTCATCCCTCCAAAACTGCACCGCTGGGCATCATATGAAGTAAGCGACAAGGAATTATCAGGATCAACCCCACACAAGATAGAGGTAAAGCTCATCGCTCAGATGGTGCCAGTCAACCTGGTCAAGTTGATTGGAGGCGTGGGCTATGACTACAACCTTTCAACACTCGAAGTGGCTAAACGTGTGGTTTGGGGGCACCGAGTTTCTCCATCAAAGAAAGACACGGCTCGCCGCGGAGGAGCGCTTACAATCTGGTCACGCTCCGTGACACTCGATGAGGATCTCGGGAAGGTTAACTGGTTACCCACGGAAGCAGAAATTATGGCATCCCCTCCGGATCCATTTCCCGTGCAACCCACGGAAAATGGAGATGAAAACGAGGCAGCCAATAATAAAGCCCCGCCAATTCAGGATGGAAATCCGCAAGGCGAAAGCCTGTTACCGGAAACTCCGGATGACGGTGAATCACTGTTGCCTGAAGGCAATTAATGAAGAATCAACGTCATTTCCCGGATATCGCTTCCCCTGTCTCGGTCATTCTCTTGGCGAGCGCCTGTTTCTCATTATCCCTTCACGCCGCTGATGAATTAGGACTCAGTGACAAGGTGACACCCTACGATGAACTCGGTCGAGATTCCACGCAACGCATCAAGCCTATTACAGAGCGAATTGAGGATGCCATCTTTCCTGGGAACCGTTCCCGGGAAGAGAATATTCATGAGAGGAAAAATAATCCCGCCATTCAAATAGAAAAGAGAAAAACGCTATTCGGCCGAAATCCCTTCCTTGGTTCTGGCGAGATAAGTCCCGGCTTCGAAACTCCATCGGGAGCAATCTGGCAACCTTACTTGATCATCTACGGCGAATCGCGTTCCGCTCTGCAAACCTTCGACAACGGTGGACGCGAGATTAGTGAATGGGCAAACCGGCTGGATGTCTTCGCGAACCTGTACCTGACACCAACAGAGCGCATCAATCTTGGACTGCGCCCCCTCGACTCTGGCGGGCAGTTCTCAGGCTACCGATTTGGAGGAACCGAAGGGTCTGGGACTGAGAATCATCTGAACCTAGACATCCAGTCACTTTATTTCGAGGGCGATTTCGGTGAATTATTCCCCAATCTGGATCCGCTCGATCAGGAAAGTCTTGATTACGGATTCTCTATCGGCAGGCAACCAGTTAACTTTCAAGACGGCATCATGCTTAATGATTCCTTTGATGCCATCGGCATAACACGCAGTTCGCTCTTCTTGCTCGGATCCTCGGCAACGCGGATCACTGGAATGCTTGGCATCAATGAACTCCATCGTGGCGATAACGTGATCGACAGGAATGCTCTCATCTACGGCTTGTTCTTTTCTTCCGATTACTCAAAAGCGACCTACGACCTGGACCTGGCATACGTCAACAGCAGCACTGCCGCAGGAAGCGACGGACTTTACTTGGGATGTGCCCAAACCCGGAGATTCGGCCACCTTAATTCAACGCTACGCGCGAACTTTTCCTGGGCACTTGATCAGGAAACCTCAGCCGTAGCAAATGGCTCACTATTTACCGCCCAGTTCTCACGAACCCCCACCTACAACAACGACCTGATCTACCTGAATGCCTTTGCCGGAATAGATAACTACACCTCGGCAGCACGGGATCCCGCAACCGGTGG
>JAAESJ010000005.1 GCA_024229495.1 Verrucomicrobiaceae bacterium | reverse complement strand
GCCCTCGTCGACCACACGGCGATCGCCGTGCGCGACGAGCCGTCAGCCGAAGCCCTGCGGGCCCTCGGCATCGAGCGGGTGGTACGGGCCGCCGACCTGGCCTTCCTCACCCAGCCGCCCGACGTGGAACGTGACGGCGCCCTCGGGGTGTGCCTTCGAGCCCCCCAGACCGGCCGTCTACGCCCCGCCGCTCTGGGCCGGGCACCACGCTGGCCCGACCAGCAGGCACAGGCCATGGCCGACGCTCTCGACAACGCCGCCCGCTCCACCGGCCTGACCGTGCGGTTCGTGGCCCTCGACGCCACCCACGACGGTCCGGTGCACCGCCAGGTAGCCGAACGGATGGCCACCCCGGCCCAGGTCCTGGAACCGGACCTCGACGGGGTGGTGGCCACCCTGGGCCGCCTCGAGGCCGTCGCCACCATGCGCTACCACGGTGCCGTACTGGCCGCCGCCGGGGGCGCCGCGGTGGTGGCCCTCCCCTTCTCGCCCAAGCTCCGGTCGCTGGTGGGCGACCTGGGCCCGGGAGCGTGCGTGCTGGCCGCCGGGGCCGACACCATGGAACCCGGGTTGGCCGACGCACTGGCCGGAGTCCTGGCTGGACGTGATCGCCTCGCCGAGGCCGTGGAGCGCCTGCGGACACTGGCCGGACGCAACGTCGACGTGCTGGACGGCCTCTTGGAGGCCTCGTGACCGGCCAGCAGCGCCGAATGGTCCTCCGGACGCTGTGGCTGCTGGTGGTAGTCGGCTTTGCCGCCTGGCTCACGGCCACCCGTTACGACGCCCTGTGTGACCTGGTCTCCGAGCTGCGACCGGGCCCACTGGTGCTTCTGGTGGCCGCCTCGTGCCTCCTGCTGGTGCCAAACGCCGCCTTCTGGACGCTGGCCCTGCGGTCCATGGGCCAGTCGCCCCGCTACGGCGTGGTGCTCCACGCCTCGGCGCGGGCGCTGCTGGCCCGCTACCTCCCCGGCGGGATCTGGTACGCGGCTGGTCGGGCCGCACTGCTGCGACACCACGGGATCAGCGCACCGGCGTCGGCCACGGCCGGCGGGCTGGAACTGGCTCTCGGTGCACCGGTCGCCGTGGTCGTCGGCACGGTCCTGCTGGCCGTCGCCGGCGAAGCCCCGGCGTGGATGGCAGTGGTCGCCGTGCTGGCCCTGGTGGCCGTCGTGGGCCTCGGCGGGGCCACCATCGGCCGCCTCGTGGCCCACCGGGTTCGCCGACGCGGTGGCGAGGCGGCGGCAGTCCCGGGGGTCCCCACGCTGGCACGCCTGACCGCCGTGCTGGTCGGCTACTGGCTGGCCATCGGCACCCTGTTCTGGGCCTACCTCGAGGTCGTCGGCTCGACGACGATTGCCTGGCTCGACACGGTGGGGGCCTTCGGCGTGTCGTGGGGCGCCGGGTTCATCGCCCTGTTCGCCCCCCAGGGACTCGGGGTGTTCGAGGGGACGCT
>JAAESJ010000004.1 GCA_024229495.1 Verrucomicrobiaceae bacterium | reverse complement strand
CTGGAATGGTTCCCCGAGGGGGAGGTAGCGATGGTGTTCTTGTGCAGGAAGGGCCGGCTCATTGCGATGCCCTTTAGCACGGCGCGCATCTGGTCTTCCCCTGCAATTGCCCTCTTTGTTATTTTCTCGATTGCCGGCGAGTCGGCAGGACCCAGCTGCCGGCTGAGTGCGTAGGAAAGAAGGTGGCCGATAAAGCCGCGAATGAAGCGTTCTTTCTCGTTAAGGATGATTTTTTTAAATCCCACGAAGTTCTTGAATTCATGTTGCTTGAATAACTTACCGCTGACATCGACCTCTCGCCCGTTCTCGTATTTGTCACGCCAGACCCCGGTTGGTCCGTAGTTCTCCAGGGCAAATCCCATGGGATCAATTTGGTTATGGCACCCGGCGCAGTCTTCGCGCTCGCGGTGAGCAGCAAGGCGTTCGCGGATGGTGAGCTTTGCCAGGTCCTCCTTGCTGGCTTCGGGCAGGGGGGGGACATCCGCCGGGGGTGGCTCGGGAGGGTCATTGAAGATTACCGCATTGATCCACGCTCCCCGTGTGATTGGCTGGGTGCGCGTGGGGGTTGCGGTCATGGTCATGACGGCAGCGTTGGTGATTACTCCGCCCCGCCGCGGGTCATCCAGTGGCACACGCTTGAATAGCTGGGTCACCACATCGTGGCCTGCCTTGGAGTGGCCTGCGTAGTTTGCCCGCAGCATGCCGTTTTCCCAGGTAAACTTCGGGTCAATTAACTCCATGATAGAGCGATCCTCGATGTAGATGGTCTCAAAAAGCAGCAGTGGCTCAGGCAACATGTGCATGCTGGTGCGATAACCATCCACCAGGTAGAAGTATGCAAATTTCTTTGGGTCAGGAACCGAGGTAATCAGGCGGTCAAGCTGCAGCCACTGCGCCGGGAAGTTGTCGCAAAACCGGCCGGAGCGGCGGTCATTGAGCATGCGATCAATCTGTGCGCCCAGTATTTGTGGCTCACCCAGTTTCCCCTGCCCTGCAAGGTCGAGCAGGGTATCATCGGGAATACTGCTCCAGAAAAACAGGGCCAGCCGTGAAGCCAGTTCAAAGTCATTGACTGGTTCCTGGCCCGGGGCTTGAGCTTTCGCGGTTTGCTTGTTGGGAGTTTCATAGAAATAGAGAAAGTCCGGCATGCCAATGACTGCTCCCACTACGGCCCGAATTGTCGCCTCAAGTGAAGCGCCGCCGCCGAGCTGCTGTTGTGAGAACTTCACGAACCGGCTCAAGGTCTCTGGATCAACCGGTCGACGGAACGCCCGGCGAAGGAGTTTCCTAATCCTGGGCTCAATGGCTTCTGCCGTTTTGTCGGGGACGCCTGCCTTTTTATCCATTGCCTTGAAGAGCCAGTTCCAGCTGCGACATTCCTTGGGGTTGAGGTCGGGACTCTCCGAGATGGTCTGGCTGAGTTTAAGAAAGGACTCCATCAGCAGGGGAGAGAGCGTCAGGTGGTCAGCCCGGTTATCGAAACCGTGTTCGGCCCGCTTGTCCTGAGGAAAGGATGCCACCCCCCTGAACCCCTCGGGACGCTGGTTGTCGATGTCCTTGCTCAGCGGCCGGCTGGAGATACGCACTTGTGCGGGCATCTTCCTGCTATCCGGCTGAAAATAATTATCGCGCCGGCGCATTAGGCGCTCGTTGAGGCGGAAAATCGGGCGGTCAAGCTCAAGCAGGTCGACCACTGCGTTGTTGTACTGGAAGCGGTTCATGCGCCGGATCGGCGTGGTTATAAACGGCTGGCTTTTCAGTGATTCCTGCAGCATTTCCTCAAGTTGTACGAGCATGGTTTTCTGCTCGTCCCCGGGTAGTGGGGGCTCGTCCTCGGGGGGCATTTCGCGGTCCCTCAACACCGCGACCAGACTTTCAAGCAGCTTTGGGCGGGTCAGCAGGTCAGCGTCGGATTTCAGCGCCAGTAGGTTGACCTTGCCCTTAACCTTTCCGCCCTTGCCGTGGCACTTGATGCAATGTGATTGGAATGTCGAGTGGAGGGAAAGCGTGGAATTTTCTGCCTGCGAGGTTGAGGTGCCGATAAAAAATACCGGGAGAGCAAACAGGCCCGCTATGGATCCTTTGATGGAGCTTGTCATTTTTTTGCCGGTTTCCTGTTTGGTTTGCTTACGTGGCTTGCCAGTTGTGGGCCATTGTCCGGCGGCAGGGATTGGTGCCAGGAAATGCACGCCTTGGT
>JAAESJ010000003.1 GCA_024229495.1 Verrucomicrobiaceae bacterium | reverse complement strand
TGCCCCGTCATCCAGGAAGTCATCGGGGACACCCTCGCCGGAGGCAAGGTCGTGAGTGAGGGCGAAGCGCCGATTGTTGTTGGTGCCGGAAGTGGTGATCGCATCCACCATGAGCAGGGCACTGTTGCCGGGTTCGCCGGCGACGGGAACCACGGTGATACCGCCGGGGTTGCCGGTGCCCGGTGCCGTGCCGTCCCACTGGTCGGAACCGTTGTTATGGTCCCAGGTGCCATCCAGTGCCGCGGCGGCACTGCCCGCTGAGGAGTCGCCCTCAAAGAGGTAATCCCAACCACCTCCGGGTGGCAGGTAGTCCTTGGAGAAACCGGTGGCGATCAGTAAGAGTGTTACGGAGAGGGGCAGTCGCAGTGGGAACATGGCTAAAATGGGGGAGTGGGGGGTAACTGGAACTATAACCACCATGTCCCTGTAACTGTTAGGATTCAAGTGTGTCCCCTTGCCAAATGCTGCTTTTTTTGTGCAATATGGTCTTCATGAAGTGTAAACCCTTATTTATTACAATGGCTTTTCTCGGCAATTGTTTTGCTGATATCTCGGATGTGGTTCCTGATGGAGTAAAGGTAGAGAAACTTGGCGGTGGGATGAAGTTTACTGAGGGGCCGGTTTGGCTTCCGGCTCCGGAGAGCAGGCTGGTATTTTCCGATATCCCTAACAGCAGGCAAATGGAGTGGAGCAGTAAGAACGGACTGAGGGAGTGGCGCAAGGTGGAACAGTCCAACGGCAACCTGCTTGACCTCAAGGGGCAGTTGCTTTCCTGTCAACATGCCGGGCGCAACCTAATTGTCACCACGCGCGAGGGGTCGATCAAGGTTCTGGCTGAGAAGTTTGATGGTAAGCGCTTTAATTCTCCCAATGATCTTGCCATCAGGCCAGATGGAACGATCTGGTTTACCGATCCGAGTTACGGATTGCGAGGTCGGAAGGCGGAGGTTGAGGGGAAGTGGGTATATCGGCTACGACCCGATGGTAAGGTGAGCGTTGCCTGCAAAACTTTTGATATGCCAAATGGGATTGCTTTTTCGCCAGATGGCAAACGTGTTTACATTGCTGACACTGGAAGGGTGGGTAAAATCCGGGCTTACAGGGTTGTCGATGAAGGTTTACTTGGGGAACCCGAATTCATCATTGATATTCGTTGTGACGGGATGTGCATCGATACCAAGGGCAGAGTGTATACGACTTCTGCCGGGGGAATACACGTTTTTGAGAGTAATGGAAAAAAGTTGGGAGTGATCGCAACTCCTGAACATCCGGCGAATGTCTGCTTTGGAGGGGAGAATTTCGATACTCTGTTCATTACTGCGCGCACTTCGCTATACAGTGTCAGGACAATGGCAAAGGGGCATGTGCTGGCCGGTGCTTCCGGTAAGTAGAGCGATAGGGAAAAGATTTTCCCACGCGAAATCACGTGGTAATGCTATTGTAGCAAGTGCGCTTTGTTGCGGTTAGAAATTTTTTTCTCAAGAGGGGGACTCTCGTTGAAAGACGGTTTGGATGTTTCCTGCTTCTTGTCTTAATTGCCCTCGGTGTATTCCTGCAGGAGGCAGGAAGGGAATGGCGAGATGCTGTTCCTGATCGTCGGGCAGTTGTCCATGATCGTATTGAGCGTGAGGGGCGTCAATATGCAACTGAGGAAGAGCGTGAGAAAGCGATATTCAAGTCTATAAAGACTCATCATTTCGTCTATAGCGGAATTTACTGGGCAGGGGTCATCAACCTGGTGCTTGCCGGGTTGCTGTTTTTTACGCGACGCTGGTGGTGTGGCAAAGATGTGGAACCTTTACCGGTTTGCTCTGGAGGGCCTGGTTTCCGGAGTTTCTGGATTTGGGTATTATTGGCAGTACTGATTGCCGCAGGTCTGCGATGGAACCGTATGGATTTGAGTCTTTATAATGATGAGGCATACAACTTTCAACAATATATCCATGGTAAGGATAAAGCTGACCCGCAGGGGAAGGTTACTTTCCGGCGAGCAGGATGGGAGGAGACGCTCTGGGAAAATAAGGCAAATAACGGGGTTCTTTTTTCTGTTGCGGCTCGTTTGTTTGATGATGCATGGCGACCGAGTGACGGTTCCGCAGAGGGTTTGGTGAGTGAGCGCGCTTTGCGTTACCCGTCATTGATAGCAGGCTTGTTATCAATTGTTGCAATCGCATTGCTTGGTCGCGTTTTATTTAGCCCTGCTGTGGGCCTCGTTGCCGCGTTCCTATTGACGGTTCACCCATGG
The DNA here is from genome assembly GCA_024229495.1 of Verrucomicrobiaceae bacterium. Lineage (GTDB taxonomy): Bacteria > Verrucomicrobiota > Verrucomicrobiia > Verrucomicrobiales > DEV007 > CACIUL01. Next base: position 7,642 of record JAAESJ010000003.1, on the reverse strand, counting down.
CACCTCAGATACAGCACCGAGGCACGTTCATATGCCATGGTGATCCTGCTGGTGATCTTGTGCATGCTGTGCATGGTGATCGCCTTGCGCAATAATCGGTGGCGCTGGTGGCTGGGATTTGCGGGTTGCCAGTTCCTGTATATGTATGCCTTTTCCGGAGCGTTGTATTTTGCCCTGGGAACGAACATTGCGGCCCTGTGCTCCATCATGGCACGCGGGAAATCCTGGCGCCGGGCGGCGGCAGGCAGGTTAATTGTTGCCAGTATCCTTTCGGCCATGGTTTACCTGCAGTTGATGATGCCATGCTTACCACAGATGGCGTTTGCCGTCGCTGACCTTGATTCACTCCGTTGTAACCTGAGCCTTGCCAAGGTGGTGGACATTGGTTCGTTTCTGGCCTTTGGCATGCCTGCTTTCGATTATAATCCGGTGAATCTCCACAATCCGGCTTTGGCGAAGTTCTGGGTTGCTGGGTGGTGGATGTTGATTCCCGGCATTCTGACAATGGCTATTCTCGTGTTCTTCGGGGGACTCGTGTTCCGGCGCCCCGGTATTCCGCGCACACTATTCCTTGGCAATTTTCTTGCCGTCACCCTGATGCTACTGGTGTCTGTTCTTGCTGATACTGCCGTGTATTTCTGGTATGTTATTTTTGTTTTGCCCTTCGTGGTGATTTTTGTTGCGGCGGGGTGGTCAGTTCTGTGGAAATCAAGGCGCTTACGCTTTCTTTCTTATGTGTTGCCGGTATTTTTCGCCCTTGTCATCTGGCGGCCTTTGCGGGATTATCGTGAGCATTCCAAGCAGAGCCTTAGTGATGCGGTGGTTCTTGCCCGGGAGGGAGGAGCCGTGGTGGCTGAGTTCTGGAGTGATGCAGGAGTTTATGGCCGTGATATGCATCGTATCAGAAATGTAGATGATCTGCGGCGCTTGGCCGATCATGCATTGAAATCCAATCGAGATTTAGCGGTTGTTTTCGGGCATCGTAATCTTGCAATGGCCGGAATGAAGGAATGTGTCAGGCTTACCGAGGGGATGGGGGACTTGGCCTTCCGCAAGGTTGCCGAATTTCATGGACTAGAGGAACGGCAATTCAATACCTACGTTTACAGGATTTCCCATCCTGGGTCTGATCCACAGTGATCTCCCGCTATATATGCAATATTTGCAGCCCCTATTCACTAAAGGGTGCTGATTTGATCGTGGCCTTTTCAGGGCTCCCTACAGTTGGGTGAATGATTTGTAGGAATTGAGCCGGAAGTCAACTGCGGCTCGGTCTATGGATGCAAGGCGTTCGATGCTGAAAGCCTCACAGGTGAAGCTGGCCATGACAGTTGCCGGTGAGAGTGAATGCTTGAGTGTTGCAAAGTCGACTGGCTTGTTGTTTTGCGCCAGATAGCCAGCGAGGCCGCCCAGAAAGCAATCACCCGCCCCGGTGGGATCCTCAACGGATTCAAGGGGATAGGCTCCGACACGGAAGAAGCCCTTATCCGGACCAAACAGCAACGCGCCGTGCTCCCCCGTCTTGATGATGGCATACTTGGGGCCGGACTCCAGCAGCCGTTGCCCTGCCTGTACCAGGTTTCCGGTCTGTGTAAACAATTTGGCTTCACTTTCGTTGATTACCAGCATGTCAATGCGGGTCAGGAGATCATCAAGGGCGGTGGGGTCTGTCTGAATCCATATATCCATAGTGTCCGCGACAACGAACTGAGGTGCTGAGCACTGCCTGAGGACATCGATTTGATTCTTCGGGCTCATATTGGCGAGAACGATGATGTCTGAGGATTGATAGTTGGCAGGCAATTTCGGGGTATACGCCTCGAGGACATTGACGGCAACCTCGTGGGTGGTGCGCTCGTTCATGTTGTCATGGTATTCCCCGGACCAGTAGAAACTTTCACCTTCACTGTATTCGATTCCGTCCGTGCAGATCGAACGTTGCTTGAGCGTGTTAATGTGTTCTTCGGGAAAATCTTTACCGACAATACCGACAATGCGCGTTGAGCAGAAGAAACTAGACGCCATGGCGGCGTAGGCAGCTGATCCTCCCATGAGACCGGTTCGGGTGCTGGAAGGAGTCTTGATATCATCGATGGCTATAGTTCCTGCTACGAGTAGATGCATGTGAATAAGTGCTCAGTTTTTTGTGGTGAGTATGCTCTTGGCACGCTTGATGTAAGATGGGATGTCATTGCTTTGCAAGAGATCGGAAACAATGACCACATTTTTTGCTCCTGCGCAGACTACCGTGTCAAGATTCTGCAGGTTAATACCGCCAATGCAATAGACAGGTATCGAGACATGGCGGTGAGCCTCGGCGATGTCCTGCAGGCCAATTGCCGATCTTCCTGGTTTAGTAGCTGTTGCGTGGAGTGGGCCGAAACCAATGTAGTCAGCACCTTCATCCTGAGCTTTCTGGGCTTGCCGGATTGAGTGTGTGGACCGTCCAACCAGGCTGCAGTTACCGGCATCCCGGCGGGCATCATCCAGGTTTCCGTCATCTTGACCGAGATGTATCCCGTCGGCATTTACCATTGCGGCCACGCGGGGATAATCATTCACGATAAAGGGGATGCCGTGCCTGGCACAAATCGGACGGACGATTTGTGCCATCTGCAGTATTTGCTTTTCAGTGTGATTTTTAGCACGTAATTGGAGTAATTGCGCTCCACCATCACAGAGATCGGTCGCGATACTGGTGAGGCTTTCCTCCGGCACATAGCCCAGGTCAAGAATGGCGTAGATTTTCAAGACTGGGATTGCTTGGTTAAGCGGTGGAGGGAAAGCGCTTGTCAAGCACTCCGGGATGCGGAGCTTACTTCAGGTCATTGAGGAATGCCTCTACCCAGCCGATGTTATAGTCTCCACTGCGGAAGTCTGAACTTTTTATGATGGCATCCTGAAAAGGAATGGTTGTCTTGATTCCCTTGATCAGGAACTCGTTCAGGGCACGCTGAGTGCGGGATATGGCGATCTCACGTGTAGCCCCTGAGACAATCAGTTTGGCAATCATTGAATCATAGTGTGGCGGCACTTCATAGCCTGAATAGACGTGGGTATCCACGCGTATTCCTCGACCACCAGGCTGAAACCAGAAGTCAATGGCTCCCGGGCTGGGTGTAAAGTTGTTGTAGGGATCCTCAGCATTAATCCGGCATTCTATAGAGTGATGTCGCGGGGTGCTGTTGAGCACGTGCTCACTAAGTTTTTCGCCTGCAGCAATACGAATTTGTTCCTTGATCAGGTCGCAACCGTGGTTTTCTTCGGTGATCGGGTGCTCGACTTGAATTCTGGTATTCATTTCCATGAAGTAGAAGTTGCCCGTTTCATCAACCAAATACTCGATCGTCCCACAGTTTTCATAACCGATTTCCTTGGTTAATTTGACTGATGCTTCCGCCATCCTTTTACGAAGGCGTTTGTTGGCGTTAAGCAGTGGTGAGGGGGCTTCCTCGATGATTTTCTGGTTGCGACGTTGCAGTGAGCAGTCGCGTTCCCCAAGTTGCACAACATTTCCATGAGAATCGGCAACAACCTGAAATTCAATGTGATGCGGGTTAACAATCAGCTTCTCGATGTAAACCGCATCATTCCCGAAGTTTCTATCTGCTTCGGTGCGGGCGTTCTGGAAACTGGTTTCCAGATTTGCCTCATTAAAGCAGGGACGCATGCCCTTTCCTCCGCCTCCCGCGGTTGCCTTGATCATGACGGGATAACCGATTTCAGCTGCAATTTTGCGGGCTTCTTTGACGGTTGCTACGGTTCCCTCGCTTCCCGGGGTTATGGGAACCTTGTATTTGGTTGCGGTTGCACGCGCTTCGTTCTTGTCTCCCATGCGGGTTATGACTTCCGCTGACGGACCGATGAACTTGATTTTACAGCTTGCGCATATTTCCGCGAATTGAGCGTTTTCAGAAAGAAAACCATACCCCGGGTGAATGGCTTCAACATTGGCAATCTCGGCAGCACTTATGATGCGATCCGCCTTCAGGTAACTGTCCCGGCTGGGAGCCGCGCCAATACAAATAGCATCGTCAGCAAGTTGAACATGCATTGAATCAACGTCTGCCTCGGAATAGACCGCGACGCTTTGAACTCCGAGTTCCCTGCACGCACGGATAATGCGAAGTGCAATTTCACCACGGTTGGCAACAAGAACCTTTTTAAACATGCAGCGGTTATCTGGAGCCTGGGGATTTAGGCAATAATGAACAGGCCCTGTCCGAATTGCACGGAGGAGGCATCATCGATGAGTATGCGTTGGATGACTCCGCTCTTTTCTGCCTTGATCTCGTTCATTACTTTCATTGCTTCAATGATGCAGACCGTGGTGTCTTCATCAACCGCGTCTCCAACTTTCACGAAGGGATCGGAATCCGGTGAAGATGCCTTGTAGAAGGTTCCAACCATGGGTGCTGTGATTTCATTGGTTTCCTCGGCAACGATCGCTTCAGGGGCTGGTTCCGGTTGAGTGTCGGCCGGGGCTTGGGGGAGTTCCCGTGAGGCCTGTGCAACGACACCACCTCTCTCGAGTTTCACCTTGAAGCCTTGTTGCTCAAGTTCGAGGCCGGTGAGTTCATGTTCATCCATGAGCTTGATGCAATCCTTGATCTTGGAGATGTCCAATTCGGGATCGGGATTCTCGTCTGCATCCGGTTTATGATTGCGTCTTGTTACTGCCATTGGATTTGGTTTGATATGCTCCTTTAGGTGCTTAATTTTCGCGGTTCCCCCAGTAGAGTCAAGTATTGCTGAGCATTCCGACAGAGAGAATTTCCAGTGCACGGGTGATCTCTTCCTCAGAGTTGTAGAAATGGGGACTAAATCGCAGGAATTCATTACCTGAGCGATCCTTCCGGCATGAGGCGATAACCCCTGATTTGTTCAAATGCCTTAAGATTGCTGCAACATTCCCTGCTGGAGGGGTAAATGTGGTGATTGAAGAGCTCTCCAAGCCGTCTCTGGGCCCGAGGATTTCACAATTAAGCGCATCAAGGCCTTCAATGAGGTGGGATTTGAGCTCTCGCAGTCGACGGGCAATGGGTTCAATGCCGACATTATCAAGTAATTCCAGGACGGATTTGAAGCCGACGATGCCGGACGCATTGAGCACACCGGGTTCGTAACGTCTGGCTGTAGGGTGGAAGTTGATTTCCCGCTGGGTGATGTAGTCAGGTGATTGCACGTTCCAGGCACCCAGCAGAGAGGGGCGCAAAAGATCGAAATTTTTCTCTTTTACGTAGACAATGCCGATTGCCATGGGCCCGAGGAGCCATTTATGAGCATCTGCACTAAGGAAATCAACGTGCTCTACGGAGGTGGGGAACGCTCCACAGGTCTGGATTGCATCCAGGGAAAATAGAATATCGCGCTCGCCGAGCATCTTGCCGATGGCGTCAATGTCAATACGGTAACCTGTGAGGAAATTACAGCTGGCTAAAGCGACGAGCCTGGTCTTCTCGTTGATCGATGAGGCGACGAGTTGTGGTGTAATTACGCCGGGTTCTGAGGGTTCAAGGAAGCGAACTGTTACCCCCTTGCGCTGGAGGTCCAGCCACGGATAGACATTGGCGGGGTAGTCATCGAGATAGCAGACAACTTCATCACCGGGGTTCCAGTTAATCCCGTTGGCGAAAAGGCTTAACCCCAGTGAAGTCGGGCCAAGGAGGGCGATTTCCGATGGCTTGGCGCCTATCATCTTGCCCGCCAGATGGCGGGTTTCTTTCATTGTAGTGATAAATCCCTCAAATTCCTGATGATCATCGCAACTTGCGTAGGCATATTCCGCCATGGCATCTGCGGCACACCTTGGCAGTGCAGTGACTGCGGCATGGGCAAGGAATATTTTCTTTTGTGCGATGGGAAAGAGTGATAACCGCTCGGCCTCATCCTTGAAAAGATCGTTGAGGGGCATGAATGAAGTCGGTAGTTAATGTGAAGACTAGACGCGTTGAGCTTCTTCACCTTCCTGGATCAAGCTCCAGAAGTGCTTTGATTCACCAAGGGCTTCGTCCTCGTTAACTGGAAGTTTGGAGCGGAAAAGGAAGTCCTGGAAGGTGTTGCGATTGAGGACGCGATGGACTACCACGTTGTCGCTGTTTACTTCGAAATAAATTCGGTAATCCTTGGAGCGGTAGCGATAGAGTTTTTTGCCCTTCCTCTCGATCGTCCCGAAACGGCCATCTTTGCCATGAATATTTTCAAGATCCTCGTGGCGCACCTTGAACTGATTGAGCAGTTCAAGCTGATCCATTGTCGAGAGACCGGATATTTCAGCTGCACTGATCTGGTTGAAAATGATTTGAAACACGTTGGTTAAGGAATGCGTTTTACCTGGCCGGGTGTCAAGGGCGGAGGGGGGTTCTCGTGGATCAGTGCCCACCGTGGCGGGTTTGCTGTAGTGACGGTCTTTAGGATGTCTGTTATTGTTGGCAAGGATGGACTCGAGAAGTCGTAGTTACAACTTGAGCAGTACCCGAAGAAACAACTTTCTGCAAGATTTCGGGATGCTATCAGGAATGCTGGAATCCTCATGGCAATTGTGGGATAATTGCTGCAATGAGAACCCTTAAGGTGGTTGTTTTATTGGGTGTATTGACATGGCCCTTCGGATCAAGCCTTGCTGAAGAGGACTTTTTGCCAGGCAAAGAAGTATTCTTTGCCTTTGAACAGGTGATAAAGCCCCTGATTGTTTACCTGCCTTTAAATTATGATGACAAAAAGGCTTGGCCTGTGGTTTTTCATTATCACGGCACAGGTGCAAATCCGAATGTATCAATACCTCGTGCCTATACGGATGGAAAGGATTTCGTCCTCGTAGGAATGGAATACGCAACCTCGGGAAAGCCTTCAACCGGGGCGGATTACCTGGATACTGAGATCCTTTTCCTTCGTGAGGTCAGGAAGGAACTCGCAAAGAAAGTGCATATTATTCCACGCCGTTCCTATGTTGGCGGGTTCAGCAAGGGAGGGTGGTTTGCCAGTGAATTTGCCGAGAGGTATTCAAAGGATTTCACCGGCGTTTACATCCTGGGCGCCGGAAAGAGGAAGCCTGATAAGCGTCGCACAAGGACGATGACTAAGGGGATGCCTTTATATATAGGAGCCGGCCAGCAGGACATTAACTATTTTTACAGCATTGTCGCCATTTCACATTTCAGTCAACTGGGGGCAAGGGTGACTTACGATGAATACCTTGGAATGCGACATGGCATTCCAATGGGAAGGAAATTCCGGAAGTCAGAGCATTTTTCTCAATGGTGGGCCATTGAGGCAGGGCGTCCAGAGCCTGCGCCGGTAAGGGAAGCTGCGGCGCAGTGGATCGAGGAGGGGATTGCTCATGCGCGTGGCATCAGTGCGTTGGCGGATAAGTGGTTATTCCTGCAGAAGTTGCGCAGGGCTCCATTTTACATGCTCTTGGAGGTGGAACAGCGGAAGCGGATTGATAATGAACTGTCCGCGGTTTTGAAGTTGTCGCCACTCAGCATGGAAGTAGCGGCACAACGTGATTACCGGGCGGTCTTGAAACGTGAACTTGTTGGCAACGGGATGGAACACCTGCTCGGAATTGCCCATGCATACGGCAAGGTTCATTCCACCTATAAGGATCAGCATTTCGGCAAGCGGGCAGGGATGGAATTAT
>JAAESJ010000002.1 GCA_024229495.1 Verrucomicrobiaceae bacterium | reverse complement strand
TGATTCTAGCTTTGATCCATTACTCAAGGACCGGAAAATGAAGGCAGATGATCTTCGTAATCACCTGATGGGGGGATTAGTTCAGGGCCTTGCCGACACGGATCCTGACCTTGCAATTGAATTTGTTCAAGGGGTCTTGGAATCAGGTAATAAGGCCGCTCATGGGATGGTGCATGCTCCTATCTCTGCAATGATTAGATCGAGTTCCCCACTCGAAGCGGCTCAGTGGGCCAACCAACTCGATGAGGGCTTTGTCCGAGACCAGGCCATGAGTCGTACAGCGGATCACTTCGCCAGGAAAGATTTTGAAGCGGCTAAAGAGTGGGCGGAATCGGTGAGTTCCAATGATGGGGCAGAGAGAATTATTGGCCCAGTGACTAGGAACTGGGCATCAAGAGATCCTGAAGCTGCAATGGATTGGGTGTCCGGGCTGCCTGAAGGTAAGGCCCAGCACTCAGGCACATGGGCAGCCCTGAATGGTTGGGCTGGAAAAGACCCGACCGCGGCGAGTGATTATCTTGCAAATATGCCGGACTCCGAAATGAGGAATGCTGCTATTTCCGGATTCAGTGATCGTTTAGTATGGGAGAACCCTCAAGCTGCAATGACTTGGGCAAGTTCGATAACATCCGATGAAATGCGGAACGACACCATGACTCGGGTCGGAAGGTCCTGGGCCAGAAAGAATCCTCAGGCAGCGGCGGATTGGGCTGAGAACACACCCGGAATTCCTTCAACGATTCAGACTGAGATTGAAAATGTGAACAGAGGTAAACGTAAAGATTAAGGGATCTAAAAACATGTTATTTTTCAACCAGATGAAGGGCTCAATTCTAACTCATTCCTCTTGGACGATGATCACGATGATCACCTTCTTTGTTGGATCGCAGTTGGCACCTTCTTCCAAGAAGAGCGACCAGAGTTTGATTGGAAAGGGCTCTGAAATTAATGCAGAGAGGGCAAAAAATTATCAGCTCCTCAATGCGCCTCGATCATCTAAAATTAAATCTTCAGGGACTGCATTGGCTCAGGGCGGTGCAGAGGACTTTCGCCCGAGGGGTTTAGCGGGAAGGAGTAGATCGAATCCCAGTTCAGCGAAGAGTGGTGACTCGAGTGATTTTATGAATCAGAAGGGGCCACTCAATAAGAAACAGCTTCAGGACCTTGTTCAGCTAGCCGTAAAATCCACAAATCCGATTGAGCGGAGGAAGGCATTTGACCGGCTCCTAGAAGAGATGCGCTCTGACACTTTCACTTATGAGCAGGCCATGACGATTCGTCATGCCATGCATCATGGAGGTGCCGACGGTGAGCAGTGGAGGACATTTGATTATGCTTGGGGTGCTAATGATCCGGCCTCAGCAGTTGCGGAAATTGACAAGATCCCAGAGCAGTATCGGCGAGGGTTTACTAGTAATATGCTTCCCGGACTCGCTAGCGTTGAGCCGCGGACAGCTATTGGTATCGTTGAGTCGATGGAAGGGGAAATGCGTCAGCAAATGACCGGCCGTTTGCTCGAAGGATTGGCTGATTATGATGTGGGATTTGCGACCGATTACGTTTTTGATATGGCAGAGAGTGGAGATCCTAATGCTTCTCAATACATGAGAAAATTGGCCAGAGAAGTGATGGAGACTGCGGGATTTGAGGGGGGTATAGAGTGGGCCGAGAGTTTGCAGGAAGGAGCATTGCAGGCAGCTGCCCTAAGGAGTGTAGCTAATGAGTACGCGAACAATGACCCTCAGGCAGCCGCGCAGTGGGCAGAACAGTTCGTTGGTACTGAACAGAATTCCAGACTCTTTGGAGAAATTGTTCGTGAGTGGGGAAATAAGGAAGCAGCTTCCGTCTGGGTCGAGTCATTGGAGCCCAGTCAGGGGCAGCGTGACGCTCTGAGTGCCGTTTACGGGCATCGTGGAGCGACCAGTCCTGAGCAGGCATTGAAGGAAATTCAGGCAATGCCGCAGTCCGCCGACAAGGACTTTGCTTTGAACGGATTTATTAGCGGTCTGGCTCACCAAGATGGAGAAGCGGCCGTGGCGTGGGCAGCAGAGATTGATATGCCGGGGATGAGGGAAGCGGCAATGGTCCGGGCAGCTAAGCAGTATTATAAAC
>JAAESJ010000001.1 GCA_024229495.1 Verrucomicrobiaceae bacterium | reverse complement strand
TCCGGGAATGGCCCGCAATGCGCCCAGTAACCCACGAGAAGCAATCCCGTCCGGCTCGATCCGGTAAGATGTTCCGTCCTTGATGACCTTGGTTGCAAAAAACAGGTAACGACTACGGCGCCACTTGCCCTTCTTGCTGCGACCATGCGAGGTGATCCAGTAAATCCTGTCCCCGACCCGGGTACAGCCCTCAATGTCAGCCTCCGGGTGCTTGTCCGTGTCGGTTTTCAGGAAACGGTCGAGAGGAAACTGTGCGATCGGCATTCCCGGCTTATCCAGGGAATAAATCCGCAGGATATTGTCCTCATCATCGGCAACCACGAACGTCTTCTCATCCAGTGCCACGGCAGCTGAAGCGTCACAAGCGCCCTTGAAAGTCACCTCATGCGTTGAGGCAATGCAACTCGCGGACAACATCATCACGCAGGCAACCAGGAAACCAATCATGTCCCTATAATAGCCCAATACCCGCTGAAAACAAAATCCCAACCTCCTCCGGCAACAGTAAATTGCCGCTTACTGGAGAAAGTGCGGCTGAATGCGCTCATCAAACAACCGCTCCCACGAGTAATTTTTAATGACCTCCTTGCGCGCACGGTAACCGGGATCATCCCCCAGAGTAACGGCAACACGCCGGGCAACCTCCGCAGGCTCCTCGGCAAGGTCAAACAGGTTAACGTTGTTCTCAAGGATCGAGCACATCGGTTCAACGCGTGCGCAAAATGCCGGGATGCGAAAAACTCCGGCCTCAAGGAGAGGCAATCCAAACCCCTCCTGCCGGCTTGGCAGGAACAGCAGATCAGACGCGTTGTAGATACTGACAAGGTCCTCGTCGGAAATCTCAAATGTCTCGCTGAGGAAATGGAACTCGTTATCAACCCCAAGATCACCTGCCAATTCCCTGAGTTCCCGGCCATAGTCCCGGGCAGCCGGGTTATGAGCATCGGGCGCCCCAGTAACAAGGTAAACCACCTTGTGCCCTGCACGCTTGAGCTCCGCCAACACCCGGATGCCGAACTCAATGTTTTTCCGGCGCAAAATGCGGGTTGGTTGCAGCATGACGATGTCCTGGTAGAGGACACCATATTGCCGGCACAGCTTTCGAACCGGGTCCGTAAGCTTGAGCAGCCTGATGTAGCGCACCCCGTTGGGAACAACAGGACATTGCCCGGCATCAATCCCGGTAAGCTCACAGTACTCCTGCTGGCGCTTTTTTGATATCGCTGCATGCCTGAAACACTGCGGGGCACTCGCAAGCAAGCTCCACGGTTCACCCCTGAGCAATTCACCCAAGTCATAATTCTCATCAATGGCGGCTATGTCATGCACCCAGTTCACGAACCGGGCGGAATCAGTCCCTTCCACCGCCAGCTCGGCAAGCGCCATGCTGGCAGCAAGGTTAAAGTGCATGGTCATCATGTTATGCACAAAAACCACCTGACAATCCTGTAACGCTTCCTCAAGCCGGCCCTTAAGAAAGCTCTTCAGTTCCTCGTATGCCGGAGCCGGCCCATCGCCGGCAATCTCCGCCTGTGACTGCTCGGTGCGCGGGTGGGTTGGCAGAAGCTCAGGTAACTCATCCACACTGACCCCATCCACCGTGCTCTCGGCCCGGCCGGCAATGATCCTCACAGTGTGCCCGCGACGCGCAAACAGTGCCGCCTGCTGCTCCATGACAAACTCCACGCCCCCGATGACCGGAGGGTAAGCGTAATGCACGAGGGCAATCTTCATGATTGCCGGGAATTTCATCCTCAAAACTGCCCGTGGCTAGTGAAAACACTTATTCCCTGCTTCTCCCCTTCCCGGGGGTGCCAGGCGACAAAGCATCTCCGGCCTGGGCTTTCAACTCAGTAATCTGGTCACGCAGCAATGCGGCCTTCTCAAATTCCATCCGGGCAGCAGCCTCATTCATCTCAACCTGCAATTCCCCGATGACTTCCACGACATCAAGGTCCTCCCCGCCCTCCTTCATGACGCCCCTGTTCACTTGCTCTCCACCAAGCGTTACGTGCAATGATTCCTGCACGGCACGCTTTACGCTCTGAGGCGTAATGCCATGTTTTTTATTATAGGCGATCTGCTTGCGCCTGCGATGCTCGGTAATCTTCACAAGCCCGGCAATTCCCTTGGTCTCCCGGTCGCAAAACAACACAACACGCCCCTCAACGTGCCGTGCCGCACGGCCTGCCGTCTGGATCAATGAAGTCTCGCTACGCAGGTAACCCTCCTTATCAGCGTCAAGAATGCAGACAAGTGCCACCTCGGGAAGATCAAGCCCCTCGCGTAAAAGGTTAATGCCCACCAAGATATCAAACTCTCCTGCCCGCAATGAGCGAAGAATCTCGACGCGCTCAATGGCTCCAATATCGCTATGCAGGTAACGAACCCGAAGATCAACACCAACCAGATAATCCGTAAGGTCCTCGGCCGTCCTCTTGGTAAGAGTCGTCACCAAAACTCGGGTTCCCTCCTCGCTGGCTTGGCGGCACAGCTCGATGGTCTCATCAATCTGTCCCTTGAGAGGCTTCAATTCCACCACAGGGTCGAGCAACCCGGTCGGGCGAATTACCTGTTCAACCACCATGCTTGCCCCTTCGGTGGCAACATCAAACTGATCTACCGGTTGCGCAGCACCTGAAATCCTCGGCAATAAATCGGTTACAACCTCACCGAGCTTCAACCTTTCCTTGGCATTAGGAATAAATCCAAGGTTGCCAACCACGCTGTTCTCTATCTCAAATCGGGCGGGGGTGGCGCTGACATAAATGCGCTGCCCGGTCATTTCCATGAATTCCGCGAAACGCAAAGGACGGTTATCGAGCGCGCTCGGCAACCTGAACCCAAAGTCAACCAGCGTCGTCTTGCGGGATTTATCCCCCTCATACATGCCTCCAACCTGGGGCACCGTCGCATGCGATTCATCCATGACGGTCAGGAAATCACGTGGGAAAAAATCAAGCAGGGTGGAGGGCCGGGAACCAGGATCACGGCTCCCCAAATGCCGCGAATAATTCTCTATGCCCTGGCAGAATCCCATCTCCTGCATCATCTCTATATCATACTCGGTTCGCTGACGGATGCGTTGCGCCTCAATGTATTTCTGCTCTCTCTCGAAACTGGCAACCTGCTCTTCAAGTTCCTCGCGAATCGCTCCAATCGCCCGCTTAAGCTTATCGGCAGGGGTAACAAATTGCTTGGCAGGGTAGAACGTGTAGCTGTCGATACGCGAAGTAATATTTCCGCTCAGCGGGTCAAACGCGGAGATGCGCTCAATCTCATCACCAAAGAACTCAACGCGAATCGCCTCGTTCTCCAAATAAGCTGGCACCACGTCCACGACGTCACCACGGGCACGGAACTTACCACGGGTAAATGCGATATCGTTGCGCTCATAGAGCATATCAACCAACCTGGTAAGAAAGCGATCCCGATCCATTTCCATGCCGGTGTGCACCGGGCACATCATGTCCTTGTAATCTTCCGGTGAACCAAGCCCGTATATGCATGAAACACTGGCCACCACCAAGACATCCCTGCGCGTGAGCAATGAACCCATCGCTGAGAGGCGCAAGCGCTCAATCTCATCATTCACCGACGAGTCCTTTTCGATATAAGTATCGGTACGCGGGATGTATGCCTCAGGTTGATAATAATCAAAGTATGAAACGAAATATTCCACCGCATTGTCCGGGAAAAAATTCCTGAACTCCGAATAAAGCTGTGCCGCCAGCGTCTTGTTATGCGACATAACCAGTGTCGGTCGACCAACCTCAGCAATCACGTTTGCCATGGTGAAAGTCTTTCCGGAACCGGTGACCCCAAGCAAAGTCTGGTGATCGTTACCCGCGCCCACCGATTTGACCAGTTTACCTATGGCCTGTTGCTGATCGCCACAGGGCCGGTAATCAGACTGAAGTTGGAAATCACGGGCCATTCGCCCATTACCAACCACGGGACGGACGAAATCACAAGCAACAGCTAGATGCCCACGCTATCCGCTTAACTACCCTCCCTGCCCGTCAGCTCCCTGGTCATTATCGGCAACCTCCATATCCCATCGATCACCACATCCCGAACAGCGATAAGCTACCCAATCACCGCAGCGAAAGCCGAATTCCGGCTCATGCGTCATGCGGTGTGCCTTCTGGCCACAGTCCACACAGATGATCACCTCGGGAATTTCCACCCTTTTCACCCCTCTTTACCCTGCCTTTTTTCAACACGCACTGTATCAGCAGCAACGCTGACCAGAACCCCAACCGGAATTGCCAGCCCGGCAACTCGCGCACACACTTGAAACCATTGAATATCCATTACTATCTTTTCCAGAAAAAATTGGGCGCCGAATAAATCATTAACTTTATGATTAATCTAGTAATTCTTATGTTAAAATCGCTGACTTGCCGCCAAAAGTGGTGTTTTAAAGAACGAGGAACATGGAAACACTCTCTATTACCGAGCTCAAGTCACAGGCGGCTGCCAACCCAGGCGAATATTCTATACACGCTCAGGTTGCCACCCTGGCTGCCAGAGAAACCCGTAGCGGCAAACCTTATTTTGAAGTGACGCTGGCCGACTCGGCGGCCAACATCAAGCTCAAGATCTGGCAGGATTCCCCAGGGTTTTCCAAAGCGGAAACACTGCAGGAAGAAGACTGGGTACTTGCCCGGGGATTCTGGTCATTCAACGACTACGGTCTGGATGCCCGAGACTGCGAACTGCAATCCCTGCAGGATGAGCAGATCGCCGCAGTGCTCGCTGGTGATGAGGCAACCCGTGCCAAGCAAACTGCCGACTACAATGACATCGAGTCCAGCATCCACGGAATATCCGATCCACGCCTAAAGGCAATCTGTGAACTTTTCCTGGAAAAATTCTCGGCGCGTTTCAGGCGCAGTGGCGGTGCCCGAAACCTCCATCATGCACGCCGTGGCGGACTGGTGGAGCATGTCGCCCAAATGATGCGCTGCTCTAAAGCCCTTTGCAGCGTATACGGAGACCTGAATCAGGATTTAATCATCGCCGGCGTATTATTCCATGACTGTGGGAAAATGTGGGAAAACAGTTACCCTGAGCAAGGATTCAAGATGCCCTATGACTTCAGCGCTGAACTCATGGGGCACATTTCATTCGGCGTCGAACTCGCCAACTCCCTATGGAAAGAAGCGGAAACCAAGGAGGCAACTGACTGGAAAATGCTCGAGCCCCCGAGTGATAAGGTGCGACTGCACCTCATTCACCTCATCCTCTCCCACCACGGAACTTATGAGTTCGGGTCACCGGTGTTGCCAAAAACGCCGGAAGCTATGGCGCTGCATCATATTGACAATATTGATGCCAAGCTGGAAATGTTTGCAACGGGATATCTGGAGCAGGAAATCCTAGCGCCCGGGGTGCAGAAAAAAGTCTGGGCACTGCAGTCAAACATCGTGCAACCCCTTGGCAAAGCTGAGGCTGACGAATCCGGCAAGGAATGAAACTGCACCTCTTTAAAAAGCGTCATCTCTGGCTGCCTACCTGGCCTACGATGCTAGCAGCAAGTTGCACACTGCTGGCAATAACCGGCATGCTGTTTCTTTCCTCTCACGATTTCCTGGCCGTAACCAACCGTGCACCCGGAGCAAAAATCCTCGTCGTGGAATCATGGATGGCGGATAATTCGATGCAAGAAGTCGCGCAGATGATCAATGCCGTTGATTCACCTTACCAATCGCTTTGGCTGACAGGCCCAATCCTGGATCGGGGCTTCCATATATCCGGGGGATTCAAGACCTACAGTGAAATGAATGCTGCAACGCTGCAGGCACTAGGTGTCCCCAAAACGAAAATCCATATTGTGCCGGCAGCACAAAGCCAACGCAACCGCACTTTCACCGCCGCCCTTCAATTTAAAAATGAACTTGGGAAAAAAAACCTCCATCCAAAACGCTTTGATCTCGCCACCCTGGACGTCCATGCAAGGCGCAGTCGCCTGGTCATGAGAAAAGTCTTCGAGGAAAATGTGGAAGTTGGTGTCATCGCCCTTCCACCTTCAGGCTATGACCCTGAACATTGGTCCTCCTCAAGTGCCGGCATGAAGATCACTTTGGTCGAACTGGTTGCCTACCTGTACGAAAAAATCGGTGACGGCGGTCGCTAAACAGCGAGCCTAAAAAGAGCACATCTGAGTCGGATGTACTTGCATTTCCTATTGCCTGAGCGCAATTGCCCCTAACCCTTCCGGCAACGCCAATTCATCCACCACAATGCCAACCATCATCCCCACCCCTCCCAAAAAAATTCTTTCCCGACCCGGAGCGGGAATAAAAATCAGCAGCAGCTTCCTGCTCTCGTTTGCCTTGACCTTCTGTATATCTGCGGCAGAACCTCTGGCCGGCACGACTCCATTAAACTGGGAGGGCGACATTGCCTCACGCCTTATTGATACTGCGGATGCCTTTTTGCTGGATAAAATCGAAGAAGCCACTGAAACACGCAGAAAAAAAACAACTGCCCCCCGCCGCGAGGTATTGAAAACGCTGATTGGTTTCCGCGATGATATACGGGTGCAGGATCCCAAGATCTGGAAAGGTGACATTATCCAGAACAATGAAAACTATACTGTGCGCCCATTCCGCGTGGCATCCTTCGGCAATGTCGCGGTGGAAGGATTGCTGTTGGAACCTGGGGAAATTAAATCAACCACCATCTACCTGCCCGACCCGGAGAGCTACGCCACCTGCACGCGAGCTCAGGTCCTGGCTGCCCACGGCCACCGGGTATTCATTCCCGTCTTGATTGACAGGGCAACCCGACACCGCAAGATCACCAACCGCGAATTCCTCTATCGGGTTGGCTTTGAGCTTGGATGGCACCTGATTGCCTGCGAGGTGCAGAAAGTCTCCTCCATCATCGATGCCTGTGGCGGAAAAGATGCGCAGGTGGCCGTCTGCGGTGATGGCGAAGGTGGCCTGATTTCCCTTTACGCCGCAGCCATCGATGAACGGGTCAGTCGAGCCTGGGTAATCGGTCACTTCGGCCCGAGGGAACGGGTCTGGAACGAACCCGCCTACCGCAACATCTTCGGACTCCTGAATTTCTTTGGTGATGCCGAAATCGCTCGCCTTGTGGCTCCGCGCCCCCTGATCATCGACCCCACACCCGCACCTGATATTCTCCTGCCCCCTGGCACAGGGGGAAAACCGGGAAGAATCAACGCTTTCACGAGGGAGCAGGTCAGCGCTGAGGCCACCCTTGCCGGGCTCAAGCTTGGCGGAATCAATGACTTCGCCCAGGAAGAAATCGACGCGCGGGGCAGTAAGCCACTTCCCACCGGGGAACTTACCGGCATGCTCAAACGGGCCTTTGAGGAGATTGATCGTCACAATCAGGAGCTACTGGCCAAGAGCGCATCCGCACGACGGCAATTCTTTTCCGAACTCGACAATTCCACGATTGAGAAGTTCCAAGCTACAATCGAGCCTTATCGAAACCGTTTTGCCGTAGACGTAATCGGACGGTTCGATGACAAGATCATCGCGGCCAACCCCCGCAGCCGACTGATCCAGGAGACAGAAGAACTGCGCTATTATGAGATTGTGCTGGATGTTTTTGGCGGCAAGTCCGGCCTCTTTACCTATGGAATTCTTGTTGTTCCCAAGGATATCAAGGACGGGGAAAAAAGGCCGGTGGTAGTTTGCCAGCACGGTCTGGAGGGAAGGCCACAATCAACCATCGGGCAAAAGGACCATCACTATTACAAAGCCTTCACCACCACCCTTGCCCAGCGTGGATTTGTCACCTTCGCCCCGCAAAACCTCTATATTTTCGGTGACCGGTTTCGTTCCCTGCAATTCAAGGCAAATGCCATTGGCAAAACATTGTTCTCCCTCATGGTGCCACAACACCAGCAGCTGACCGACTGGCTCAGCTCCCTCAACTTTGTTGACCCGGATCGCATCGGTTTCTACGGCCTCTCATACGGGGGCAAGTCCGCGATGCGTATTCCGCCCCTCGTCTCAAATTATTGCCTGTCCATATGCTCGGCGGATTTCAATGAATGGGTATGGAAGAACGCCTCAACACACTCCAACTACAGCTATGTGTGGACCGGCGAGTATGAGATTTTTGAATGGAACCTGGGGAGCACTTTCAATTACGCGGAAATGGCGGCACTCATCGCACCGCGACCCTTCATGGTTGAGCGAGGTCACTTTGACGGCGTAGCCCCGGATGAAACGGTGGCTCACGAATACGCCAAGGTCCGACACCTTTACTCGGCAAAACTCGGCATCGGCGAGCGCACCGAGATCGAGTGGTTTGTCGGTCCACACACCATCAATTCACGCAAAACCTTTGATTTCCTCCACAGTCACCTGAACTGGCCGGTTAAATAACGGCAACCCGATCTACTCCACAAACAATGCCTTTCGGCAACGACGTGCGTGCCTATCCCCGGGCAGATTCACCTTTGCCACGGACTCCTCATCAATCATCGAGCGAACACGCTCCACCACCTCAAATCCCACATCTGCAACCCCGCGCTCACGCAACCAGGCAAGGAGAACACGCCTCTGCAACGCCACTCCGAGCTCACGCAGTTTCGGCACCGACAACTGCCCGTTAATCCTGCCGGCAACATCAGAACCGGCAACCAATTCATCTAGGAAGTCCGACTCCTCAGCTGCCAATTGTGCAACCCGGGCCACGGCCCTGGTAACATCCCGGCGAAAGGTTTCCTTTAGGCATGGCACCAAATTGGCACGAATACGATTGCGCAGAAAAATCTCACTGGCGTTGCTTGCATCCTCCCTGAAAGCAAGTCCCTGCTCATCGAGGTAAGTATTCAAGGTGCTCCGCCAGATTCCGAGAAACGGTCGCAAAATTTCAAGCCGGCTACCCTTGATCTTGACCTCTGAGCTCTGACGCATTCCACCCAGGTTGCCCGTGCCGCGAAAAAGATTCATCAATACTGTCTCAACCTGGTCGTCTGCATGATGCCCCAACAACACTCTGCGGCAGCGGAAATGCCGCCCAACCCGACCAAAGAACTCAAGCCTTGCCTGCCTACCGGCCTCCTCAAGACCAAGTCCGCGCTCATCTGCCAATTTTCCCACGGGCGTCTTCTCGATCTCAAAGGGAAGACCCTTGGTCCTTGCCAGGCGCCTTACGAAGGCGGCATCAGCACCGGAATCACGGCCACGCAGACCGTGATTGAGATGGCAGACGACCAGATTCCGGCAACCTTCTCCCAGCAACCAGTGCAAAAGCGCAACGGAATCACGCCCCCCGGAAACGCCAACCAGATAGCGGCGACGAGGTGACAAGCCACTACCGGCTAAAGACGGCAAGCTCACGCCGGGCCTCCATCCAATAGCGACACGTTCAGCACATAGGAAGCATCCGCCGCTCTGCTATGCAATGATCTGGTGAATCGAGTCAGCACCTTCGACCCCGACAAGCTTCTGGTCGAGTCCCCCGTAGAAATAACTAAGGTTATTTTGATCAAGCCCCATCAACTGCAGCACCGTGGCATGCAGGTTTCTCACATGATAGCGATTGTCAACGGCCTTGCTACCCAGCTCATCTGTCTGTCCAACGCTGACCCCGCCCTTGATTCCCCCACCAGCCATCCACATGGTAAACCCGTAGGCATTATGGTCCCTGCCGGTGCCCTTGGCATATTCTGCAGTGGGTTGGCGGCCGAATTCACCACCCCAGACAATCAATGTCTCATCCAGCAATCCGCGCTGCTTGAGGTCTTTGATCAGCCCGGCAATCGGTTTGTCGGTATTCCCTGCATGATAGTTGTGGTTCTTTTCAAGGTTGCCATGCGCATCCCAGTTCGCGTCATTGTGCGCCCCTCCTGAATAAATCTGGATGAACCGCACATCTCGCTCAACCAGCCGACGGGCAAGGATACACTTGCGGGCAAAATCATCAGTCCGCGAGCCATCCAGGCCATAGAGATCCTTGATATGCTGGGGCTCGGAATTAACATCAATGGCTTCGGGTGCTGCGGACTGCATCTTATAAGCCAGCTCATAGCTGGCAATGCGGGCACTCAGGTTGGTATTGTCCTCCCGGCCTGCAAGGTGCTGAGCATTCAGCTGGTTGAGGGAAGTGATCACCTGACGTTGCTCATTTGCCTTCATGCCCTTTGCATGCTGCAGGTTAAGGATAGGGTCACCCTGTGAACGGAAAACCGTTCCCTGATAGCTGGCAGGCATATAACCTGAAGTCCAGTTTTTGGCACCGGAAATGGGGCCACCTTTACCATCCAGCATCACCACATAACCGGGAAGGTTCTCATTAGCCGAGCCGAGTCCATAATTAACCCAGGAACCGAGGGAAGGCTTACCACTGATCACGGAACCACTGTTCATCATCAACATGGCTGAACCATGGATCGGGGAATCAGCGGTCATCGAGTGGATAAAAGCCATGTCATCCACACATCCCCCGAGGTGGGGGAATAAATCAGATACCATCTTTCCGCACTTTCCGTACGGTTTGAATGCCCATTTCGGACCGACAACACGCCCCTTGCTCTTCCTGCCACCGCGCCCAAAGGTCTTCACGTCGATGGTCTTGCCGTCCAGCGGATAAAGCTCCGGCTTGTAATCAAAGGTATCCATGTGACTCGGCCCGCCATACATGAAGAGAAAAATGACCGACTTGGCCTTGCCGGGTAGCGGTTGAGGCTTCGCGGCAATTGCGCTTTGGCCAAAGAATCCGTCCTTTGCAAGCATTCCGGTAAGCGCCAGTGAGGTAAACCCTCCGCCGACATTGTGCAAAAACTCGCGGCGATGGGTCTGCCCGCAAAAAGTGTTACGTGGTATATTCATGACAGGTTTTTTCTAGGTAAGTAAAGGGTCTGGTTCCAGGCAATGTCTTGTTAATCAATAAACATGAACTCATTCATGTTAAGGGCGACGAGGCAAAAGCGTTCCAGGGCCTGGTCGGCGTTGAGCCCGTGTTCTTTTTGCAATTTCTGCAGCATGTCCTTGGCGATGGCGATGGACTTCGGGTCTGCAGGACGGGCGGTTACAATCTCCAATCCCCGCTTCAACTGGGCCTCAAGGTTCTCCCCGGCATCCTGCTTAAGGCGGGTCGCGAAATGTGTCGCCTGATCATTGAGGAAATTGCTGTTAAGCATGTTCAGGGCCTGCGTTGGAACCGTGGTGGTAAAGCGCTGCGCACACGGGGCATCAGTGTCAGCAAAGTCAAACCCGGTAAGCATCGGGTCCTTTAGCGAACGCTTGATCTTGATATAAACCGCGCGGCGACTCTGCTCCTCGGGCGACGAATTGCCCCACTTACCTCCCTTAGTTGATGAAGTTGCCAGCACCGCCTCGTCAAGCTTTGAGAAGAAACTCGGCCCCCCCATCTTGAGGTTCAACTTGCCGGCGGCAGCCAACACGTTGTCACGGATCTCCTCCGCACTGAGCCGGCGCATATTAAACCGCCATAAAAGGTTGTTCTGAGGATCCTTGGTCAATGCTTCCGGTCGACCGCGGGAAGACATGCGATACGTCATCGAATTCATGATTATGCGCTGCAACTCCTTAACGCTCCAGTCACGACGCACAAACTCGGTTGCCAGCCAATCCAACAGGTCCGGATGTGTGGGCTTCATGCCGAAATAGCCGAAATCACTCGGGGTCGGGCAAATGCCGTTGCCGAAATGCTGCTGCCAGACCCGGTTAACAGCCACACGGGAACTGCGACGGTTGTGCTTATCGGTCATCCATTCCGCAAGCACCCTGCGGCGCCCGGTGGTTCTCTGTCCCGGCTTAGGGGCGGGAATCTTAACCTCCGTGTCGCCGAAAATCTTGGGGAAAGACGGTTGCACCGGCTCCCCCTTGGCATTGGCATTACCACGAATGTGAACATGGAGTTGTGCGGCATTGGTGCCGCTCTCCTTGACCACCATTGCCTGACCCTTGCCAACCGGGATAACCCGCTCAAGTTTTCTCAGGTCATTGTTAAATTCCCTGTAGGTGGTCATTTGCTCATCGGTAAAGACCTCCTTGCCGCGCGCAGCAAGCAGCTTGGCAATGTCCACACTGCCCGGGGCACCGGCCACCGCTTCAAGCTTGAGGTCAAAAAACTGCCCGCCACTAACCTGGCGCACATGCACGGCCACCACATTGCGACCCGTCTGCAGGGCACCTAGAGCTTTCTTGTCTATTGGAATCTCCACATAGCTCTTGCTGTGCCCGCCACGACGGCCAAGAAGCTGCCCGTTCAGGAAAACCTCAATGTCCTCATCATGGTAGGCACTCATCTTCAAATCCGCGGGAATTGATGTAAGGTGGAAACCAGTCTGCAACCAAAGGTCCTTGGTTTTCCATTCCGTTTTAGGTTTCTCGTTTGGCACGTCCGTGCCAAAGGGTGCCTCACCCAGTTTCCACTTGGCATTCTCTGCGCGGAAACCAACCTCTGACCAATTGTCGGCAGGCTTATCGGTGGTAAAATGCCACTTCTGGGATCGGCTGCGGTGATCAGCAACCAGGAGAGGTTCCGCCAGCGGCACTGTGGCCCCCTTGAGAAGAGCAGCCAACCTCGGATCCTTTTTCCCAAGGCGCGCAACTCCGATCTTTTCAATGGCGCTGATCCGGTTTTTCAGGTCGATGATGCGGTTTTGACGGTCTTTCTGGGCCGCTTGACGCTGCTCGGGATTGCCCAGCTTACTTAAGTCCTGCAACACTCCTCCTCCTTTTGAATGATTGGTCACCCCGTTAAAGAAAGCCATAAAGCTGTAATAATCAGTCTGCGGGATGGGGTCGCCCTTGTGGTCATGACAGCGGGCACAACCGATCGTCATCCCGAGAAAACCCTCGGCCGCCGAGCGCATGACATCGTCAAGAACGTCATACCTGTGCTGCAACCTGTCAGCAGGCTCATCGTCCCACTGCATCAGCCTGAAAAATCCGGTGGCAATCATGGATTCCGGTGTCACATCGTCCAGTTCATCCCCGGCAAGCTGTTCCATGATAAAACGGTTGTAGGGCTTGTCATTGTTGTAGGCGTCTATCACCCAGTCACGGTAACGCCAGATATGCGGCTTATCCGAGTCACGCTCAAAGCCGTTTGACTCTGCGTAACGAACCACGTCCAGCCAGTGGCGGGCCCATTTCTCACCGTATTGTGGCGACTCAAGCAACTCATCAATAAGAGCTTTCCAGGCTCCGGGGGAAGCGTCCCCGACGAAGGCGGCAACCTGCTCCGGGGTCGGCGCCAGACCGGTGATGTTATGGTAGGCGCGCCGGACAAGCTCCTCTTTTGTTGCGGACGGGTTCGGCTTCAGGCCGTTCTCGGCAAGGCGGGCAAAGACAAAGGCATCCAGTGGATTTTTGGACCATTCAGGATCGGCAACCTTTGGTACAGCTGGAGTCTTCAACGGGCGGTAGGACCAATAGTTTTTTGTTGTCTCGTTGACCTTGGTAGTCAATGCCAACTCCTCCGTTCCCTCAATTTTATTGATATCTCCGGGTGTCCAGGGAGCCTTCATTTCCACCCACTTGTTGAGGGTCGCCAGCTGCGCATCGCTGAGCTTTGCCTTAGGCGGCATTTCATGATCCTCATCAGCGTAGCTGACCATTTTCAGCAACATGCTGTTTGCAGGGTTTTGCTCATCGATAGCCGGTCCATTATCGCCACCGATCAAGACACCGCGACGGCTGATCAACTGCAAGCCTGCACGAATCTTAATCTTACCCTTGGCATTTTTACCGCCGTGACAACTGAAGCAGTGCTCAGTAAGCAAAGGACGCACCTCTTTGGAAAAAAAGGCAACCTCCTCGGGAGAAAAAGCAGGGTGCTTAACAACCGGATGATCCTCACCAAGGACATCTGGGGGGAAACAGGCCAATCCCCACAGGCAAAGTAAAACCGCGAGGAGAATATTGGGTAATCGAATAATCATTATGCAGAAGAAAGAGATGTTGCCTTGATTGAACCAGAAAAATGCGACGTCCAATAGGTGTTAATGTAAATGAATTGCTCCAAAATATAAACTATATTGTATACCGTCCAATGACTCCACCCGGCGGACAAGGATAAATCACAAATCCATGATGTGACACTGTCCCTCTAGGCTTTAAAAGAGCATTGCCGATGAACTGCCGAAATGCCCCAAATCTTTGGCAGAAAACGAATTTTCCGGTGATTTCCAGCAAGTCTGCCTTTCATCGTTGATTATCAATTATTTACGGGGAAATGCTGATAAAAGACACCGCCCGTGAACAAAAAATAATATTTTAGGTTTATTTATATTCCTTAATGCCTTATAAAGCGGGACTTATTTTATAATTGTCGTGCTCACTGCTATTAATTTGAAATTTTCAGGAATTTGCTGCCTGAATGCTGTTTTAAGCCTTTGTTTCATGGCCGCTGCTACAGGCGCAACTCTCACAGCTGAAGAAAAGCAACGCCGGGAATTATTTCTACGAAGCCAGAAGAGCAGAATTCAGGGCGCCCCGCAGCGACCTGCACCCGCCGCCATAAAGCCTCGCACCAACCCAATTGCGACTTCACCTAAAAGGGTTCCCAATTCCAGAGCTCTCTCACCTTCCCCTCAACCTGCGCATATAACCCCCGGCAATCATCGCCGCGTTTGGAATGCTCCCCAAAATACCAAACCGCCGACTAGACCGTCTTCGGTAATCCCACGCAGTAACTCTCAGATTTCCCGACCGCCATCCGTTCGCCAACCTTCCTCATCCCGACCGCCATCCGTTCGCCAACCTTCCTCATCCCGACCGCCATCCGTTCGCCAACCTTCCTCATCCCGGTCGCCATCCGTTCGCCAACCTTCCTCATCCCGACCGCCATCCGTTCGCCAACCTTCCTCATCCCGACCGCCATCCGTTCGCCAACCTTCCTCATATAGGTTAAAGCCCGTAGCGAACGCGGTTCCCAAACGGCAAACGCGCAGCCCCCTTCCGTCAAGAATATCCGCGCCTCCCGCCGACAAGAAGAGCGCAGTAAGCCCCATCGTGATTCAACCTCAAGCCAAAGCCGGGGCAAAAACTCCTCAACCCAGACCATTGTCTGCTTTATCGACCAGGAAAAAAGCCACGGGACAGACCACCACTGTAAAACCCAAGCACACTGAGAAGAAGGTGAATCTGCAACCTCGTATCGGAGCGCCCCAAAAGGCCCTCTCTTCTACGAAGCCAGCAGAAAACAACCAAAAAAGCACACCTGCAAGACCACTCAAGCCGCCACCATCTCCCGCGACAGTTGCCACTTCACCATCACATGCAAAAAAAACACCGACACCCGTTGCAAAGGTAAAGCTGAAACCTGTCACGGTAGCTGCCGTCAAACCCCTGAAAAGCCCCGCTCCTAAATCCATCACACCGGAGAAGACAAAGACCCATCCCCAGGCTCCCCCACCACAAGTCAAAGCACCACCATCAATCAAATCAAATCCTCTCTCAATCGTCAGCCCCCCTGCCCTCATTGCGGGTGAACTCATCCCCCTTAACTCCGGTAAGGAAGTCAAGAAGCAGCCAAATAGTAAAGAGCCTTCCGCTCCACTCACTCAAACCCCACACAAACTGCCGCCTCCACCACGTCCTCCATCAACAACAGTGGAAGTGAAAAAAGGAGATGAGCTTGGCGAGAAAAGCCTGCCTGAGAAAGTGGTTCAACTGGCTAAAGATCTCACTAAGGGGGAGAATCCCATCGGCCTTAGCGTTGATGACGTTCTCGACCTGACAAAGACAGAGGACAACCTGCCCTTCATTAAGCATGAGCCTCCTTCCTCATCTGCGGGAGGTGCCTCTGACTTAATCATCAGTGCCATCAAACAGACTGATTTCGACATCGGCTCTTCCAAGATGGAATTCTCCGGCGATGTCCAGATCAAGTCGCCTCGATTTGCCATGCGCTGCGATCGCTTTATCGTACACCTCAAGCAAGACGGCTCGGGAATTTCATACGGCGAAGGCTTGGGCAATGTATTTATCCGCATGCGCAACGAGGGCAAGCCGTCCGGGCACGAGGGCTTCGCCAACCGGGCAATATATCTTCCCGAGGAAGGCCAACTCACCCTGAGTGGTTGGCCAAAGATTCGCGAGCAGCAAAAAGAACATGTGGCCGCCACCGAGGGAACAAAGATGGTTTTGTATACTGATGGCAGGGTAAAGACCCTCGGACGCAACCGCACCATCATCAGTAACTAGGTATTCGCTGCCTTTTTACTGGAAATTTCCCAGATGGCGGAGACTTGCCTCATTAGGGGCTTACCTGCTAAGATCGATTGCTTAGCTGTGCATACGGCACGTTCATAGCCCTTCATCCAAAGCATCCACCCCACATGAAAAGATTCCCCGTACCGTTTTACCTGCTCATAATCCTCATCCTGTTCCCGGAACCATCAGCCCGGGCGCAACAGCACTTGAAAATTGAGGCGGATGCCGTCGGAGAAAAAATTTCGGTTTACCGGGCAGGCCTGGCTGATCCACTGCTTACCCAGAATACCCGGCCGGACTTCCGGCCATACCTCCACCCAATCACTACTCCCGACGGTAAAGGTGAGCTAACCCAGTTCAGTCCCGGACATCATAAGCACCAAACCGGTCTCTACTGGGGATTAACCCGCGTCAATGGCCGCGACTATTTCCACCATCCCGGAGACGGCTACTGGAAACGCATCAGTGCCCGGGTTGAGAAAGCCAAGGGAGAACAGGTTACCTGGACCACCGTTTACGACATGATTGGCAAAGGTGCTAACCCCGTGCTCAGGGAAACACAGAAATGGACGATGCGCTCTGCGGACACAAGCCATGTGATCCTCGACCTGGAATGGCAGGGTGCCGCCATGGAAAATGTCACCGTCTCAAGATACAACTACGGCGGGCTTTTCCTGCGCATGCCCTGGAAAAAGGGAATCCGTGCACAGGCACTCAACGCTGCCGGTCACCGCAACCAGAAAGGGGAAGGCAAGCGCTCCGAGTGGGTCGATGTCGGCATGGAAATCAAGGGGCTCACTGACGATGGCCATATCGCCATCTTTGACCACCCGCAAAACGACGGGTTTCCCACCCCTTGGCGCATTGACGGGCAATTCGGCTTCGGTCCTTCCCATGCCCGCCTCGGCGACTGGTCAATTGGCAAGGGCATGGTTAAAACCTTCAAACACCGCTTTATTATCTACACCGGCGCTGCCAATGCCGAGACGCTTAACCGGCAATGGAGTGCCTGGAGCGGGCAAAAAATTTCCCGGTGAAATTCCCGGCAAGGCAACCCTTAAGGAAAATCGAAAGTCCGGGGCGGTTCCTCTATGGAGCAAATCCGGGCGCAATGGCACAGCCATAGAACTGCTGCCCCTCTGACTCAGGACAGGTCAAACCCGTCTCGGCGGGCAGCTGTCCTAAAATTTTCCAACTTTTCCCGCGGTGTCTTGCCGCGGTCAGAAACAAGCTCGCGATAGCGCCCGAAAAGACGACCAAAGGCAAATTTACGGGTTGCCCCAACAAGAGCCCGGAGCCTGGCGAGTTCCCTGGCGGCATCCAGGGAATCCCTGCAGGCATCCCGCTCAGCTCGCATGTCATCCAGCTTACCGGACAATCCCGTTGCCGCGGTAACCGGAGACTTGCCGTCATGGGCGTTGACCAGGTGGCGGTTGGGAAAATCCCCGACATCATCAGCGGCCGCAGCAAGAGCTGCCAGTTCATCCCCGCTTGCACGAGCGGCAAGTTCTGCAAAGGCAGTCTCGGCGCCACCGGCATCAAAGCTTGAAATACTCTCCCATCCGGCTCGGCGGAACTGAGCATAACGTTCACGCAGCCCCTCGTTGCCCTTCAGCTCAGGGGCAAGCGCCGCGGAAAGATCAAGGTGCATATGCAACATTTCCCGAACCAATGGCGCAGGCGCAGTGGTAATGGTGTTGTTCGCATGCACCCGGTAACGCAACAGTGACTCGTCAACCAAAGCAAAACGATCCTCCAGGACTGCCTTGGCAAGAAGGTAATAATCATGGTTGAAACGATAGGGACGGAACGGGTTATCCAGCAGATAATCCGTCCGGGCAATCACATTGCTGGTCGTGGCCGGAAAGTTACATACCCCCATCCACTCGGCAAAATCGCGGCCGCGCATCGACCACGCGGCACGGAACCATTTAGCGCGTGAGCTTTGACTGTCCAACTCCTGCCCGTGGTCGTCCATCAGCTCAAAAGCCGTGCTCAGGACGGCAAGGTTCTCTTGCCGCTCAAAGGCAGGCAGGCACCGCTCAAGGCGGGACGGAAGGTAGGTATCATCGGAATTTAATATCGCCACCAGTTCACAATCGAGGGCTGCCTTCTTAACCAGCCGGTTGAGCGTCTCATGAGCCCCTGCGTTCTCCTGCACGGAAACCTCCACACCCCGTGACTCAAAGGAGCTTAGCACATCGGGTGAGCCATCCTGTGAACCATCATCGATGACGATCACCCGGTCCGCGCCACGTGACTGGGACAATACAGACTCCAGTGCATCACCAACGTAATGTGCATGGTTGTAACAGGGAATGATAACGGCAAGTCGCATGGTTTTTTTCAACCGGTTTTACAGAGCAACTGAATGAATGCAGCCGCAGCGGCAGGATTGATAGGATCAGGCCTGAGGCGAAAACGGAAAGGCCCGAATTTGCGGCGGGTTTGCCGAATACTCAAGTCAATGCCCTCCATGATCGGCAAGTCATGCGTTGCCCTGCCTCCCTCCTCCATGCAACAACTGACCTCAATGTCCATCAACTGGGAAACAAGCCAGGTGACATCAATGACATCCGAACGCGCCGCATGCAGCCGCCTCACGCCAAGCCTTTGCAGAAACTCCACGAGATAAACCGCGATACGCGCCTGTTCAAGGTTGTCCGTCAATTCCTGCACCGTCCGGACATGCTCCTCGTTCGCCCGCCAGGCAGCATCCAGCACAAGGGCGTCGGGAAGAAATTCGATTCCTGACGGGGCGACCGGTGAAGATACCCTGAAGTCCTCATGCAGCCCTAAGGCCATTGGCATCACCTTTTCTTCGGCAACCGCGGCACGCAACTCAGTGTCCGCAGAACGGGGTCCGCGCTCACCCCATCCCGAAGCCAGGTAAACCACCTCAGGAAAACGACCGGGATCCCGCACATCTCCAGCAAAGGCCTCCTGCAGTTGCCCGGCTGTAACCTCAAGGGCAAATCGTTCCCCTGCGAGCCGGCGACCCTCAAGGGCAAATGCGGCACGGGTGTCAGGCTCCTTGGCAAGTCGCTCAAGTGCGCCCGTAAGGCCCCCCTCATCTCCCGGTTCACACAACAAGCCTGACCGCTCGTGCTCAACCATCTCCGGAATCCCGGCGAGGCGAGTTGCCACGACCGGCAAGCCCGAGGCCATCGCCTCGGTGATCACGGTGGGCAGGATATCACTGGCTCCCTTGCTGTCTACAATGGCACCGAGTGCGAACACATTGCTGGCGGCAAGCAACTTACCAACGTCCTCTCCTCCCAAAACACCCCTGAAAATAACCTCCTCGGCAACATCCTGCTCTTCGGCAAGTCTCTGCAGGCGCTCACCCCATGGCCCCTCTCCCACGATGTTTAGCTCAAAGGCAATGCCACGCCTTTTAAGGCCCGCACAAGCCCTGATCAGGTAATGAAAGCCCTTGAACTCGATCAGCCGTCCCACGCTGACAATCTTGAGGATCTCACCTCCGCCGCCCGCATCAGCAGTGACAAACCCGGCAGGATCCAGGCCATTGTAGATACGCACAATCTTGGAGGCACTATCAGGACATTTTTCCCGCAAGAGGTTACAACTGAAGTCGGATACTCCCGCAACAAACTCTGCCTCGCGCGCCATCTCGCGCAGCAATTCATCACTGCCAAGGTCGACCATGAAGTCCTGGGCATGGGCAGTGAAGCTGAAGGGAATTCCCAGCTTTTTGAGAAACAACGCGGTATGGGTAGCCCTGTTGGCAAAGTGCACATGCACATGGCTGACCCCGATCTCCCTGAACACATTGCCGAAATACAGGGCATTGCGCGCACGGGTGGCGGCCTTGAAATCCCCGCCATAGTCGGCATCATGCCGTGCGATCAATTCTGCAAGTGGTGCCCATGAGCCGTCAGCCTCGGCAGCCCTGCGGATCGACTCAAGCGCCTTGCCCGGAGGCGGGTAGAAAACAGGCGCCTGGCGCTGTGCCAGCCGGGAATGACGGAAATCATCAGGCGGCGGGTTTATGGACCCCACGGCAAGCGGCACCCCGCGAGCCTCAAGGGCAAGCATCTCCGAATCACAGAAAGTCTGTGAAACAACCGGGTAACGGGAAAAAAGGTAAGCGAGCAAATTCGGATTAAAGGGTAAACAAAAGAAATCCGGCAGGTTTTAGCCGGGCACATCAAATCTCATTCGGGTTTTGGCTTCCCGCCTTCCCCGGCGGACACAGGTTGCGCCTCCTCTGGCAGGGGCACTCTCTCAACGACTGAAGGTTTCTTATCGGTTATAGCCTTCTGTTTCCCTGCAGGCTGTTCAGGCTGGGCATCAGCCGGCTTTCTTATGGCGACCGGGGCATTGATCACGGTAATCACGTCCTTCCAGCCAAGGAACTTGCCTTTCTTGGAAAGTTTCTTAAATCTCGCGCTGCCACCCGGCCGATCTGGATCAATCAGCATGGCAATGTCCATTAGGTAACATGCCAGAACATGATCATCCCGGCTGGCATCCGCACGGTCAAGGGCCTCGGCAAGTTGCCATAACTCAAGGGCGGCAGTAGACGGCTCCTCGAATCCCGGCACGGGTATAGGCGTTTCTCCCTGCTTGAGTTTCTGCAGGGTCAGAACGGAGTCACGGTGCGTGCCATCAAGCCGGAGCGAAATGGCAAGCGCCTTGGCCCTAATCCCGGGGACAATTATGCTGTCGCCGAGGAAATTGGCGGCCAGTGCCGAAAGGGCATTGGTAACCACCCGCAATTCACCCGGTTCCATAAAAACCGAGTCAATATCAAAGAGCACCTTGCTGAAATTCGGAACACTAAAAGCAACCTTGGGCGCGGGCTCCTGCGCAGGCAAGACAGTCATTACAACAAAAATTGCCAGGACAGCGGCAGCCATGCCTTTTGGCAGACCACTTCTGGCACTTCTAACCATGCGGATGAAAAACACGCTTGTATTTAACGCCAAGTTTACTGCATTGGACAGGCGAAATACAGGGATCGGGCTAATCCCCGTTCCCCTTTGATGATTTCAGTTTCTCCGCCGCCCTCTTGAGTGCCGCCTTGGCATCCTTGTTGCCCTGTGCCGCCACCTTGCCATACCACCTGGCGACCTCTTCCAGATACTTGGCCCCGCACCGCCCCTCACGATACATCTGCCCAAGCATTCCCGGTGCAGCCGCATATCCCTATTCCGCAGCCATGCGATACTACTTTGCTGACTGGCTAATGCCAGCAGCCACGCCCGGGCCGTTTTGATACATCATTCCCGGCAGGAACTGAGGCTCAACGTTTTCCTGCCCAGCGTGCTTCGTATAAGCGCCCAGGATCGGGTTCTCGGCCTTCCCGGAAGCCCGCGCCGGACTTGCGGACCCTGCCGGACTGACCGGCGAAATCTTCACCTATTATAGCACAGCTTACAGCGCAGAAACCCGCCATTGCCATGGTAGGCCCTGTGTATTTATTCCGTGGCTGGCAGAGGATTCGCGGAGTGCCATTTCACTCTCCACCCCGCGTAATCCTGCAACGGCACTGCCGGCCACCGACCGCCAATCCACGCGTGGCCGACGCGGTGCTTGTGGCTAAGCTCAGCGAGACTGTAGTGCACAACTCCCTGCTCAATATACATCACCCTGTCTGTACCAATTTCATAATACCTGCCCCATATGGGCGCGCTCCCCGGGGCAGGAACCAGGCGCTTATCGATGCCGCCAGGAAGCCGGTCGTCCTTAACGGTAATGACTTTGCGACCAACCACCTTGACCTTTTCAAGCCAACCAACCGCCCCTTTCACCGCCACCTTGACTTCCGCGGAGGGATTGTCGATGTGCATCAGGAAGCGTAAAATTTCAGCACTCTCAGGAACGGCAATGGAAGGCAACTCGGATACCCTGGCCGGAACACTCTTCATGCTTTCCTCGTCATACTGCTGGGCCCATGCCGTCTTCTTCCCAGCGGCGACAAGCTGGCAGGTGAGAATGCATGCGATTGCCTTTTCCGTCGCCACCCGGCACTTCTCCCGCAACACCTTGCCGGCCAAATCAAAGGGTTTACGGCCGGCAGCCACGTCACTGAGCATCCAGGCGGCGCCAATCATGGCATGGTCGTTGAAGGTAATCCGGTCATGATAGCTACCCAATAAAGGATAGAACTGCGGCCATCCGCCATTCTGATACTGTGCTCTGAGCAGGTAACCAACCCCCTTGAGAAAACCTTCCTTGTATTTACCCTCACCTGTTGCCGCGTAGACCCTGGCAAGGAAGCGCATCTGGGAATAGGTCGCCTCGTTGTCCAGGCTGCACCGATGTCCCTTGTCCTTCAAGAGTTGCCGCTTCCGTTCAGCGCTGAGCACGTTGACCATGTCCCGGCTGTTCCTGCGCGAGTCGATCTTGTCCCATCCCCCGGCAGCCGCCTGGAAGAGCAGCAGGTTGTCAGCGACCCTAAGTGCCTCGGGCTTCTTGTAGAATGACGCCTTCTGCTCATGCACTACCTCCCGCCAGGTAATGGCTTGTGCCCACAGGGTGCCCCCACCCAGTGCCATGACCAGCACAAGTCCCTTCAGAAGTTGCTGCAGCAAACAAAGCATCCCTGTGTTTTTAGATCAGGTTCAAATGCATCACTTTCTTCTATAAAGAATATGGCTCCAAAAAGCCTTCATCCTGGCCCGGAAAGTTGTTGGATCCGCTGGCGGGAAATTATTGACGCGTGTAATAAAGATATTGGATCTTTGGCAGGAACGTGGCACCAGCCTCAAGCGAGGTCTTCCATTTCACCCTCGAGCTGTTGTTGACAGCTTCGCTGCCGCGGTATTGCGTCCAATCACTCCTGTCGAAGGCGAGCAAGGACGTCACACCATCGTTGCTTACCTTCTCAACGCGCCCGCCAAGCCTGACGCTGATCTCTACATCGATTGGAACCGGCTTGTTGTTGCAGAGATCAAGCGTCGCCTCGTTCTGGATACGCACGTAGTCGCGACCGTCCCATTTCAACGCCTTGATCTGGCGCGCAGTCTCGGTCTCGGCGAAGCTGCCGCGTGTCTCAACCGAGACGGTCACCGGCACGCGGCAATAGTCCTTGGGTGAGGTGTAGGTAAGCAACTCCTGGCCCAGCGGTTGTTGCCCCATCATGATCATCGCGGCGCCGGTGGTCCACGGAACCTTGGTAATGTTGGTAAGCTCAATCTGGTGCCAGACCTGATTCGTCGACAGCGCGAGCGGCGAGGCGATACCCTGCCCGGCGGGAGCCGTGGCAATGTCGGCGCGGGTCAGGTGCAGGTCCCAGGTGTAAACATCCCGGTAGGGAACCTTGGCGGTGAAGATCGCGATCGCAGCACGGTCACCCTTACGTAAGCGCAGGTTGGGAAGATTGTAGATGAACAGGTCCTGTGCACCGCCAGCCGTCAACTCACCTGGCAACTCGACACTGCCTGCCCCTGATGCCGCGGCAGCGGCACGCCGCAATTCCGCGGGACGACTGGAGTAGGCAGCGTTTGAGAAATCATTGCGCATCTGTGTCATCAACGCCGGCTCGGCCCGGGCGAGCGAGTTGCGCAGGACGCTCTCCAGCACCAACGGGCTGGGCGTTTTCTGGAAGCGGAAATTCGGCACGCCGACCACAATGTCCACGGGCACATCGATCAGTGCCTCAGCCTCGTTGAGGATCTCAGCCTGCAACGAGATCTCCGCGACCTTCTCTTTGGCGCCCTGCCCGGAAAGATCAACGCGATACGTCGGGATCCAGCGCACCCCGGGGCGAAAATACATCATCGTTATTTCCTGCTTGGCGTTGGGTTTCCCAAAACGAAACGACAACCGTTTGCTGCGCTTCTTCGTGCGCACCTTTTCCGTCGTCGAGGTGGCCATGTCGGCAATGATCAAAGAGCCCACGGCGGCGGCCGCGAACAGCTGGTCGCCAGCTTCGGTGCGCAAAATGAAATGCGACCCGCTACGCACTGACTCGGTCTTGGTAATGGTAGCAGCGGGATTTGAGCGCGGCAGTGAAGAAAACGGCTCCGCTATCGGGTGAGACGGGCGGCTGTTCTCGGAAACGAGCACCTTGTGAATCAGGCCGCTGACCCGCTTTCCGTCAGTGAGGATGACCTCGGCCTTCCGGCCCTCGTTGGCAAGCAGGATCTGCAGGTTGTCACCCGCGGTCACGGTGACGTTTTCATCGATGGTCTCCTCGCGCCAGCCGGCACGCATTCCAACCAGTCCGCCATCCTGCGAAGTTGCCCAGAACGATCCCAACACGGCCGCATCCGGAACCTCATCAGTGTGTATCTCCCCGTGTTCATCGGTGGTGCCAACGCCCTTCTTGATGATCAACGAGTAACCGTCCTTGAACACAACGACCTTCTGTGCACGAAACTTTGTCTCGCCTTCAGCCAGCGAATTTGTGATAGCGGCAAGCAGCCAGGAGATCGCAACGAATGCGCAGAGAGGTGGGCGGAAGACGGGCTTTTGCATGGGACGCATCATGATTTGTTTCAGAACCGATTTGTGAAGCAGGGGCGGGAGGGCACTATCAGAAGGACATCGGCCCAGTCATGTCCCAACCCCCTTGGAGCCGATAGAGTTAACTTCCAGTATTCAAAATACTTTCTGAAAATCCGGTTTGCATGTGGATTATTGGCAGCCAAATCCTTGCCTCCCGTCAGCATTACTGAGAAACCCAGCCATGTATACTCCAGTTCAGCGGTATCAGGTTGAATATTTGCCTGTATATTATAGAATGTATGGATATTATAGCTCCATTGTCATTTCTTTCACTCTTCTCAATTTCAAAAGCTGAGCTTTCAAGCTTTCTGGCTTAAGATGGCACTAGAATCCTCCCGCTAAAATTCCCCCCTCTGCCTGCCCCGGCATTCTGGAACTCATCGCTTAAGATTCCCTCTTTTTTATTCCCCCAAACCCTCATTATCAATGCCCAAAAAATTCATGCGCAAATATTGCCTCCTCAGCACCCTGCTGCTAACCCTGATCTCTTTTCCCATTTCAACCCGTGCCGAACAGGTTGTCTTTAGTGAAATCATGTATCACCCGCAGAGCGGTGGATATGAATTTGTGGAAATTCAGAACCTAACCTCCACCCCCTTTGATATTGCCAACTGGCGCCTTAGCGGTGGTGTGGATTACCAATTCCCCGCCTTCAACAGCGGCGTTGCCTCCAACAGTTTCCTCAAGGCATTCGAACGCATTGTCATCTGTGAGACCGACCCGACCACCTTCCGCAACGCCTACGGACTGCCCGCAGCAATTCGTGTCTTCGGCCCCTGGAGTGGTAATCTCGACAACGCCGGCGAACGCGTCACGCTCAAGGACAAGAACGACGTCATCCGCTGCACGGTACGCTACGACAACAAGGATCTCTGGCCGGTGATCGCGGACGGCACCGGCCACAGCCTGATCCTTCAGGATGACAGCCGTAAGATCGATGATTACCGCCTGTGGCAAGCCAGCCCAACAGCAACCTCCACCCCAGGTTCCTCTGAGCCAACTTCCGCCGAGGAACCCTACTCAAACCCGGAGGTGGATCTCACCGTGGGCATCCCCTACATCGGCTACGCAGATGCCTGGGATTTCAATGACCAGAATATTGACCTTGGAAGCACCTGGAAAGACGTGAACTACAACTTCAGCCATTCCGGCTGGACCAGAGAAAACGCGGGAGGAAACAATGGCGGGCTCTACGGGTTTGAAAACTCAGCACTGCCTGCCCCCGGCCTGAACACTGCCCTGCTCAACAGTTCAACTGCAGCAAACCACATCAGCTATTATTTCCGCAAGGAATTCACCTACAACGGCCCCACAGCAGGCGTAACGCTCACCGTTGACCTGATCAACGATGACGCCGCCGGATTTTGGCTCAACGGCCAGTGGATTGGCGGTGTCGGCACCACCAGCGGTGCAGGGCATACCAGCACTGCAAGCCGCACGGTGAGCGACGCTTCCGAGGAACTCGGGGTTATCTCTACCTCAAACCCGCCCTTGGTCCAAGGCACCAACGTGATTGCCGCGGCCGGCAGGCAAACAAGCAACTCAAGCTCTGACTTTATCTTCGGGGCACGGGTCAGCATCTCGGCTCCAACTCAACCCACCGTGATCATCAACGAAGTGCTGCCGGCTGCCGGGGGAACGGGTTTCGTGGAGTTTTACAATCCAACAAACGCGACAATCAACATTGGACAATGGTATCTGAGCGACAACCCATCCAACCTGAAGGAATTCCGGATTCCGGGAACCCTCAATATCCCGGCTGGCGGACTCGCCTCTGTCGGCTTCACGGATTCATCACTGGGAATCTCCTCACCAACGGTAGTCTACCTCACCAAGTCGGATGGCACCACCGTCGCCAATGCAATCAGCACCGCCATGCCCTTGAACGGGCGCTCCCTCGGGCGCAAGCCGGAAGGCAGCGGCTCTTGGTTCCTGTTCACCTCTCCTACCCGGGATGCCCCCAACTCAAGTGCCAGCGGGCTGGGCGCGCTACTGGCCATTAACGAAGTGCACTTTGACGAAGACGGCAGGGCTGACTGGGTTGAGCTCTATAACCGAGGCAACTCAACGGTTCCCACCTCCGGTCTATGGCTGGCCAGCCAACGGGATTTATCCGACAAGATCGCCCTCAGTGCTTCGATAAACGCAAATGATTTTGCAAGCTGGGATACTGCATTTGAAACTTCAGGAGGAGAACTGACGCTGTTCCTGATCGACTCAAGCAACAATGTTCTGGATGCCTGCAATATTGATCCGCAGAACGGGCGTAGCCATGAGGCCGCTTTCCCTGATGGCTCAGGCGTGTTCTTTGCTTCCCAGTCAGGCAGTCGCAATGCAGTCAACAACCCCGACCGCAACTCCGATATTGTCATTAACGAGCTGATGGTTGAGCCGCCCAGCGGGCACCGGGACGGGGAATTCATCGAGCTTTTCAACAAGGGCAATTCCACCGTCGACCTCTCCGGGTGGGAGCTCAATATTGGAGTGGACTACACGTTCCCTGGTGGAACCACGATCCCCGCCGGCAATTACCTAGTAATCGCCGCCAATCCCGTGCTTACCTCCTCGGCATTCCCGACGGCAAATGTGGTCGGTCCCTATTCGGGAAACCTTGCCAATAGCGGTGAAGTGGTAAGGCTCGTCGACAATTGGGGCAATGCCGCTGACCAGGTTCATTACCACACAGGTGGCGATTGGCCGGCACTTGCAGCAGGAGGGGGAAGCAGCCTTGAATTGCGTCACCCTGACATGGACAACTCCAAGCCAAGCGCCTGGGCGGACTCCCAGGAATCAAACAAGTCAAGCTGGCAGACTTTCACCATCAGCGAGCAATACCAGCGCCTTACCACACGCGGTTCGGCAAGCGACCACGAGGAATTGCACATGTTCGGTGTCGGGGACACGCACATTGCCATGCGTAACGTAAGCCTCACCCGCAATAACAGTAACTCAAATATCCTGCCCGGCGGAGGGGAAGCCACCGCCCACAACGGCAACGGCTCTGGAGGATGGCTCTGCCAGGGCACCCACCATGCCAGTGATACCATTGGGAATGAATTTCACCTGATTTCCTCCGGGCACGGTGACAACAAGGCGAACCGCTGTGAAATTGACATTACGCAAATCAGCCAGAATGACACCCTCAACTTCAGTTGCCAGGCACGCTGGATTTCCGGCAAACCAACGCTTGTTGTATATTCCTGGGATCGTTCCTTCGGCGGTGTCCTGCACCTTCCAGTCCCCCCAAACCTCGGCACCGCCGGCGGCACCAACAGTGCCGCCATTAATGCACCGGCCCCAACGGTTTCAAACCTGAAACACAGCCCTGCAGTTCCCACCTCCTCAGATCCGGTGATCATCACTGCCAACGTCGAGTCGGCAACAGCGCTGAGCGCGGTCAATGTACACCACCGGCGCGACAACAGTGCCGGCAATGGCTCTTACCAGACCACAGCCATGAACGACAATGGCATCAACGGTGACGAAGTCGCTGGCGACGGGGTTTACTCCGTATCCCTCAACCAGCACCAAAGTGACAATGCAATTGTCCAGTTCTATGTCCAGGCAAGCAGTGCGGGCGGCAACTCCATCGCCCCCGGCCCAGCACCGCAGCTCCCGGCAATGTGGGTGGTCGACAACAGTAATATCGCCACCGACCTACGCACACAGCGCTTCGTCATCTCCGAGTATGACAGAGACTCCCTGAACACGGGAACAGGCGAAAGCTCCTCGCGCGATTATGATTTTCCCCGGCTTTCCAACCAATATTTCAACGCCACCTTCATTTCCAATGAGAAGGACATTATCTATAACTGTGAGTTACGCAAAAGTGGCAGCCCATGGACCCGTGATAATGGCAACGGAATGTCAAAAGCCAAATGGAAGACGCCAGGAGACAAGCGCTTCCGCGGCTATTCCAAGCGCTCCATTGATTCAGATGCCGGTGGGGGCAAGGCCTATCACGGACGCATTATCCGTTACTGGCTATACCTCTGCGGGCACGCCGCCAACGAAAACGAATTTGTCCGGGTGATATACAACGGTGGTTCAGCCAGCCTACGTGAGGACCTGGAACCCAACGCTAATGATTTCCTGAAGCGAAACTGGGAAGATGGCGAAAAAGGTGAACTCTATCGCATCGATGATGAATGGTGGTTTGACGATGGCTGGGGGCGTGCCCAGCGCAATGCCGACTGGAGCTGGAAGAATACCCATGAGCCGGAACGCTACCATGCCGAGTGGATCAAGCGCTCCAGGGAAACCGAATACGACTTCTCCTCCTTCACCACCTGGGTCAGCAAGGTCGGCACCAATTCCTTTACCCGCGAGGAAATCGAACGGATGGCCGATATCGACATGATGGCAGCAAACGCGGTCGTCCGCGGATGGTGTGATGACTGGGATACCCTCACCCGTAACCGCGGCAAGAACGGCTACTTCCTGCGGCGCTACTCCGATGGCAAATGGATGCTCATTCAATGGGATTCCGACCTTACCTTTGGCAGTTCAAGCGCGGCATTTTTCGGTAACCTCGCCGGGGTACGCAACTTCTTCGACAAGCCCTATGTCAGGCAAAGGATAAATTACTATCTGGGCAAAATGATCAATGACTTTGCCGCAACCGGGCCTCGCCTACAGGCCTGGTTTGACTGCGAGGAAGACGCCTCCAACTCATACAGCAGCAATGAGGGCACCTACACCGGTTGGCACAACAATCGCAGGGGGCGGGCCCAAAGCGAGATCGGCGGGGCCTTTAACACCAACTTCAGCATTAACGGATCATCAACCACTACATCTGCGGACACCATTAACCTCAGCGGCAACAGCGGTTACCAGACCTTTGCCGTGAGGGTTGTCGGACACCCCGAGGCAACTTGGAACTTCACTTCCCAAACTGCATGGAACCTTAGCGGTATTCAGCTGAGGCAGGGAACCAACCAACTTACCGTACAGGCCATTGATGCCGAGGGCAACGTCGTCGGCACCGACACTTACACGGCAAACAAAACAAATAACGCCCGGCCTGTCATCGCCTTGGATCCTAAGCCGG
The DNA here is from genome assembly GCA_024229495.1 of Verrucomicrobiaceae bacterium. Classification (GTDB taxonomy): domain Bacteria; phylum Verrucomicrobiota; class Verrucomicrobiia; order Verrucomicrobiales; family DEV007; genus CACIUL01. The sequence goes on along the minus strand of JAAESJ010000001.1, from coordinate 25,440 downwards.
GATCCTTCAATGTTGACCTTTCCGAAAAAATCGATCTGGATGCATCAGCAAGCTACGATCCTGAAGGTACAGCCCTGAGCTACTCATGGACCGTCAGCCCGGTTGCCGGGACCAACCTCTCGGATACCACAAGCCCAACGGCGGTATCCCGCTTTGGTTCACCGGGTCTTTATGCATTCACACTCAAAGCCATTGACGGCAATGGCAGGGAAACGAGCCTCACGCGCGAGGCGGCGGTGTTTGCCGCTTCAGGACAGAGCAACTTCAGCGATCCCATCCTTGAAGATTACTGGACAGCAGAAGATCTTGAACTGCGTGATGGCGACTCCCCTTCGTCCTGGTATTCACTTGATGATCGCCCCGGGAGTCTGGTGATGGCAATCAGTGAAAAATCCGCTCTGCCTCTGACCATGAGTAACGCCAGCCATCCTGTCCTCTGGCGGGATCTCCCGGAGTCGACCGACTGGTCCCTGCAAACTGAGGTCTCACTCGATACGCTGCAGCAGGGCGACTTCGCAACCGGGCTGATGGTGGAACTCAGGGAAGGCACAAGAACAACCCGTTATACGCTCATGATCGAGGACGGTGATTATCTGCGTGTCAAACGCTCCACAGGTGGAAGCTATAGCCAACTTGACACGACCGACTGGGCTCTTGGCGATGCCACCATACGTATTCGCCGGGCGGGAAACCAGTTGCTGTTCGAGCGCCGGGGGGAACCCGGGGAATGGATCAGCCTATATAGCCGAGCATTGCAAGAGGGAACCACCGCACGCAAGGGGGGAATCTTTTCCAGCACAGACAGCGCCAGGAACGCGCGCTTTGAATTCGACTATGTTCTTCTCATCGATCCCGGCTTATCCAACGATTACCTTGATGCCCTGCGCATTACCGAGATCATGTATAACGCACCCGGCGGCACAGGCATCGAGTTTATCGAGCTCATGAATACCGGAAGCATACCCATCGACCTTGCGGGGATCAGCTTCGACGGAGGCGCACCCTTTAACGCACTCGTCCTTCCAAGCTTCATCCTCAACCCCGGGCAAAGAGCTGTTGTGACCAATGATGCTGCGTCCTTCACCGCCATATACGGTGCAGGTGTGGCCCTCATCACCGAGTGGGCAGGCGGTTCGCTCTCCAATGGCGGCGAGGAAATTGTCCTGCGTGACCCCGAGGGCAACATCATCCACCGCTTCCAGTACAATGATTCCAATAACTGGTCGCAACGCGCTGATGGCGGCGGCAGCAGCCTCGAGATCATCGACCCGGAAGGCAACTACGATGACCCGGACAACTGGCGCCCCAGTATCGATTTCGGAGGTAGCCCCGGGAACGTGGGAAGCGAGCCTAATGCCGAACTGGAGATCTCTGAGATTCTCACTCACACCGACCTGCCTGAACTGGATTCCGTGGAAATCCGCAACCGCACAAATGCAACGATTGATATATCAGGCTGGTATCTTTCAGACTCGGATGAAAACTGGCAAAAATATCTCCTTCCCGAAGGCTCAATCGTGCCTGCCGGGGGATTCCTGGTGATTGACGAGACAGACTTTAACCCGAATGGACTCTGGAACCCGAATGCGGGTGTCCCTGAAGACTGGGAGTTTGCCATCAGTTCCGGAGGTGACCAGATTTACCTTATTGAGGCAAACAACGGCACTCCTGTGAGCTTCGCTGCGGATCGCGACTTTGATGCCGCACGTAACGGAGTAAGCTTCGGCAGCCACACCAACTCTCAGGGAGATGAATTCTTCACTGCACTGGAGCAGCTCACCCTTGGTGCAGAAAATGCCAACCCCTTCATTGGGCCATTGGTAATCACAGAAATCATGTACCAGAATGAACCTGGGCGGATGGACTGGATCGAAGTTCAAAACATCAGCGGTGGCGCAGTCGATCTGTTCGATCCGGCGATTCCTGAACACCTCTGGAAAATCAACGGAATCGACTTTGAATTCCCCCCGGGACAAACCCTGGCCTTCGGTGAGATTGCGTTAATCGTCAGTGGCAACCCCGCCACTTTCCGGGCTCAAAACTCCATCGATCCTTCAGTGGCTGTTTACGGCCCCTACGACGGCAGTCTCCAGGACAACGGCGAAAACCTTCGCCTTCAAATGCCGGAACCCGGCGAGCCCGATCCCGAGTTCATCGAAATTGACGCAGTACGCTACGGCATCGTGGAACCATGGCCATCCGATGCTCTTGGCACCGGGCATTCTATAGAGCGTATTTTTGGCAACGAATTCGGAACAGAACCCCTGAATTGGAAACTTTCTACTGATGCCGGAGGCACCCCGGGTGAAAGCAGCTTGCCGCCAACCGCTCCGCGCCTTGAAAGCAATGTCACGGGAATTACGCTCACTTCCACGTTTGGGGAAAACGCACCCACGATGAGCTTCAATCTTAGTAATTCCGGCAGTGATACGCTAAACTACACCATCACTGATGATGCCCCGTGGTTGCAAATCTCGCCAGAGTCCGGCACCTCAAGCAGCCTCAGCGATACCAACACCCATACCGTGACCTTCTCCACAGCGGGGCTTGCCGGCGGAAATTATACGGCATCAATCATCATCACAGATTCCGAAGCCGGCAACTCGCCTCTAACTATACCGGTGGCGCTACGGGTTGCCCAACCCGTAGTCACGACAAATTTAAACAGCCTGAGCTTAACCGCCCAGGAAGGCACAAACGCTGAGAACCAACCATTTAATATCTGGAATGGGGAACCTGACACCAACATGAGCTACACAATATCCACGAATGTTTCCTGGATCGGTGTAACCCCGACAAACGGTTCATCAAACGGTCCCTCTGATCAGCAGAGCCATATCCTCACATTCAACACGGCGAACTTGAGCCCGGGAACCTTCAGCGGCACGGTGAGCCTCACCGCCCCGGGCACGCTGGGATCCCCAAAAACCATTCCGGTTACGCTAAGTGTCTCCGATGGCCTGCTGGTGCTGCTGGATGCCCGAGGCTTCAATACCGGTCCCGTTCCAACATGGCCTAACACCGGCTTGATCGGCGGTAACTTCGTGGCGGAAACTGATGAGCCAATAGCCGGCGATACCGCCGGGGTTCGTGCCATCATCATAGACGGCACAAGTGACTGGTATATCGGCCCGACAGCACCTGGATCCGTGCTTGGTAACAACCCGCACACCATCGAAGCATGGATTTATAACCCCGCTGTTGGCTCGAGGGAGGCAGTGACATCATGGGGCCACCAGAGCGGAGGCACCGGCAGCATGGTGTCGCTCAATCACGGCTCGATTAACTCCGTGGGCGCTATCGAGCACTGGGGGAGCACCACCGCCATGGGCTGGGCCAATGTAGAGGAACCCAACATATGGTCCCATATTGCCTACACTTACGACGGTGCCGGCCGGTCAACGGTCTTTACCAATGGCATGGAAAGCAATGCCATTAATCACGACCCTCTCATCGTCCAGGGCACTGATTCCAGCAACCAGCCATTGCCCTTTGTCGTCGGCGCACAAACCCAGTCCAATGGCAGTCGTCACGAGGCAAGTTCCGGCTCATTCTCTATTGCAATGGTAAAGGTCTACTCACGCGCGTTGCAACAAGCCGAAATTGAGGCGAGTTACAATAGCGAAGCGCTCAGCTTCGGGAGGATTCCAACAGTGAACGACGACCTGGACGAGGATGGCCTTACTGCCTCAGAAGAAGCATCAGCAGGCACCGACCCCAATAATCCTGATACCGATGGCGATGGCTTCCTGGATGGTGAGGAGGTCGCCCTCGGCACCGATCCTCTGGATTTTAACTCAAAGCTGAAATGGCATTCCATCACCGCGGCGGCGGATGGCAGCATGACCGTTACCTGGGAAAGCGCACCGGGCCGTGTCTATGCCATTGATTACAGTGAAAATCTCAAGTCCTGGGAAACGCTAGCCACAGTACCGGCCTCGGCAAGCACAACAACCAGCCACATTGACCAGAACCTTGCCGGCAATGCCAAGCGCTTCTACCGGGTCAGGCTCGCTCAATGACCGGCTCAAAAAATCAATTGATAAGGGGGGCATTACTGGCCCTCTTACTCTCCTTCCCAACGCTGTTACTCACCGGCGCAGTAAAGCCAGGATCCAAGACACGAACACCTTTCACCCTCGGGTGGAAGAACAACATACTTACTATTCATCACCCCGGAATTCCCGGAGGCAGGATTGAAACCTGGTATCTTGAGGCTTACTGTCGCCCGGGATCAACAGACAGGGCCTGGGAAAAGACCGTCATCGCTCACAAGACCAGACTCGTTTCCATCAATGCCGACAAGACAACACTGAAATTGCGTTGCACGCTTAAAGACGGAGTCATCGTTGATCACGTAATCAAGGCCGTCGCCGACGGCGTGAGCTTCCACCTGGTCGCCAGCAACAAGGGTAAGCAAATATCCGCAGCGCACTGGGCACAACCCTGCACCCGCGTCGGGGTCTTTACCGGAACAGGATCCGACGTTACGGGAAACAAATATGCCTACATGGGAAAATCATTCATTTTCCAGGACAAGGACGAAAAACCTGATTTCATGCCCACTGCCAAATGGTCCGTCAATGGGCGTTACACTCCCGGCCAGGTCTGGTGCCCAAAGCATGTCCCGCGAGCAGATGTCAACCCCCGGCCGTTGCACCCTGACGCACCGCACCTTGGACTAATCGGTTGTCTCAGCAAAGACGGAAAGTGGCTTCTGGCGATGGCCTGGGAACCATATCAGGAGCTCTTTCAGGGGGTAATCCGCTGCCTGCACAGTGACTTTCGTATTGGAGGTTTGGCTCCCGGCCAGAGCAAGACAATCCGCGGGCGCATTTACCTGGTGCCTAATGATTTTCCCGCCCTGCTTGCGCGCTACCGCAGGGACTTTCCCGGACAGGCTCAATGAAGAACCTCACCCTCCTTCGCCATGCTAAATCCGAATGGCATTGCCCCAGCGGGAATGATCATGACCGGCCGCTGAATAAGCGTGGCCTCAAAGCCGCACCACAAATAGGCAGTTACCTGCATAAATACGGAATCAAGCCGGACATTCTCCTGAGCAGCACCGCACTCCGGGCCTTAACAACGGCTCAGCTTATCGCCGCCAAGCTGCATGTCGAACAAGAGCAAATACAGCCTGTAGATGATCTCTACCTTGCATCGATACCTGATTATGAGCGCATTATTAAATCGATCGATGATACTGCCACCATAGAACATGTCATGATTGCCAGCCACAACCCCGGCACTCATGAATTTGCCCACCACCTTACCGGCGGGAACGAAATTGATCGCTTCACTACCTGTGCAGTCGCAGTCATTGAGCTCAATATCGATCACTGGGGAGAAATCGGCCCTGGTTGCGGACGGCTCAGGCATTTTATCACTCCCCGGGATCTTCCTGCCACTTGAGATACCCGCTACCCCACCGGAATCACTCACTGCTGACCGGTGAACTCACCTTGAAAGGCACTGGTTCTCGTTGTTGCCGAACATGACCGGTCTTGGCCCCCGGAAACCGCCAGCTCCACGGTCATATCCCGCTTAACATAACCAAGTCCAATAAGAAAGCCGTCTGAAGATTCAACAACGCTGGTCACCTCACCGGCTTTTTCCCCGGCAACATCGAGAAGTAGCCACCCTGGTTGCGGACGACTCCCGCTAAAGGCAAGCGCCACCAACCGGCGATTGACACGCCCAACGCTTTGCAGACGCGAGATGATTTCCTGTCCAACGTAACACCCTTTGTGAAAATCCACGCTTCTTAACTCAAGCGAGGCCTCTGCAGGTAGTGTCCCCAGGGTGAGTTCATTTCCCCAACCCGGTATGCCGCCCTCAACCCTTAACGCCTCAGCAGCAGAGGCACTCATCCAGTCTGCTCCCGCAGGCAAGGCTCCCGGGCGTATCCATCGGTCATTGCCCGGCAGGGCAAACCTTTCGGAGGCAATGCCGGCTATCCTCTTACCAAGATCATGAATCAGGAGATAATCCCCGGTGATATCCTCCAATCGCACGTCATCGGCAATAATATATCTTGAAAGCCGCTCAAAAAGCGACTCCCGCAACTCAGCGTCAGCATCAATCAAAAAAGCCTGTCCGCCAGCCTCAACACTTATCCATACCAACCCCTCCAACCCCCCCTTAACCGTGGTAACACAGGCGGAAATGGCACAATCGCCGGCTGCCTTGGTGACATCGTTGCTCACCTGGCCGTTGAGGTAGCGGACACGATCGCTACCGGAAAGGCGAAACTTGGCACGCCGGGAAAGGTCAATGGATTTCATGTGGCAAAGGTCATAGTGCAAGGTTCATCAATCCACACTTTCAACTCAGCTGCTCCAAGGTGGAGCAGGCTGGCAATCCCTATCCCTTGCGATAATTCTCGTAAACCACCGAGTAATCATCCTCCCCCCGCCCGGCATCCATTTGCTCCATCATTGTCGCTGCGGCGGAAGCCAGTACAGGAAGGCTCATTCCGCTTTTGTCAGCCAACTCCAATCCGAACCCCGCATCCTTAAGCATGTTCTTCAGGGAAAAATGTGGCAGGTAATCGCCGGTAAGCATTGTCGGAAGTTTCATTGCTGACAATCCCGAGGCGCAGCCGTTTACCGCGAGCGCCTGCTCCATTTTCCGGGGCTCCACCCCACCCTCCTCACAAATTGCCAGCGCCTCGGAAAGGATTGCGACGGTGGTCGCTGAAATCATATTGGTAGCAATCTTTAAGACAGTGGCCGTGCCAATCTTTCCAAGATGCGTAACCGTCTGGGCACTGACATCCAATACTGGGCGAACCTGCTCAACGATTGCCTGTTCCCCGCCCACATAATAATTCAGCTTACCCTCCGCTGCTGCATCCCTGCTGCCGGTAAAGGGACAATCCAGGAATGCCGCACCGGTATTGCCGACACGCAACGCCGCCTCTTGGGTTGCCTCCGGAGAAACCGTGGCATGGTTCAGCACGACGTGCCCTTTGCCCAGTTGCGAAGCCATAGCGTCCACGACTGTCAACAGAGCCTCCCCATCACGAACAAAAATCTGCAGAACACCAGCCTTGCCGGCAACCTCACCTGGCGAATCAAGAGCATCCGGATGATCTTGGGGTGTACGGTTCCATACACAGGTTCTCCGGCCCTGGTCACGCAGGTTCTGGGCAACCCTGCTGCCGATGATCCCCAACCCCAAAACCCCGACAGTAATGTTTTCTTCTGACATCTTTCGCGAATGCTTAAGGAAAAACCTTTCCACTCACCGGCCAAAAGGCACAAGCAGCATGTCGCAAGACGCCCTGCTTCCCATGCGCTCTGCGCCTCAAAAAACGGCTATTTCTTCTTCTCGGGCTGTGCCTTGGGTTCAATCAGCTTGGTCTTGCCAATCGGCTTGCCGGTTTTCGGGTCAACTGGTGTTACCTTGATCTTTCCACCCTTTTCCTTTGGAAACTCAACGGCAACCGGCGGAGTGGTAGCAGTAATTGGCTTGCGAGGCTTAGCGCCTGTAGCAGGCTTATTGCTGGATCTCACCTGCGGCGCACGCACCGGTGGACTAACCCGGGGAACCGGCTTCGTAATCTCAGCAAGCTCGATGTCAAAAATCAGTGTTGTATTTGGCCCAATGGGAGGGCGCCGGCCAAGGTCGCCATAGGCGAGGTCTGAGGGAATGAACAATTGCCACTTCGAGCCGACGGGCATCATCTGCAACGCCTCGGTCCAACCCTTGATCACACCACGCAAACTGAATTGAGTGGGCGCATCGCCCTTGGATTGATCAAACATGGTTCCATCAACGAGAGTGCCACGATACTTTGCCTTTACGCGATCGGTTAATTTAGGAATCTCTCCCTTGCCCGCGTTAATGATCTTATACTGCAATCCGCTGGCCGTAGTCTTGACGCCCTCCTTTTTCGCATTCGCAGCGAGGAAATTTTCCCCCGCAGCCTTGTTCTTGGCCGCCAAGGCATCCCATTGGGCTATCGTTTCCAGTCCATGTGCCTTGATTTGGGATTTCCTGCGCGCAATTGTCTGCCGGTCCTGGCTGAATGCGTTCAGGATTCTGGTTTTGTCCTCATCGGAATAATCAAGCACCTTACTGTTCAACGCCGCCTTAAAGCCTGCAAGAAAACGGTCAATGTCGATCTCAAGCCCAGCGCGCTGCATGTTCGATCCGATATCAGCACCAATAAGGTAGCTGACTATCTTCATGTCCTTATGCTCATTGGTGACCTTGGGTTTGGCGGCAACTTGGGCACCGGTCGCTGGCTTTGACTTATCATCCTCACCAGAGACGGGCAGGATGAGGGCAATCATTGAGAAAATAACGCTAAATTGACGTTTCATGGCAGTGTTTGAATATGAGGTTCCTTAATTAATGAATTGGAGGGACAGTGAATTTAACGCCACCGCAAGAAATATCAATCTCCTGTTGTTGCAATATAGTTGCGTTTATAAATCAATGCACGAAACCTTAGGTTCTCATGTCCCGCCATATCAAAGCAACATTGCTATGGCTTAGCGTATTTCGCACTTTGAGCCTCTTCAGTAGCGGTACAGAGAGCAACAGAATGGGTGATTCCTCAGGCCAAAAAGGAAAATTACGCATAATGGTCAGTGTCCCGCCTCTTGCCAACCTGGTTCGTAAGGTAGGAGGCAAGCATGTCCACGTCGATGTCCTGGTCGATAACGGACAGGCTCCGCACACCTTTTCCCAAGCCCGCTGCTATGGGGTCCCGCTTTGCCTGCGGGATGGCTAGTATGATGATCTGGGCAATGGTGCTCTGCGCTCTGTTCCTGATACTCGGCCTGGAGTTCAGCCTGCGCTGGAATATTACCGCAGATCCCAGTATCATCCTATTTCACCGTCCTCTTCATTGGCAAATTAAGCTCCCGGCGACGCTTCTCCAAATTCCTAACGGGTAATAGCGATAAAGACGCTCAAAGCCACGATGAAGGAGACCGCAGCCATCATTTAGCCTCATCCTGGATGTGGCTAAATGCAGCATGATCCGGGCAGATCGGGAAGAATATGGTAAGTTCTGCTCCATGTGGACACCCCGTTCCCCAAAAAACCGCTTAATTACGCTCATTGGTTTCGGCCTGATGCTATGCACCGGCGGTTCCTCGACAGCGCAACAAGCCGGAGAAAACACGGGTTACCGCACATTTACCAACAAGGCAGGTAAAACAATCCGCGCAAAAGTCACCGACAAAAAGAATGACATTGTACACCTGCGCATGAGCAATGGAATTACCTACAGGGTGGCAACCGGCACCCTTTCCCAGTCGGATCAGGAATTCATCGACAGCTGGAACCCTGCAGAAGAACACAGGGCTCGTTTGCAGGCAGTAGATCTGAAGGAGCTTTTTTCCGCACGCGGCTTTAAGGGGGTACCCCTCAAGCTGCAAAACAACCAGTCCCTGCTGGAAATCACCATTGCAGGCCAGCGGCTCAGCTTCCTCCTGGATACCGGGGCACAGAGCTCGGTAATTGATCGAACCAAAGCCAAGGACCTTAAACTCGACATTCAGGAGAATGTGGGGTTTGCCGGTGGAATAGGTGGCCCTGCCGGACCCATCGGCATGGCATTCCTTCCCTTGATCACGGTTGGCAGCGTTCCAAAGAAGAATGTCACCGTCGCGGTATTAGACCTCTCCGGCATTGTTTCAGGCCAAGGAAAATCCACAAAATTTGACGGTATTATAGGATTTGATCTCCTTGAGGACCTCGAGGCAGTAATCGACTATAAGGGAAGGGTAATGTATTTGAGGGAAGATGGTTGAAACAATGGCTAAACCCCCTGTTCACGATCTCGTGCAGAAAGCCACAAGACATCAGAAAGACGATTAAGGTAAACCAGGATTGCCTCGTTGACGTCATCACCAAGCATGACCAATTCCCTTTCAGCGCGCCGGCAAACCGTGCGCGCATGATCCAGGTGCGCGGCAAGCATGTCCGAGGAAGCTCCCGGAAAAACCCAACCTTTAAATGTCACTCCCTGCCCCTCGATAAGCTCTACCCGGGAATCAAGCTTGTTAACACGATCGGAACAAAAAAGATCAAATCCTGCTGCCTGATACCTTGCAATATCCTCCGGAAGAGTTGCAACATCACCCATTAAAACCACAAGGTCCTCCTGCACTGCCGCAATCAATCCACGGAGGAAGTCTCCGCTGTCCGCTGCCCGAACCAGGCCTAGTACGGCATTAAGTTCATCAACCGCACCCCCCGCAATGATACGTGGATGACTCTTGGGAACACGGCGACCAAACATAAGTTCAGTCTCACCCTCATCTCCCCTGCGTGTAGTAATACTCATTGCCTGCTACTCTTGAGAGATTTCACCGGCATCACCCGCATTATCCGCATTATCCGCATTATCCACACCTGCCTGCGCATCCTCAATCATGGCATCAATCTGGACAACATCCTCCCACGGCAGACGCCGCCGCTGATATTTGTTGAAAAGCACCTCGCGCACCTTCTGCAGATCATCAAGACTCATGGTATCATGAGCTGTCCATTCCTCCTCGGAACGCTGTAAGCGGGACATGAATGACCACTTGCCACCATGCTTGGTAGCCCTCCAGAGTCGATTTTCTCCGGTTTCATTACGCACTCGCCAATCGTGGATTTTCACTAAACCATAATAATAGCTCACAAAGCATTTGTCATCGGGCTTCCTCTCGGCGTGAATTCTCACTGTTCAAAGGTATCCTATACCCTCAACTCCACAACAAAGTGACCCGCCACATCCAATCCGATGCGCTAAAACTGCTAAGTTGGCTGGGTTGCACCATAGCCCTAGGAGCAGCCTTGGCACCGCTAATCTTCTATGCCGGTAAATGGATGGCCGACCTGCCGATACTTGATGGATACATCTCGGCAGTCCTGAAAAGAAGCGACTTCGACCGTTACTTCAACCGCGCCATCTTGCTTGCGGCACTTATCTGCATCATCCCGCTTTTGCGATCCCTGAAGCTCGGGCGCAAATCTTTTACCTTGCTGTCAACGAAGGCTAATCCTGCCTGGAAATCACACTTCCTGGGCGGATTTTTTCTCGCGGGAGGATTCCTGCTGATCCTGGGATGCGCTTATCTCGCCCTGGGGCTGTTCGAAAGTGACAAGGGATTTGATCTCCGCATGGCCGGAAAGTTCATGGTAACTGCGTTAGTCGTAAGCCTGCTGGAAGAATGGATTTTCCGCGGAATGTTACTCGACGCAGTATTGCGCAGTAGCCGGCAATCAATAGCCCTGCTGTTTGTCACCTTCTTTTTTGCTCTGGTGCACTTCCTCAAGCCGCCCGGGACAATCGATCTCAATGATGCCGATGTTAAGCTCACGACAGGATTCTGGATAATCGGGCAAATATTTATTCACTTCGGTAACCCGGTATTCATCGCCGCGGAGTTTGCCACGCTCTTTGCCGTTGGGTGGGTCTTGGGATGGGCAAGGTTGCGAACATGCTCTCTCTGGCTGAGCATCGGGCTGCACTCAGGATGGGTGTTCTCCTACGAGCTCTACCGGTATCATACCTTCATGCCAAGGCAGTATTCTCCGGAGCTCTTCCTTCCCTATATCGGCACTAACCTCAAGAGCGGTCTGATCCCCCTGACAACCGTCTGCCTAACGGGTGTGGTAAGTGCAATTTGGCTGTATTTCCGGCATCGGCGCCCCTGACAGATTGCAATAGCGAACATTTACAGGGTAAATACTGATCATGATCATTGGTAACTCCCGCAACACCCTATGCAGGACAGCCCGCATCGGTAATCACACCCGCGATCCGAAAATTGCCAATCTCATGGCTTAGCCAACCCATGAAGGACACACTAACGACCTCACTGCGCAATATTGGCGCCGGCATCATCAACCTGCTATATCCGTCCAGTTGCTTTGGTTGCAAATCAGAAATCGGTAAGCCTGGTCTATGTCCACAATGCACCAGCACGCTTAAACCAATACGCGCACCGTTCTGTTCCTGTTGCGGCCAGCCTTGCGACGGTGAAATCAGCGGTTCGTTCAATTGTTCAAACTGCAGTGGAAGAAGAGTGTCCTTCGAGTTTTCTATAGCCGCCTACCTTGCAAGTGGCTGCATCCGGGACATGATTCATGATTTCAAATATCACCGCCGTATTGCCATGCGAAATACACTGGGCAAGCTGGCTGAGAGCGCCTTGGATGACCCGCGTATCGGGGGAGGGAAAGGCTGGTTACTGGTTCCTGTTCCCCTCCACAGGAGAAGAAAAAGGGAACGCGGATACAATCAGGCAACCGAAATAGCTTCTGCTATTTCCAGAACCCGGACACTGCCCATGTGCCGTGCGTTGCACCGAACAAGGTATACCTCCAGCCAGGCACAATTAACGAGAAAGGAACGCCTGGGCAATCTGCACGGTGCATTTGCATTGCGACCTTCTCTGAGCGTTCATTCCGTAATAAAAGGTGCACGAATCCTTCTTATTGACGATATGTTCACCACTGGCGCAACTGCCGATGCCTGTGCCAAGGTGCTAAGGGAAGAGGGCAAAGCGGAGAAGGTGGTTGTAGCAACCCTCGCCAGAGGCTAGATTTTCTGCTAATGCGGGCTGATATATACTGAATTTCCTGAAACGATGGCCATCTTTAATAAACCCATCTTCCGCGGAAGTGGAGACAAGAAACGGGACATGCCGGAAGGACTCTGGCAAAAGTGTCCCGATTGTGGTGATGTCATTCACGAGCTTGAGCTGAAGAAAAACCTGCGTACCTGCCCGAACTGCAACCACCACTTTACCCTCAGTGCACAGGAGCGGATTGATTGCCTTGCCGACCCTGGAAGTTTTGAGGAACTGGACAGGGCATTAACCAGTATTGACGCCCTGGGATTCAAGACATACAGCGAAAAAATCGACAAATACCGTAAAGCCACCGGCCTTAATGAAGCGGTAGTTACCGGACGTATCAGTATTATTGGCCATGCTGCAATTCTCTGTGTGATGGATTTTCGGTTCCTTGGCGCAAGCATGGGCTCAGCTGTAGGCGAGAAAATCACGCGGGCAATCGAGGCCGCCACAAGTGAAAAATCAGCAGTCGTGATCGTCTCCGCATCAGGTGGCGCCAGAATGCACGAAGGAATCCTCAGCCTGATGCAGATGGCCAAGACGAGCGGCGCACTGGCACTACACGCCAAGGCCAAACTGCCGTTTATCTCGGTGCTCACCCACCCGACCACTGGCGGGGTAACCGCGAGCTTCGCAACACTCGGTGACGTTATCCTCGCAGAGCCGGGATGCATGATCGGTTTCGCGGGTCCGCGGGTAGTGAAGGAAACAACGCACCAGGAACTCCCCGAAGGGTTCCAGACTGCGGAATTCATGCATGAGCATGGTCTGGTCGACATGATCGTTGAACGCCGAGACCTGCGTGATCGTCTGGCCACATTGCTGGGTTATCTTCTTCCCTGAGGGAAAGCTGCTCAGACTCTGCCCCCTGCCACCATGGAATACTCCGAAGCCATTGACTGGCTATACGGCCGTCAAGCTGCCGGCATCAAGCTTGGGCTATCAAACATGCAAAGGCTCGTCGGGGAGCTCAACCTGCCGCCTGCCCAGATGAAAATCGTCCATGTCGCAGGTACCAATGGCAAGGGGTCAACCTGTGCCTTTGTTGAATCCATATTACGGGCCGCCGGAGAGAAAACCGGATTTTTCAGTTCACCACACCTCGTGTCTTTTTGTGAACGAATCAGGATCGATGGCGTGCCGACAGATAGATCCGAAGTTGCTGCCGGCATCAATGCCCTGCGACAACTAACCGCTCAATGGCAACCACAGCCAACATTCTTTGAAATCGCAACAGCACTGGCCCTGAAGATTTTTAGCCTGAAGAACATCGATACCGCCATGATGGAGGTCGGCCTGGGAGGACGACTTGATTCCACCAATGTCTTAACGCCAACCGTCTGTGCAATTACCCCGATTGGGATGGATCATCAGCAGATACTGGGGGAAACACTCGGCCAGATAGCACATGAAAAAGCCGGCATCCTTAAACCGGGAGTGACTGCTGTAAGCGCACCGCAACCGGAAGAAGCCCGTGAAGTGCTTGAAAAACGAGCATTGGAAGAGGGTGCCCCATTGCATTTTATCAGCGAGCCATGGACAGAGAGCACAGTATCCCTTCCGGGCAAACACCAGCGCTGGAATGCGGCGCTGGCGGTTGCCGCACTTCAACACGGCGGATTCAAAATACCAGAGGATGCCATCAGGAAAGGACTGGGGAAGGTGATATGGCGCGCGCGCTTTGAACACATCAAAGGCTCCGGGAAAGCAGATATTATTGTCGACGGTGCCCATAATGCAGAAAGTGTTGGTGCCCTCTTGCACACCTGGCATGAAATGTTTGGTGACACAAAACCGGTAATCATTTGCGCAGTAGCTGGAAACAAAAATATCGCGACGATGATTACCCTGCTGGCTGAAATTGCCGGGCATTTCATCTTTCCGACCATTCAAACCTTGCGAACAACTGCACGTCCTGAAGACTTAACGCAGTTAGTCCCTGATTCAATCCCAAGCCTCGCCACTGCCACGCTCACCGAGGCACTGGAAACCGCCCGTCTGGACAACAAACCGATTCTGGTCACCGGATCCCTGTTTCTGGCCGGAGAAATGCTCTCCCTGCTGGATAAATCTCCCGATCAATACGAACCGAGCGAACAATAAGTGATCTGCTTGCAGGACAGATCGAGAGATAGGATTATGTATGAATATAAATGCAGCGGCAAACCCCCAACGTCTTCTCTTGACTCCACCCTCCAGGGCAACCATCACCTTAACACCACATGTTGTGACCATGGCCGCCGGGAAGGCACATTTTCAGACAAGTAACATTTATGATCTACCTCGACAATAATGCCACCACCCGTGTTCATGAGGAAGTGGTTGCAGCCATGACCCCTTTTCTCGGCGAGGAATACGGCAACCCCTCGACAGGATATCCCCTCGGCAAACGCAGCCGGGAAGCGGTCAACCTCGCCAGGGAACAAGTCGCGGGAATAATCGGTGCTTTGCCCGAGGAAATTATCTTCACTTCATGTGGAACTGAATCTGACAATGCTGCAATTGCCTCTGCCCTGGCTGCTCAGCCCGACAAGCGACATATAGTCACCAGCAGTGTTGAACACTCTGCGATCATCCTCTTTGCCAAGGCTCTCGCCCCTGAACTGGAAATTACCGAGCTCCCTGTCCCGGCAGATGGACGTATCGATCCAGGAGCATTGGCTACCGCCATCCGGCCCGATACAGCCCTTGTCACCCTGATGTGGGCAAACAACGAAACCGGGATCATTCAGCCTGTGCATGAAGCGGCGGAAATAGCACGTGCAGCAGGTGTATTTTTCCATACGGATGCAGTAAATGCAGCGGGAAAAATTCCCATCTCCGTAGCCGGTGGTAATATCGACATGCTCTCTCTTTCCGGCCACAAGTTCCATGCCCCTAAGGGGGTGGGTGCCCTATACCTTCGCAGAGGCGTTCCCTATACACCTCTGTTGACCGGAGGCGGTCAGGAAGATGGGCGCCGGGCCGGCACCGAAGCCGTGCCTCAGATCGTAGCCCTCGGAAAAGCCGCCGAACTGGCAAAGCAACGCCTAGCGAGCAGTGGCGGTGAAAAGCTGGCCGAACTGCGCGACCTCCTTGAAACACGACTTTTTGAAGCAATGGACGGAATCCATCGCAATGGCACAACTAAGCACAGGTTACCGAACACCTCACACTTGAGTATTGATAACGTACCTGCCGGTGATCTCTTGATACTTACCGCAGAGAAAGGTCTCTGTATCTCCAGCGGATCGGCGTGCAGCACGGGAAAACGCGACCCTTCACGCATCATGCAGGCGATGGGTCACAGTGATGAACGTGCCCTCTCAAGCATCCGACTCTCGGTATCATCCATGAACACCACGGATGAAATAAATTCGGCCGCCGACATCATCATATCCGCAGTCGAAAAAATCCGCTCATTGCGACCACAAGCCAACGGTCCGGTAATTTTCACTGAGTGAGCTCACTGCCTTCATTCATAAATCAACGCGGTTAAAACCGGCGTCACGGGCCACATTGGTTACCAAGGTTGACAGGCTGGCAACAAGCTGGCGATGCCGAATCTCGAGAAACCCCCACCAAATGAGATAGATTGAACCCAACCAAACAAGGCGGTGCGAATGCCCCCAGGCAAAAGCGACAAGGAGCAGCGCCATCACCACATTCAGGACAAGGTTCAATCCGGTAGCCTTCGAGGCGAATCGTGCGCGGGTGAGGCATTGGTCATCACCATGATACTCGGTGACGGTAGTCAGTTGAACACGCCACAAAGGATCATTCTTTACTTCCAAGTCCCAATCCTTCCAGCCGTTATCAAGGACAAAGGCCAATCCGGAACGCTGCAGGGATAAAGTGGTCTCCGCCAACAGCAAATCGCGACCTAATCCTTTTTCGCTCCAGATCTGCAAACGACCGACCCGTTTTCCAAGGGCAGGTTTCGGCAGCCTTAAAAAATTGCCGGGGCGAAACGGCCCGCGAGGCGCGCTGCCTCCATGGACTGCGCCCAGGCTACGAGCCGCACCCCGCAAAACAGGCTGAGCCAGACAAAGCATCGTCAATATCGCTCTGGATCTTGGCCCGGCATAACCGGGATCAATCCTGCTCCTCCATGACTGCTTAAGAGCAGAGAATAACGTGCAACACCCCATGAGCAGGGCAGCCGGCAGCAGGGGCGAGAGAAAAATACCTGCACAACCGATAAACGCAGTCACCATTACCCAGTGAACACCGGTTGATATCCGGAAAAAATCCGATTCTGCAGGCGCGTAAACCGCCTGGAAGGCGGCATATCCAAATACTCCGCGATAAATCCTTGAAGCCAGGCTGAGCTCCCCGCGATTACCACAATAAACAATACCGCGCCACCGTGCACCACCCATCATCCCATACCTTTCCGGGTGCTCACCAATCAGTATCGCCTCTGCCCTGCCATAACCAATCTGCTGTCGCAGGTATGCCATGACACTGATTCTCCGGCGGTGCCATACCATTGCCGGCGGAGAAAACCCGATGACAAATCCGGCATCCTGCAACCTCCAACAAAAATCCACGTCATCTCCGGCAGCAACATACTCTGCTGAAAAACCTCCAATCGCATCGAAAGCCTCACGTGTAACGGCAAGGTTACATCCCGGCAAATGTTCTGCAATACGGTCGTCAAGCAGCACATGGGCAGGCGTCCCCGGCGCAACGGCGACACAGGCCTCAGTGCGATTGACTGGCAGCGGGGAAATATTCGGACCGCCAACCGCAGAGAATTCGTTCTTCTCAAATCCTGCCGCAAGATAATGCAGCCAATCCTCATCTACGACACAATCATCATCAGTATAGGCTAGGACTTCTCCCGTTGCCTCTGCTGCTCCACGATTACGCGCCACACCCAGGCCGGCATGTTCCTGATAAATATATCGCACCTCAGGAAATCCACTGACCAGATCCGCTAAAGAATCACTACTGCCATCATCCACCACAAGCACCTCAAAGTCCGGATAGCAAAGCCTGGCGGTCGATTCAAGGCAATCACGCAAAGTAGCACTGCCGTTATAGCTGCAAATGATCACTGAAATCCTCGGCACTTGGGACAACTTGACGGCACCGGCACCGCTCTTCATTCGTTCAAACCGCGACTTAAGCAGATCATATGACGGCTTCTTCTCCCGTTGCCTTGTAAACACCCCAAACTCCCAGCCGGTGACATCCGCCCCACCCCGGTGCCACTCGTCAGTAAACGCAAAAACAAGCACCCCGGCTACACCCCCGTGAATACAGGCATCAACACCAGATGCAATCACGCGCGCCTGATCGTTCATGCCCATCGCCAGTGAATCAGCCCCGAACTCCGATATCACCAGAGGTTTATCCCCCGCAATATTCTGAAGGCGTGCAACATAGCGTGTAAACTCCTCCTCCCCTTCCAGATAAACATTATAGGCAATGAAGTCGGCATTCTCAGGATTCAGGTATTCCGTGGAAGGATAATTTGCATAGGCAAATAAAGCGTGCGGATCCTCACGCCGACCGATTACAATCAACTCCTCGAGCAAGGCCTTCACCCTGTGCGGCCCCAGCCAGCGAACAATTGTCGCGCTAATCTCATTGCCGATAAAATAACCCAGCAAAGCAGGATGGCCCCGGTGGGCAATCACTGCCTGTCGCAGCTTCTCCAAACATGAATCCAAAAGGCCCTCCTGGTTGATGAAATCCACATGGTCCGGCCATGAAACCCCCACGATCACCCGGATCCCGTGCTCGGCACAAACATCCAGGAATCCCTCAGGTGGCGACTCATAAAGTCGAATCGTGTTTGCACCTGTTGCGACAATACTGGCAAGGTCGGCTTCCAGTTCCACGCCATGTTTCAACCCCGGGAACTCGCCCCCCGGAGAGAAAGGACCATAGGTCAGACCCCTGATGTAAAACTTTTCCTCGCCTGCACGGAAGAATTTGCCGGCAACACGCACGCGGCAGCTTCCTGATTCGCCGACCACCGGATCACTCATTGTACAATTTACTGAATGCAGTCCAGTCAAATCCCTCTGCCGGCCCCTTGCTCCCAGCGGGAATCAAGCGGACTGCGCGCAGGTCAATGAGTGCCCCAACGGTCACGGGGCCCTCACTGCTCACCAGCAGGGTTTGCCTGCCCGCCGGCAATTTCATTCGGCCAACACGCCCCCAGCGATAAATGTCCCAGCTGCGGGTTCCGGGAACTGCATCGGCAACCACTTGCCCGGACGCCATGAACCGGATACGACCGCCGACATGTCCGTTATTCAGAGCCCAGTCAACCCAAAGGTCATATTCCCCTGCACGATCAAGGTGAATTGCCCACTCAGCACGGTCCTTCTCATGTCCCCAGTAGCCAATGTTGCGATATTGTTGCTCGAAAATAATACTTGGCCCGAAAAGCGCTGCAGCAGAGGCAGGAAGCGCCAAGTTACCATCAGCTGCCTGCCTGATAGTCCTGGGAGTATTGTTCACAAACTTCTTGTGCGGCGACCCCGCGGTGCGCAGATAAGCCAAAAGATGCCCCATGTCTGGAACACTGATGGCTTCTTCCAGTCCCTCAGGCATCAGTGAGCGACCGGTTGATTTCAGTGATTTCAAATCAGTGCGGGCAACTCGTTTGCTTACGCCATCAGCCCCAATCAGGACAATGCCGGAACTGGTCTCCTCCGCGAGGGCGCCGGCAAATAAACGCTGATCGCCAGTGGTCGCGACAAATGTCATCCAGTTCTCCTGAATGGCACGGTTAGGATCAAGAATGGCGGTAAGGTAAGACCTACTGCTGCGGTCTGTCAGGGCTGCCAGATCGGGCCCAACCTCCCTGCCAACCCCATCCAGGCGATGACAGGCAGCACAAAGGGAAGCAAACAGGGCGCGTCCCTTTTCACTGTCACCATCCGCAGCAAGGGAAGGCGCATACTGTTTGATGACAGATTCACGGTCGGCACGGATGCCTGAACCAAGATGCTTTGCAGCGAGTTTGCGTATTATTTCATCCTTATGCTGGAGCAGGAATTCCCGCCGGGCAGTATCAAGGGAAGCCAACAACTCGGGATTGCGGGGCAGGGAGGTAAGTAGAGAGCGGGTCAGACGGCTGCGGGAAAGCATCGTGCCGACAATGCTTGAACGCAGCACCGGACTGTATTGCCCCCATCCTGCCAGCAGTTGAATTATCACCGACTGATTGCCTTTTTCCAGGACAGGCTGAAGGGAGGCAACCTGCAGTTCAATGGGCGAGGAAACCTTGAGCACAGAAATAAAGAGAGGCATGTCAGCCTCGGAATTTCCGGGTGAACGGGCCAGCAAGTCAATGGCCGCTAGGCGCCTGGCAGGTAGTGCTTTCTCGTTACTGATGATTGCGCGGGCGGCTGCAAACATTGGTGCCACCTGATCATGCAAGGCCCTGTCGTTTTTGTATATTTCAAGAAGACGGGCAACCACACTCAGCTTCCAGGATTCATACCCTTTGCCTGTCGCCGGCAGCACGGTAATTTTTTTCAGGATTAACGGGAGCGATTGCCGGGGATCCTCACCCAGCATCCCCAGTAATTCACCGGTCAGGGTCACCGTGGCAGGGGTGCGTTCTGCCGACATCACCGACAGGAGAACTTCATCAACAACCTGGCTGGAAGAAGTCAGTGCCGCCGCCCGCAGGTAGGGATTTGCTGCGTGTTTGACCAGAAAAGATCCCAGGGCCCTGCCCGCAGCGGGACTCTGCCAATTGCCCAGGGCATAGGCGGCTTCCCTTTGCACCCCGGGATCCTCATCGCCAAGCAGCGCAACAGCCTTTCCTCCCAGCGTCGCATCAGCAGCCAGGAAGGATGCCCCAAGACGCAGTGCATTGCGCCTAACCCCCTGGTGGGGATCATCCAGACCGGCATCAACGTCGGCAGCAGAGAGATGATCCAGGCCGGCAAGAACACCCAGTGCCTGGGCACGGGCGGCAGGATACATGCTGCCCTTCAGGATATTCCGTAGCTCCGGTATCGCGGGGTTCCTGGCATCTCCTTCAAGCCAGGTCAACATCATGTGGACGGTATCACGCACCCATCCATTGGGACTGTCAAGGGCCCCGGCAAGCGCCTTGGGCTCCAGCGAGGCAAGGTTCAATGGCCTAGGAACAGGTGCATTGTCAGGAAGAATCCTGTAAATCCGGCCGCGGTCATGGCCGGCCCGCAAACGACCCTCTGCAATCAGGCGGCGTTCCATGTTGTCCTCGATCCATTTTGGATGCTCGATAACGAAGCGATACATATCGGCCACATACATGCCGCCATCGGGACCGGTGCGAATGGCAGTAGGACGAAACCAGGAATCGGCACTGCGAAGGAACTCGCTGCGGGCCTCATCCTCAGCGCGAGAGGTCTGCATGAGGATCCCGTTCCACCGGATCACCTCACGATGAATGCAATTATGCACAGGACAGGAGAAATACAGCGAAGGCTCAACAAGCCCATTGAAGAGATTATCCCTATAGAAGGTATAGCCACACCCGGAAGTGAGTTTCCCCGGGGATCCGGCCGGAGGGCGCCTATAACCGCTCCAGTGACTGAGCACGTGGCTGGATGGATAAAGGTCCATTACCCCAAAGAGAGGATTCCTGGCCGGGGGCTGTTGCACCTTTGGATTGAGACGGATGTAATCATCCTCCAGGGCAATTTGCCACGCCCCGGAATTATTACCGGCGATCCAGTTTCCCCAGTCGTCCCGATTGCGCCCATGCTGAGTCATCCCGGTGGCAGGTTCCAGCTCACCCGTGTCAGGCCTGATTCGTAAATCAAACCCGCCCAAGTTCATGCTCTTGCCGGTAATCGTCGAACGGATAGTGCCGCCGCTGTCCCCGTTGGCAACATAAAGCCAGCCATCAAGCCCCCATGCCAGGCCGTTACCGCGGTGCTGCTCATTTCCCCGGCCAAACCCCTCATAAAGGACCTTTCTCTCATCTGCCCGGCCATCATGATCCACATCACGCATAAACAGGATCTGGGGCGGGGCAACGACCAGTGCCCCGTCGCGCCATGGCAACACCGTATTGGCTGTTTCAAGCCCTGCAGCGAAAAGCGAACGCTTATCAAGAATGCCATCGCCGGTGGTATCGGCAAGCACCGCAATGCGGGCACCGGCTTTTCCCTTGTTATCAATGCCCATCGGATAATCCGCCATTTCCGCCACCCACATGCGCCCGTCCGGCCCCCAGGCAATATCAACCGGATCCATGACCAGAGGTTCCGCCGCCACAAGGTCGACACGAAATCCTTCCCGCGGCTGCATCACCCGTAGCGATTCTTCCGGGTTCATTGGAACGCCGGCACCGGCACCGGCCATTTTCATCAATTCGTCAAACGACCGCTTGATAATCTGCGCTTGTCCGCGGCCCACATCCTCATTCTGCCAGAACACCCTGCCCCGGGCCAGCCATGCCCCGTTGTTGGTTCCGTCCTTGCGGACAAACGGCGGAATCTGGAGGGCTTCACCAAAAGATTTTCGCTGGCCCCCAAATTGCTTCACCCAGCCGGGCTTGCCGGGCTCGAAGCGATAAATAAACTGATGCTCCTGGGAGGAAACAATGATGTCCAGATCCCGGTCTCCATCAAGATCAACAAACCGCGTATCCGCATGCCGCGGGCGGACAGCATCGGGTATTTTCACCGGCGAGAGCGACCACTTGCCCTCCTTGAAGTTAAAGATGGAGCTCGTCGACACGGATTCCGCCTGGCCATCACCATCAAGGTCAAGCAATCGTCCCGCTATCGGCGGCGCGCTGCCAAAAACCGCACCGGCAACGTCCTCTTCCCGGTCATGAACTTCCGGTATACCGTCACCATTGGCATCAAAGAGCCGCACTCCGTCCTGCAGAGACCTGCCGCCCAGGACGTTTTTCTCAAGGCGTGCAATGACCTCCGGGAAAGTCATGAACTTGAGCTTTTTGCCATGGGTCTTTACGGCATGATCAATGAGGCTGTTGACCTGGTCATTTCCTATCCAGCCGTGGGGATGAAAAACAAAGGTAAACAGGCCCTGCATTTCCACCACGCGGTCCAGGGCTGCCTTGAGGTCCTCAATGGTCTCAGGATTCTTGGATCCATGCCGGTCCTGCGCCTCCCAGTCCGAGGGAATCACGGAGGGAAACTCCCAGCAATTTCCGCCGATCACGTACGGATACGGATAATCCCTGATGTAATTCACAAATCCGCGCAGCTTGGGCACATATTTTTCCAGGCGGTTTCCGGGAGTGCTCAGCAGGGTGAACACCGAGGAATCCGCCTTGAGGAGATTGCCCACTGCCGTAGGCCTTGAAAAAATTTCAGAAAAGAATCTCGGGCTGAGTGAATTTTGTGAATCACAGCAGGGCATGCGAAACACCATTGGTATGCTGTTGGGAATTCCGGCAAGCAGGTCAATGCAATTATGTACTGTCGCTCGGGCATCGGCAATCGATCCGCCGGCACCAAGCAGCGGGCACGGGTGGGCAATGGTATGCACCTCTATGCTCAACCCCTCCTTCAGCCATTTTTGCAGGCGCATATCCTGCGGATCAACCTGACAGGTAAAGATGCTCACCGGCGCACGGCCATCAATTGCCTTGAGCCTGTCGATGATCGGCCTCAGGTAGTTCTCATAGCCCGCGGTATCTCGCATGTCATCAATGGAGAGAATCGCAACCGCCTCGACCCCATCTTCACCGATCCACCTGGGCGTGGTTAACTTGGCAAACCCTGGCCCTACATAATACGGGTCCGGGGATGGAGCATCAAGGTAGGCAAGCCGGTTACCCTGGGCATTGACACCCACACAAGAAATCAGCAGGAATAAAAGGAGCAAGCGCATATAACAGGAAAATTCTCAAGATCAGGCAAGCATCTTGCCTCACTGCAACCAAGTCGGCAAGCCCTTGTCATCAACCAGCCAACAGGGTTGCTTTGCCAAGCCAAGCAGCACATCAATATCACCATATTTCGCCCCCCCGGGTAAAAAATCCGGATGCCGAATATCCATCACCTTGATAAACTTAAATCCGGCGGTTTCAATCGCGACACGGTCAAGGGCCTCCCCGACAAGGTAATGAGCAGCGGCCGCCCAGTGCCCAGCTCCCTTGAGCCCGACCAGGTCAACCTTCTCTGCACCATGACTGTCAGTAAGTATAAGCTCGATCAAGCTTAAGACATCATGCACCCGGTGAACAAAGAGTGACCGGTTGTAGCCAAAGGTAAAGGCTGCCGACTCACGCGGGTTCTTCACCCGGCGGGTTTGGCTCAATGCTTTGCCATCGGCAAGGAACTCTCCCTGCATAAAGAGGTCGACACCACAAACCGCACTGCCGGCGGCAAGCAGTTTCTTCACCTCCGCGCGCGGTTCTTGCCCCTCAAACAAGCCGGACTTGCCTTCAGCATCAAGCCAGATCACCGCACGCTTATTCCAGTTCTCCTTCGGGTAGAGGAACACCGCAGGTAATTGCTGCTTGCCGCTGACATTATTGATCAGTCCGGCCATAACAAGGTAACCCTCCCGCTCTTCCTTCGTGATCAGCTCCCACTCGACCTTGCCCCCACGTTCAAGTCCCAGGCCGAGCACAACTTCCCAACCACGCCTGGCAACCTCATCGCTGGCAGAGATCTTCTTGGCTGAATCAGCCTGTAATGCGGCAAGTAATCTGCGCTCAAAACGCTCTCCCCCTGGCGGCTTGGGATGCTTGTCATTCCACACTGTCAACTGCTCCCGGAGCAACCTCTTATGGGGTCTCTCCCTCTCAGGATTCTTCGCGTTGATCCCCAGGTGGCCATTGAGCCAACGATACATTGCCTGCCTTGAAGGCAGGTTGTAATTATGCCCGAACTCGGTCCTGGAATGCAGCATCAGGTTCTCTTGAGCGCCAAGGACGCCATATAGCCTGCTTAACTCGGGGAAGCCCTTGGTTGCCATTTCCTTTGTCCAGTCATCCGCAGCAGTAACACACAGGGGCTTTGGTGCAAAAAGGGCGGCAAAGGCAACGTTGCCCTCATCAACGCGCAAAAGGCTGGCATTCTCGCAAGTGCATCCCCCCTGCATCGCAGTGGAAACCATCACTGCTGGAACCGACACCTTGACCCTCGGGTCCAGTGCGGAAACCACGAAGGTCTGCGTACCACCACCACTTGCACCGGTGACTGCGATACGCTCAGGATCCACATCCGGCAATGCCTCCATGAAGTCGATGGCACGGATCGAGTTCCAGGTCTGCAACATCATCACGCTCTGCAGGTGTGACTCGGCCTGTGGACTGAAAAGTCCCCAGTCCCTGGTGGCAATCATGCCGGGGCGCTGCTCGGCAAACCGATGGGCCAGCTGGTAGGAAATCTGGTCATTGTCGCAGTAACCGATCATGTCATACTGGAAAACAACACACCCCATTCTCGCCAGGCCGACACAGCGCGCCTGGATCGGGTTGCGACCGGTCTCGAGGAATTCCTCAGCGCCCTGCTCAATCTGCTTTTTGATATTCGCCTCGCCCGCGTCATGAAACCGGCCTTCATTCCAGTGCCCGTGCGGACAAAGAACACCCGGTCGCTTGATAGCACCCCCTCCTGATGGACGATACAGGCTCCCGGTAAGGTAAAATCCCGGGATACTCTCAAGGTAGACCTTCTCGACACTGAAGCCATCACCCTCAACCCTGCCATGAATGACAGCATTAAGGGGGGTGCGGTCCGGTTCCGGATAAAGACCCACGGCAACCTTCAAGTGATGACGCATCTTCTTCGAGCGGGCTTCCCAGTCTTCTCCTGATAGCGGCGGCTTAAAGGGGAAATAACCGTTCAGGTCCTTGAGTGCCGCGAGGCGCTTGTCAGCGGGAAGCTTCCCTCCGGGCAAAACCCGAAGCTGAGCC